>DXYS01000050.1 GCA_019415705.1 Bacteroidales bacterium | reverse complement strand
GTTAATTTGAAGTTAAAGTTATCTTTGCCTATTGCACCACAACATAGAAGGGACAAGCCAAAGCGACCGCGGGTTTGCGGCGGCATGTATAATTGGCGAATCATAGCGGCCACATTATACTTGCCAAAGGCAAGTCCCTACATTAGTTTTTAATTTTGCTCCCTTTTATTTGACTAAGGATAGGTTTGCAATAGAAGTTGTGGATGGAAATTACAAATCTGTTCTCCCTATTCCGGAGGGAGTATTTATGTGTGTATTTCAAAATTCATTCGATGCTTTTCGAGAGAATACCGGTCAAAAATATAACGGAATTGATATTCCAAAGAAATTTATTTTACAGGAGAGGGGAAATGAAAACTTAGTGCGTGTCGAAATAGGTAATAATAAAGCCGGTGATGATATGCGTGTTATAATAGCCGTCGGGGCTAATAAATTATATTTTAGCCCTGTACGAGCTTCTCTTAAGGAAAGGCTAATGTATCTGACGTTAGATGATTCGAATTTATCTTGGGTATGGTTGGCTGATTTTCTGCGTTTTTTTGATGAATGGAATAATAGCAAATAATATCTGATATGAAATAGTATTGTTTAGTTTTCTCAAAAAATATATACGTTGCCGTATAGATGGCCATACGAAAAAGACGGCGCCTCCGTGGGGGCGCCGTCTTTTCATTATAGAGTTAAATGTTATCGTTTGATTACGGGCAGGGCGGCTGAGGAGCCGTCGGCGCCCGTAATCTTGATTACATAGTAACCGGCTGCGAGTGCCGACATGTCGATGGCTATGGCGTCGCCGCTCTGAGCGTTGACGGCGTCAGCAGCGAGGACTGTCTGACCGTTGATTGACACGAGACGGTAGCTGAAGCTCTCGACTGCGGCCGGCAGCGACAGATATAGGGTCTCGACAACCGGGTTGGGCCATACCTTGACATCGGTCGACGCGGTTATGCCCGCGATGCCGCTGCGCTCGCTGACTGTGACGTCGATGGTGTTGACGGCTTTAGCACCGGCTGCGTCGGTGGCCTCGACAGTGACGGTGGTGACACCGGCCTTGAGGCCGACGAGGATGGCCGAAGCGGCTGCATGATATGCGTCGACGACTGTCGGGTCGGCAATCGTGAGCGTATATGTCATGTCGTCGCCGTCGGGCTCGTCGAAGAGTTTGGCGAAGTCGATGACATCAGAGCTCTGGCCGACGGTGAGTGTCAGAGCCTCGGCTGTCACGGGCTGCGGAGCGCGGTTGGTGTGCTCGACTGTGTAAGCCACAGAGGCTGACGCTTCCTGTGCGTAGCTGTCTTTGGCTGTGACGGTGAAGGCATATCTGCCGGCGTCACCGTAGTCGGGACCGACCGTTACCTTGACGGTTACTTTGCCCGAGCCGGCCTCGACTGCTACGGCGTTGTCGCTGACGGCCAGCTCGCCCTTGTCTGAAGTGACAGACTTGACGGTGCAGAGTTCGCCGTTATCGGCAAAGCTGAGTGTCATGGCGTCGTCATCGGGGTCGGAAACCTCGATAGCGAATTCGGCTGTAGCGCCCTCGCTGACGAGAAGTGCCTCAGGCATGGCCTCGACGAGCGGCGTGCGGTTTTTGTCAAGAACGACCGGCACGTTGACGAGCGGCATCATCGGGTCATTGGTGCGGATGACCATCATGGCCTTGTTGCCTTCCTCGAGCGGTGCCGAGACGGCATTGATTCTGACGTTGAGCGGCAGAGTCTCGCCGGGCTCTACACTGAAGGCGACTTCTTTTGTCTCGAGGGTAGCCCACTCTGAGCCGGCCTCAGTCTCCAAGCACGATGTGATATAGCCCATTGAGCCGTACTGCTCCTTAAACATCTCGGCCATGTCATACCAGCCGTAAGACTCTGTGAAGCCCATGTAGCGGCCCGTGACGACAGACTCCTCTTTTTTGGAGACGCCCATCGGCGCAGCTTCGCCGGCCGGGAAGGTGAAGACGACATAGAACTCCTGACCCTCGGGCACGAAGACGCTGCGGTCGAGACGTATGACGGTCTGATAGCTGGCGGTAGTGCTCTCGGGGGTGCCGAGGTGGTAGGTGCCTCGGCCGATTACGGTGCCGTTCTCGGGGCTGTCACCGGTGACGATTTCCACTTTGATGTCGGCGTCCTTGAGGTTGCCGAACTTGAGGATAGAGTAGATATGGGAGATATTGAAACCTCCGGCGGGCGACTCAAAGAGGGTCGACGCCTTAAACAAGTCATACTCGGTGTTGCTGCCGTAGTTAAATGTGGCGAGCGAGCCGGGCAGGTTGGGATGATAAAGACCGCGGATAAACTCGAAATATTCCTTGCCGGGGAGGTTGAGGATGTCGTCGCTTGACTCCGAGAGGTCGAAGGGCTGCAGAGAGCGTACACCGGCGTCGGTGAGGGCTTTGACGGCTTTGGCCGAGCCGACGGCTGCCGTGGCGGGAGCGATGCCGCCGCCACCGTCCGGGTCAAGTGACTCGCCGCGGCCTGTGAGGTCGAGACGGGCTGTGCCGGTCAGTTTGTATTCGCCCTCGTTGGTTAGGGTCAGAGCGTGTGTGCCGACATAGTCGGGAGCGACGCCCTTGATGTAGAGGCCTTCGTCGGCTGTTGTGCCGTCAAATCCGAGCACGGGAGCCGGGGTGACGACAAACTTGACTGTAGCGGTGTACTCTGTCATGTCGGCGAGACCCTCGAGGTGGAATACGAGCGGTATCTCATATTCGCCCGGGGTAAAGGCCTGCTCACACTGAGTCATCGGCACGGCGAAGCGCACGCCGTCAGCGCCGACCATTACGGGCATGTTGTCATAGTTGGTCCACGCCTTGTTGCCGGTGGGCTCGCCGGTAATCCAGTCGATTTCCTCGGCCTCATAGAAGGTGTAGAATATGGGGTAATCCTCGTCGAAGTAATCGTCATGAATCTGCGGACCCTTGTTCTCGACATACGAAATCATGAACGGAGCCGTGCCCGTATTCTTAATCTCGACCATGCCGTAGTACATGGCGCCCATCTGAATCATCGGGTCGGTGAAGTCGGTCGAAGCCCATCCGACAGGATGCTCGACGGTGACATCAGCAGAGAACTCAGCCTTGGCCTCGCCGGTAATGTCGAGTGACACGGGGATTGTTATCGACTCTTTGCCGGGGATGTTTGTGGCCACATTGATGGCGCTCTCATATGTCCCGGCCATAGCGTCGGCGGTGACGGTTATGTCAGCTGTAGCAGACTCGCCGGGGGCGAGGCTGTAGCTTACGACAGGCGTGAATTCGACTGCCGAGCCGAATTTGACAAGGCGGTCGGGCAGGTGTATGCTCTCGCTTGCGTCCTCATTGGAGATGCCTGCGAGACCGAAGGTGTTGAAGATGACCGAGTCGGGATTTTTGCTGTCGGCTTTATACTGGAACTTGAATGTGCCGTCGGCGTTGAGTATCAACTGATAGCATACACCGAGATTCATCGAGTTGCCGTATTCCATAAACGAGACGACGGCCTGTGTGTCGGTCACGCGGTGATATGTGCCGGCTGTGCGTGTCTGGTCCATAGTGTGCAGACCCCAGTAGGGAGCGATGATGTTGGTGTAGATTGTTCCGCCGGGGAAGTCAGCCGGTGGCTCGGGCCACGCATGTTCGTCGGTGCGCTCGGTGAACGAGACGAAACCGGTGTTGTAGACATACATGCGGTTGTAATTCTTGCCGTAGAACGGGAAGTCGAAGGGCAGCTCGACGGCCACATAGTCGTGGGCCATGTAGTATGTGAACGAGTTGTGCTCTGCGGTCTCGTCTGACGTGATGTCAATCCAGTCAAACTTGACTGATGAGTTGCTCTCGTTGGATACGTAGGTGTAGGCTGTGCCGGTCGATGTGGCGAAGTCGGGTTTGTAAGAGACGTGCTCGCCGGCTGTGACGGCATACTGCAGCGGCTCGTTGCCCGTATTCTTTATCGACAGCGGCTTGGCCTCGGTGCTGTAAGCCTCAAGCGTGAGTGTGATGTCTTCATAACCAAGCTCGATATCGGGACAGCCGATGACCTCGCCTTTGAGCGATACGGTCATCTCGCCGGCGTCGGTTGTAACGGTCATCTCGTCAGCCACGGCGCCTTCGGCCTCTGTCGGGAGAGTGACGACGATGTCTTTGGCCTGACGGGCGGGCACAGTGCAGGGAGTCGCGAAATCGGTTGTGAACTTGCCGTCGCGGAATGTCACGGCTGTGACAGTCATCTCCGAGCGGCCGTCGTTGGTGACCGTTACAGAGCGCTTGGCGTCAGACGTGCGGAACACCTTGCCGAAGTCGGCAGCGGCGGATGTCGCTCCGAGAGCCGGATTGAGGTCACCGGTTATGACGGCGTTGAACGGCACAAGCACAGACGGGCTCGCGAGATCGTTGGAGTTGATTACGAGATTTGAGACGGTAGCTCCGGCGTTCATGTCATCGGTGGCCTTGACTGTAGCCTTGACCGTGACTTTTTCGCCGGGGGCGAGCAGTCCGGTGACGGGCGATACGGTTTCAATCATGTCGGGAGCCGGAGCGCGGAGCACAACGGCTGTGCCTGTGACAAACGACATGTAGCGGTCGCCCTCGACGGTGCGCTCCTCTTCGGTAGCCCACTCCGAGTTGGCCATGTCGATTGATGTGACGGTCAGCGGGTCCTGACAGTCAGGGTCGGATACACCTACATAAAGAGTGCGGCCCTGATTGAAGACCATCATCGGGTCATAATTGTCATAATAGAACTCAATGTCGCCGTTTGAAGACAGCACGATGTGGAATGACACGGGTGTGTAGTCTTGGTCGTACACGACTGCGAGTACGTTGCTGAACGAGATGACGAGCTTGCCGTCACGCTTGGAGTAGCTGACGTGTGAGTCGGCGCCCATCTGCAGGACCGAAGCGCCCCACGCCGATATCCAGCCGGTGCCGTTGAGATAGGTGTGGCCGGGATAGACGGGAGTCTGCGACATGGCTGCAAATTCGCCGGTGTTCATGGCTATGCCGCCGAGGTTGTTGACATAAATCTGCTCGTACTCCTTGCCGTAGAACGGGAATTTGAATCCGAGGTCAATCGGAGCCGACCACGAGGAGTTGTCGCTGAACGACGATGTGATGTCAACCGCGCCGATAAGTTCGGGATTGCCGTCATACTCGGCGCCGGTCGACCCGTTGAGGTTTGACGCCCAGACGTAGCCGAAACGGTGTATGCCGGCGTCGTCGGATGCGCCTTCGATGGTCTCGTCGCTGTATTTGGGCATCACGAACTGCAAGGGATAGTTGCCTGTGTTGCTGATTTCAAAGTTTACCTCCTTGGCTGCGCCGCCGACTTCGAGTTCGCCGACTTCGACTGCGGCGGGAGTTACGGTAATCTGAGCAGGCTCGGTTGCGACGCCGCGCACCATCACGCTGATCTCTTTGCCGTCCTTGTCAGTGAAGACAATCGAGCCGGTGTGGCTGCCGGCCGCTTTGGGCGCGAAGGTGATGTCAAACGATGTCTTTGTGCGTGCAGGGAAACCTGACGACAGGTATTCGGGACCGGCGAAATGCTCGCTTGTCGACGAAATCTTGTCGCTGTAGATGCCCGGTCCCCATTCGCTGCCGACAAATGAGCCGTAGCCGCGGTTGAGCACCTCGACAGTCAGGGTGCGCTGCTGTCCGACGAGCAGGTCGCCGAAGTTGACAATCTTGCCGAACACCATGTCGGCCGGCTGACCCGAGACATTCAGCGAAACGGGGAGCACGATTTTGTTGGCGTCGCTCTCGTTGGTGTCAAAGTAGATGTTGAAGTTGTAGTTGCCGTTGCAGAGGGGCTGACCGTCGGTCTTGACCTCGACGGTCTGGGTCTCGCCCATTTTGACGGTGCCCTCTGAGGGTGTCAGCACGAGCAGCTGCGACCAGTCGGGATTGTTGGAAATAGCCTTTATGGCCCATGTCGGGCACTCGATGTAGGTGAACGGCGAGCCGGCGAGAGCCTCTTTGAGTGGCGTCCACGAGAGGCCGCGGTCGTTTGACATATAGGCGTTGGCGGCAGCAGCCGAGCCGTCACCGTCAGCCAATCCCAAGGGATAGCCCTCCTGATTGCCGTCGAAATGGACAACAATCCAGAAACTTTCGCCCGGGGCGAAGTACTGCTGCTCGGGCAGCTGCACGGGGAACGAGTATGCAAAGAAGTCGGGCATCACCGAGCACAGGCGGTTTTGTGCGGTGATTGACGCGGCGCCTTTGTAGACTTCGATTACCGGTCTGACGCCGTTGGCGCCTTCGATGGTGACGGTGGTGAGGTTGAATCCGTCGGGATATTTTGCCTCGTCGACGGTGAAGTACTGGGCCATCGAGTTGGGCAGAGAGCGGTCGGTGTCGCCGATGTAGGCGCCTATAAACTCATAGTAGGCGATATTCGTCGGAAAATCAGACTGCATGAATTCGTCGGTGCTCACCGTCTGATGGCGGGTGACGGCTTTTGCGCCGGTTTTGCCTGTGTAATGACGCACATTCATCGGAGTGACCGGCCGTGCAGACGTCATTGATATCTGTGACGATGCGGTGCGTGTGCGGTACGTCCAGTTGAGCAGACCCTCGGCGTCGTTGCCGATGGTGAATACATCAGAGCCGGCCGAGATGTCGAGCGATGTTTTGTCGACAGTCATGGCCGGTCCGGCGTTTGTCTCGGCGCTTTCTACCGGCGAGAGCTCAGAGACGGCTCCCTGACGGCCGACAGCCTTGACGGCGATGTAATATTTGGTCAGCGAGGCGAGGCCCTCGAGTGTGTAGCTCATTGCAGAGCCTGACGGGCTGAAGCGTGAGTCGACGTTGACCGAGCGGGCCGAGCCGAGGTTGTCGGCTGTAAACTCATCGGTCGAGTAGTAAACGATAAAGTGGTCGACGGCGTCATAAGGAGCCGCGGGCACTGTCCAGCGCAGGGTGATGCTGCTTTGTGCGGGCAGAAGTTCTAAGGCTGATACTGCGTCCGGAGCGCTTTCGTCGCCGAACTGCAGCGCTTTCACCGCGTCGATATAACCGGAGCCGTAGTTGCCCTCGCAGCCCGGATTAGAGGAGTAGAGGTCGTTGACGGCGGTGATAAGCTGATTGCGCAGCATCTCCGGGCTCATGGCCTCGGTGCCGTATTTTGACAGGACAAGGGCCGCGATGCCCGACACGTGCGGACAGGCCATCGATGTGCCTTCGTTCCAGCCGTAAGAGTTGTTGGGGAGTGTGGAGAGCACGCCCCACTGCGGGTCATAGTCCATCAGACCGCCGGGAGCGGTGATGTCGACCCACGGACCGTAATTTGAGTATGCGGTCACGCGTTTGTCGGCCGACAAGGCGGCAACGGCCACAACATTGTCGAGGCATCCGGGGTAGTAATTGCCGGTCTGACCCGTGTTGCCGGTGGCAAAGATGCACAGACCGCCGGTCATGGTCTCGCTGCGTGACATATTTGTAAAATAGTTTATGGCGTCGATGACGGCATCCTCTTTATAATCGGGGGCGTCCCAACCCCATGAGCACTGTGCGATAGAGGCGCCGCGCTCGGCCGCGTAGACCAAGGCTTCGGCGAAATTGCCCTCGCCGACACCGCTGCGGCTGTCAAATACCTGACATGAAATCATGCTGACACCCGAGCCCTCGCTGCCGTCGCCTCCGGCCACGCCGCAGACACCGATGCCGTTGTTATTGACGGCGGCTACCGTGCCGGCTACGTGTGTTCCGTGGTCGTGGGGATAGATTGTGGCCGAATTTGTGCAGAAGTTCCATCCGTAGATGTCGTCTACATATCCGTTGCCGTCGTCGTCGACGCCGGGCTGTCCGTTGAGCTCGGCCTCGTTGATGAGCACGTTTGCGGCAAGGTCTTCATGACGGTAGTCTATGCCGCCGTCGATAATGGCCACTACGACTTTTTTGTCACCGGTGGTCTGCTGCCAAGCCTTAAACAGATTGATGTCTGCGCCGGCAACCGAGCCGGGCATCGAGCCGTCGTTGGCGTAGTGCCACTGCGAGGCGAGACGCGGGTCGTTGAACGGCATCGTCGAGCCGGCCTTGGGGGCGGCTTTCTGCACGACGAAATTCTTTGAACCTACGAGTTTTGGCTCGGTGACGGTCTCGGCTTTAAGAATACCGGTGACGTTCTGGAGCTGTTTTCGGGCGTCGACAGATGACACGGAGGTGTCAAATGTCACTTCATACCACTGGTCGATGCCGTATTTGGCTCGCTCTGCGGCATACTTGGGGTTTGGCGGAAACAGCGGGCGGATAGACGCCACGCCTATTTTGGCTGCCGCCGCGTCAAGTGCCTTCACGCCCGTCGGGAGAGTCCCGTCAACGGCCGTGCGCGTTTTCGCACCTACGCGTTTGGCAACTTGGGTCTGTAGCTTGACCCTCACGACACCCTGCTTGGGGGCGTCGGCAGCCAACACGCCAATGCTTGCCATGACCGCGAGGCCACAGACAAGCGCTTTTTTCAGAAAATGTTGCATTAACGTTGGGGTTGATTAATTGATATGATTGGATTAGATAATGATAATTGGCTGTATGATAATCTTATGTCGTATTGTTGCTTGTTGAGTATCCGTACTATGTTATTGTCTGCAAAGTACGGTAAAAAATAGCAAAAAATAAGATTTGCAGGACGAATAATTTAAATTTTAACATTTTTGCCTCGATTTTGTAACTAAAATAAAGTTACGGGCGTTATTTGCTTCTGAAAGTGAAAACAAACGGCTCCGCAGCATAAAAGCTGCGGAGCCGTTATGAGTAGTGACGCGGTGAGTCGGTTTAGAACTCTGCGTTGTTGGGTGTGCGGGGGAAGGGGATGACGTCGCGGATGTTTGTCATGCCGGTGACGAAGAGCACTAAACGCTCAAAGCCGAGACCGAAACCGCTGTGAGGCACTGTGCCGAAGCGGCGTGTATCAAGATACCACCACATGTCTTTCATCGGGATGTTGAGCTCCTCGATGCGCTTGTAGAGTTTGTCATAGTCTCCCTCGCGCTCAGAGCCGCCGATGATCTCGCCGATGTTGGGGAAGAGGACGTCCATGGCGCGCACGGTGCGGCCGTCGTCGTTCTGCTTCATGTAGAAAGCCTTGATTTCCTTGGGGTAATCGGTGAGTATGACGGGCTTTTTGAAGTGCTGCTCGACGAGATAGCGCTCGTGCTCGCTCTGCAGGTCGATGCCCCACTCTACGGGGAACTCAAACTTGTGGCCCGACTCTTTGAGTATCTTGACACCCTCGGTGTAGGTCAGACGCACGAAGTCGTTATGGAGGACAAACTCGAGGCGCTCGATGAGGCCTTTGTCGAAGTGCTCGGCGAGGAACTCGATGTCGTCGCGACAGTGGTCGAGGGCATAGCCGATGCAGTATTTGACAAACTCTTCGGCGAGGTCCATGTTGTCGGTGATGTCATAGAAGGCCATCTCCGGCTCAATCATCCAGAACTCTGACAGGTGACGCGGAGTGTTGGAGTTCTCGGCGCGGAATGTCGGGCCGAAGGTGTAGATGGCTCCGAGGGCCGTGGCTCCGAGCTCGCCTTCGAGCTGGCCGCTGACGGTCAGCGCGGTCGGTTTGCCGAAAAAGTCTTTTGAGTAGTCGACGGCTCCGTCGTCGGTCTTGGGCAGGTCGTTGAGGGGCAGGGTGGTCACTTGGAACATTGCTCCGGCGCCCTCGCAGTCACTGGCCGTGATGAGCGGAGTGTTGAGATAGAAGAATCCTTTTTCCTGAAAGAATTTATGGATGGCATAGGCTAAGGTGCTGCGCACGCGCAGCACGGCGCCGAATGTGTTTGTGCGGGGACGCAGATGAGCCTTCTCGCGGAGGAACTCGAGCGTGTGGCCTTTTTTCTGGAGAGGATAGGTGTCGGGGTCGGCCGTGCCGTAGACCTCAAGCGTAGAGGCCTGTATCTCACATGTCTGGCCTTTGCCCATCGACTCCACGAGCAGACCCGTGACGCAGATTGACGCACCGGTCGTGACCGGTTTGAGCTGTTCGTCGTCAAACTTGGTCATGTCAAAGACAATCTGTATGTTTTTGATTGTCGAGCCGTCGTTGAGGGCGACAAACTGCACATATTTGTTGCCGCGACGTGTGCGCACCCAGCCTTTGACGCAGACTTCATGTCCGAGCAGCGCGGGGTCGAATATGTCGCATACTTTTGTACGTTTCATCTTATATTTGCTTGCTGTGTAATATTGGTTATTCGAAAGAGCCCATTTTGAGGAAGTTGACTTCTTCCTGAGTCAGATAGCGCCAGCGTCCGCGAGGCAGATTCTTTTTGGTCAGACCGGCGAAATAGACGCGGTCAAGTTTTGTCACGTGATAGCCGAGTGACTCGAATATGCGGCGCACGATGCGGTTGCGGCCCGAGTGGATCTCGATGCCGGCCTGGTTGC
>DXYS01000005.1:53607-57551 GCA_019415705.1 Bacteroidales bacterium | reverse complement strand
AACACTTTAATCTCCCGGTTTTAACAAATGCACCGAAAATTCGGCTTGACCCCATTTTTTCTTAATATTTCAACCGGGTTTAGCAACCGACCCGAATTATACATGCCGTCGCTCGCTGCACTCGCTTGGGCATGTCCCTACATAAAAAAATCGGTTAGTTTCAATGAAGCCAACCGATTCAGGCAAGTAGCGGGACCGAGAATTGAACTCGGGACCTCCGGGTTATGAATCCGACGCTCTAACCAACTGAGCTATCCCGCCTTGTTTGCGAGTGCAAAGTTACGACCTTTTTCTGATTTTGCAAATTTTTAATGGCATAATTTATGCCATTTTAATGCCTAAAATCATTATAAATACTATATCATTCTAACAGTCATACTTTTATACGTCCCCGGCAGTCGCAACCGATACCCGCTCGTCATCTCCGATTTTACGGATAATGCGACAGGGATTGCCGACGGCGATGACGCAGGGAGGGATGTCAGACGTCACGACTGAGCCTGCGCCGATGACTGCTCCCTGCCCTATGGTCACTCGCGGCAGGATGCAGACTCCGGCACCTATCCACACATCGTCGCCGATTGTGACCGGAAGTGCGCGCATGATGCCCGCTGACCGCTGCTCGGCATCAAGCGCATGACATATCGTATAGATGCCGGTATTCGGTCCGATAAACACATTGTTGCCGATAGTCACGGGCGCTTCGTCGAGTATGGTCAGGTTGAAATTGCCGACAAAATTATCACCTACGCTTATATTGTGGCCGAAATCGCATCGAAAAGGTCCATTGAGGTGGAAGTTTGAACCTATGCTGCCCAATAATTGGCGTATGAGTGTTTCACGCTCAGTGACAGCAGAAGGCGGCAGAGAATTCAGGCGAAAGACTATGTCGGCCGTGCGGCCAAGAGCCTCGCCGATAGACGGTGCGAAACCGTTATGCCACTGCCCCGAAGCCATCAGCTGCAGGTCGGGCGAAAATGAAGAATCTTTCATATTGAGAAAAGGGTATGGGCTTTAGAGAGTCTTTAAGGCCTCTAAGGCCTTTAAAGACCTTAAGGAATAAACAGTAAAACCAGCCGTTGAGGGGCTGGTTTACAGGGGTATTTTGATTGAGCCGCGAGTGGGACTCGAACCCACGACCTTTTCGTTACGAATGAAATGCTCTACCAACTGAGCTATTGCGGCTTGTGTCTTTGACGGTGCAAAGATACTAATTATTTATTGATTGATTGCTATAGACAAATCTAATTTTTGCTTTATCAAACAATATTTTGGCCATGGCGGGACCGGAAACATAAGGAGCAACTTCTGTCACCGTGGATGTCGACCCGTAATAGTAGTCGTTGTTAGACTCTGTGGTCACATTGACAGGCGTCAGGACAAAATCCACGTCTTCGTCTTTAATCTCGTCTTTGGAGAGGAGGTCGAGGATATATTCGCGCATACCGGCAAAATAATATCTGCCGTGTGTCGAGTCGTAATTGGCGTAGAAGGAGTTGATGTTGTCGGGCAACTGGTTGTTGGAGAAGAATTCTTTCATCTTGCTCTTCTTGATCAAGAGCATATATGGCGGGGCGCTGATGCCAAGTTTGCTCTTAAGTGTGTCGGCCGGCAGAATCAATGATAAGGTGTTGACCACAGAGAGATGTCCTTTTTTACTATTATATGAGTTTACAATCTCCCGGCCGGGGAAAGTAAATTCGACGTTGTAGCCGGCAGGCGCAACGACAATGTTCTCGCCACGGTCGATAGCTGACTGTATATCGGGAGATATCTGATATTTGATGTTATTGTTGGTGACAATCTCAGGGGTCACGGCGAAGTAATTGCCGACATAGTTGATTGTCGTGTCACGCCCCATGTCGGTGACATAGCGGGTGTGATAAAACATTTGCATTATGGTCTGCGACACGTTTGTCAAACGACCGCTGCCGAAAGAGTTGCGTATATAAAGTCCTTGGAAGACCTGATTGATAAAGTCGTTGGGCGACGAATATATCTTCGGATTGCGGATGTAGGCGCGATAGAGTTCCTGAGCAAGCTCCTGCGGAAGTGTAACTCTGATCGAACGCGCGGCGGCATAGGGCAATGTGTCGGTGACGCCGATGTTTGACATGTTGTAGACTGCACGGCCGATGCACTTCGAAGGGTCATAATAGCCTGTAGGGTCAAAGTCGCTGTAGATGGGAGACGGGAGGCGGCGGTTGAGACGGTAGACCTCGATGCCGAGGGGGGCAATCGAGTCACCGACATAGTTGCCGTCGACAATGTTGAACACGAGCGAGAGCGAGTCAATGGTCTTGACAGAGATGCCCTGTGTGTCGAGGGCTGCCGAAGGCATGAACTGTGTGACTACTTCGCTCGAAAGGCGTCCGTAGCCCTCGGCGTCAATGCGTCCGAGGAGCTGAGTGAGTGTACGTGACTGCACGGCTCCGTTGGCGACCGTACGGCCGGTGATGGTAAATGTCGAGTCGATGACAATCTCGAGCTCGTCTTCGGCTATAGAGGCGCCGATATTTGAAGAATCGTCACACGACACGGCTGCATGAGCGATAAGGCATGCGGCGGCTGCGACAACGAAATTGGATCTGAAATTCATCTTTGTTTTAAACTGGCAGAAAGCCCGCATAGTGTGGCGGCTGCGATGAATAATGTTTAAAGAGATTGATAGAAATTAAAGTAAGCGTCGGCATAGTCCTCAGCTCCGGGATAAGCCATGAACGGTTTGCCTGAGGCGCGGGCGTATGCGACAAGCTCGGGATCGACGCCTTCGCTGCTTTCTACGACGACATCGGCATGGTCGATTGCAAGTCTGTTGAGCATGCGGCAATCGACAGGAGCGCCGTCCAAAGCTGCAAGCTGCTCGTCGGTAAATCCGTCAAGACGGAGTTTCTCGACCATGCGGGGGTCTAAGGCGCCTTCAAAATTTTCGTTGAAAAGCGAGTAGATTATTTTGGTGTCGCGGAACGAGGGGTCGTCGGCATAAATGCTTTTGAGATACAGAGGAGCAAGGGCTGTCACCCATCCTGTGCAGTGTATCACAGACGGCTCCCAGCGGAGCTTTTTTGCGGTCTCTACGACGCCGCGTACAAAGAAGATGATGCGCTCGTCGTTGTCATCGGGCATAGTGGCCGTCTCAAGGCCTTCGGATGTATGCCGCACAAAGTAATCATCGTTGTCTATGAAGTAGACCTGCATGCGCGAGGGCTGAAGGGTCGCCACTTTGATAATCAGCGGATGGTCGGAGTCGTCAATCGATATATTAAGGCCTGACAGGCGAATAACTTCATGCAGCTGGTTACGGCGCTCATTGATAATACCGTATCTCGGCATGAAAGTTCTGACTTCCACCCCTCGCTCCTGAATAGCCTGCGGCAAGTCGCGTCCAAACAGCGACAGAGCCGTGGGTTTAAGATAGGGGGTTATCTCCTGCGAGACAAATAGCACTTTTTTGACGTCCATTAATGATGATAATAGTGATTAGACAACGTTTATCGTGCAAAGATACTCATTTTTTTTCATTCAGCAGTTAAATAATTGAAAAATGGCGTTTCGGCAACGTTTGGATTAACCTGACTGAACTATCGGCGGACATGGTGTGTTTATTTTTTAAAAGTTTAACAAACTACAAAAATGTTATGATACGCAAATTACTCATCTCATTAGCGGTAATCGCCGCAACGACATTCGGAGCATCGGCTCAAGGCAAGGAACTTACTGTATCTTACGGCGGCTACACACAGATGGACGCCATGGACATGCATGACGGCTGGCACGGCGTAAACACGGCGTGGGGCGCTCTCAACGTGGGTTTTAACTTCCAGATCAATTCCAAATTCTGGATCGGTCCGTCTTACACGTTCTCGAGCACTACCACCAAGGGCGGCCCTCATCACAGCAACATCGCTTATCATGCCTTCATGATTAACGGCCGCTACCAGTAT
>DXYS01000005.1:0-53597 GCA_019415705.1 Bacteroidales bacterium | reverse complement strand
CAGTATTATCGTTCGGGTCTGTTCTCTATGTATGCCAAGGCCGGACTCGGCATAGAATTTTCACACATGCAGCCACGCGGCGATGACGCTTATAATAAATGCTACTGCGCATTCCAGCTTGTGCCCGTCGGCGCTCAGTTTGATCTCAACCGCACGGTCGCACTGTTTGCCGAAGCCGGTTTCGGCGCACAGGGTCTGTTTCAGGCCGGCTGCAAATTCCGTTTCTGACACACGACATCACTAAGCACCTATCGAAATATACAAACGCATATGAGGCGCGGCAATCTCCGAGGGATTTTGGCCGCGCCTCTCTTATTTTTACTCTCATTCTTACTCTCAGACCCCTACCCCTATGCCGAAGAGTGCATAATCATAATAAACAGGGTCATCAGGCCGCAGTTCTCTGAGCACGGCCGTCAGCTGCTCGACAGCCTTACGGTCGTTTGCCCGTCGGTCGATGAGGCCGAGGCCGCGCGAGATATTGCCGACATGGACATCAAGCGGGATGTAGAGGTCTGCCGGACGCAGCGAGCGCCACAGCCCGAGGTCGACGATGCCGTCGTCACGCACCAACCAGCGCAGAGCCATATTAAAACGCTTAAGCGCCGACTTGTCAAGAGACAGCGGCAGACAGCGGCAATCGCATACACCGGCATTGGCATCGGCCAAAGCGCCGTTAATCGCCTCGGCCAGCACCCAAGGCTTGCCTTCATAATGCGGGTTGCGATCAAAAACCTCACGGGCAAAATCGTCAAGAGTCTCATAGCGCTGATATATCGCCCTGAGTCCGCGCAGATAGTGACGCAGATTGGCGGCGAAAAAAGTGCGGTGAATATTGCCGTCGGGCAGATGTTCAAACTCGCCGTCTATTACATAATTATAAGGCTGCCAATCCATCATATCGAACATACGCTCTCCGCTGCGAATTATCATCGAACGTTTGCCCCACGCGATAGTTGATGCAAGCAACGCCGCAATCTCAATGTCGCGACGGTCGGTAAACGAGCGCGGGAATCTGACCGGGTCGGCGTCGATAAATGAGCGGCTGTTAATGCGCGCAGCCTCTGAGTCAAGCAGCTCGCGTATTTCCTTCTTAATCATAGCAATCAATTGTGTCTGTATAAAACCAAGCATCCCCGCACCGGCAACCGGAGCAGGGATGTCAATAATCTTGAGTGGGGTGCCTTGAGGGGGTCGAACCCTCGACCTTCGGAACCACAATCCGACGCTCTAACCAACTGAGCTAAAGGCACCATTTCGCAAATGCACGGCAAAGGTAGACATCTTTTTCCAATTGTGCAATACCTCGTGCGATTTTTATTTCATTTTTTTGTCGTCTGTCAGTCGCACTCTCCTCCCGTCAGCTGCGAAAACGCCACACATCTCATGAGCTTACAAATGCAACGTGTCTATAACTTTTGTATTCACGACACCTTATACTATAGAAATAATTACTAAATTTGCACTTATATATAAAGTAACAACGACCGCATCAAAATACACATAATACAAGCATGATTGATTTGCTGCTACCCGCCGCGCTTTTCGACGCGTCATACTATTTTACGGAAATTGTCACAAACATGAGCTATCTTGTAGTCTTCATGTTTATGGTTATCGAAAGTTCGTTTATCCCCTTCCCGTCAGAAGTAATAGTGCCTCCGGCTGCATTTCTCGCCTGCCAGACCACACGCACGCTGCAATATCAGGGTCACGCGCTCGCCATCCCCGACATGAACATCTACGTGATAGTCCTCGTGGCCACGGCCGGAGCCATCGTCGGAGCTCTCGTCAACTACGGTCTGTCACTGTGGATCGGACGCCCGATTGTATATCGCTTTGCCGACTCGCGCTTAGGCCACGCCTGCCTCATCGACCGCGCTAAAGTCGACCGCGCCGAGGCCTACTTCGACAAGCACGGAGCAGTCTCGACCTTTATCGGGCGCCTGATTCCGGCTGTGCGTCAGCTCATTTCTATACCCGCCGGTCTGTCGCGCATGAATATATGGGTGTTTATCATCTTCACCGGATTAGGAGCTATGGTCTGGAATATCGTGCTTGCACTGTTAGGATGGTTTCTCGCCAAGACCGTCGACATCAACAGTCTCTTTGGCGCAGTCGAGCGCTACAACTCATATCTCTCTTACGCCGGAGTGGCCATAGCCGTGATATGCGCGGCCATCATCGCATGGAACGCTTTCAAACCGCGCCGCAACGACAGCGCCAAAACCAACTGACACACATAAACCAACACATGACAACGCTATGATTGTATCTCCCTCTATATTATCAGCCGACTTCGGCAATCTCAGGGGCGAAATCGAAATGCTCAATGACAGCGCCGCCGACTGGATTCACTTAGACATAATGGACGGCGTTTTCGTGCCCAACATCTCATTCGGATTTCCGGTGATGAAAGCCGTGGCAACCTATGCCGCCAAGCCGTTGGACGTGCACCTGATGATTGTCGACCCGCAGCGCTACATCACACGTGTCAGAGATATCGGAGCCACAGTCTGCAATGTGCATCAGGAGGCATGCACACATCTCCACCGCACGGTTGAGAGCATACGCGAAGCCGGCATGAAAGCGGCAGTCACCCTAAATCCGGCCACACCCGTCGAAACTCTCACCGATATACTCTACGACCTCGACATGGTGCTGATTATGAGTGTCAATCCCGGATTCGGCGGCCAGAGATTCATCAGCCACAGTGTCGATAAAATCAGGCGGCTCAAACGTCTCATCCTTGAGACAGGCTCAAAAGCCGTCATTGAGGTCGACGGAGGCGTTAATCTCACCACCGGCGCTCTATGCGCCGAGGCCGGGGCGGATGCTCTTGTGGCAGGAAATGCCATCTTCGGCGAAAGTTCGCCGAAAGAGATAATCGCCTCACTTAAAAAACTCTGAGCATTATAAACGTTTTTCTTTCATCAAAACCGATCTAAGACACACACTTATTGCATCAATAAAATGGATAGTTACGACTTCGGCACCACATCACGTCATACAACCGCTTCACGCCCCAAAGCTGCGGCACAGCCGCGGCAGCCTCGACGGACACAGCAACCGTCGCCATCACGCCAACGTCAGGGCGAAAGACGCCGCACCAACGAGCGTCGGCGTGGCGGCAACCGTCTTGTCGAATTTTTCCGCGACAAACGCACCCATCTTGCTTTAGGCGTGGCGCTGATTACCATAGCCATAGTCATGGCCATTTCGGCTGTGTCTCATCTCAAGAACGGCCCTATTGACCAGAGCATCGTCGAGGGCGCCGGCTCTGTGGGTGCCATCGCCTCATCAGGCACAGCGGTGCAGAACACGGGCGGCCCGTTAGGCGCATGGCTGTCGCATGTGCTGATGACCGAAGGGCTCGGTATCGGAGCGTTTGTGCTTGTGATTTATCTCGGCATACTCGGTCTGAGCCTTTTGGGCGCTATGAAGTGCCGCTTCTGGTCACTGACATTCAAATGTCTTTTCACGGCTATATCCATATCCGTAATCATCGGCCTCGTCACGCTTACGACAGACAGTTTCACCCACTGGGGCGGCGTCCACGGCCGCTATGTCAACCTTTGGCTAATAGAGATGGGGTCGTGGGTTACGGCCTATGCCGTGGGTGTCATCCTCACCGGCTGCCTCGTAGCGGTATATTACAAGCCGCTCAGCGCCCTCTTTGCCAAAATAAAAGCGGTTATGCCCAAACGTCAGGCCAAGGACGAGAGCGAAAGTGACGAGGAGAATGGTGAAGTGCGCGACCTCGACGGATTTGACAACGAACATGCCGACTCGGAAAAGGCCGCAGGAGAAGAGGTGTCATTTGGTGAGGAAGTCAGTGAAAATGCCGAGCATGTCTTTGCCGGCACACGCAAAGTCAACACTCCGCGCAGCATCTTTACCATCGACGATATCGACGATGAGCCGGAGGAGGCAGCGTCTGCGGCCGCTTTCACCGCTCCGGCAGCCCCTGTATCGGTCAGCGAGCCGATTATCGGCATCAGCGCCGAAGACAGCCGGCCGGCTGCCGCAGCAGCTGCCGAGGCCGCGAAACCCGCGGGCGACAAAGAGCCCGAGTTTACAGTGGCCGTGGCCGATGTAGCCGAGGCTGCCACACAGTCAGCTGCACCGGGCGAAGCGACCGTCACCGATGAGCCATACGACCATCGCGCCGACCTGTCGCGTTATGTGTTCCCCGACATAGACCTTTTGGAAGACCGACCGTCAGGACCTGTCGTAGACCCTGAGGAGCAGGAGCGCAACAAAGACCTGATTGTCAAAACCCTGCTCGACTACCGCATACCCATCCAGCGTATTCATGCCACCGTCGGTCCCACCGTTACACTCTATGAGGTCGTGCCGGCCGAGGGTGTGCGCATAGCGCAGATACAGCGTTTGGAAAACGATATCGCCCTCAGCCTCTCGGCCTTGGGCATACGCATCATCGCGCCCATCCCCGGCGCCGGAACAGTCGGCATCGAGGTGCCAAACCGCGAGCCGCAGACGGTGTCGATACGTTCGGTGCTTTCGTCGTCAAAATTCCGCGAGGCTGTTGTCAAGAAAAATCTGCCCTTCGCCATGGGCTCGACCATCTCAAACGACGTCTTTGTGGCCGACCTGACCAAGATGCCCCACATACTTGTCGCCGGCGCCACAGGCCAAGGCAAATCCGTGGGCCTCAACTGCATCATAGCCTCGCTGATTTACGCCAAGCATCCGTCGGAGCTGAAATTCGTGTTCATCGACCCGAAGATGGTCGAATTCTCGCCTTACCGCAAGCTTGAGCGCCATTTCCTCGCCAAGCTGCCCGACGCCGACAATCCAATCATCACCGACCCGACCAAAGTGCCCGCGACACTCAACTCGCTCTGTGTCGAGATGGACAAACGCTACGAGCTCATCAGCGAGGCCGGAGTGCGTTCGGTCGAAGAGTATAACCGCAAATTCTCAAAACGCGTGCTCAACCCCGAGAAAGGCCACCGCTACATGCCCTACATCGTGACTATCGTCGACGAGTTTGCCGACCTTATCATGATGGGCGGCAAGGAGGTGTCGATGCCTATCGCGCGTATAGCCCAGAAGGGCCGCGCCGCCGGCATGCACATGATAATCGCCACGCAGCGCCCGTCGACCGACGTCATCACCGGTATGATTAAGGCAAACTTCCCGGGCCGCATCGCCTTCCGCGTGATGCAGATGGTCGACTCAAAGACCATCCTCGACCGCCCGGGCGCCAACCAGCTTATCGGCCGCGGCGACATGCTCTTCCTGCACAACGGACTACTCGAGCGCGTACAGTGTGCCTTTATCGATACCGACGAAATCGACGCCATCACCGACCATATCAGCCGCCAGATAGGTTATCCGTCGGCCTACCTATTGCCCGAACCTATAGTCGAAGGCGCACAGCCGGGCGACAACTATGACCCGACGACGCGCGACGCACTGTTCAACGACTGCGCCCGCTTCATCGTGCAGCAGAACACGGCCTCGACCTCGTCGCTGCAGCGCCGCTTCGGCATCGGCTACAACAAGGCCGGCAAAATCATGGACCAGATGGAGGCCGCCGGAATCGTAGGCCCCGCTCAGGGCGCCAAACCGCGCGCCGTGCTCATGGACCCGACCACACTCGAGACCCTTCTGCAAAACTGAGAGGGTCTGTCTGACGTTATACAAATGTATGGATTTGCATATAATAAAAATGAACGCAATACATAAGTTAAATTTGCGCACACTCACGGTGCTCATAGTGATGCTGGCAATCGCTCCGCTCACAGCACTTGCAGCCGGTGACGGCTCCGACATACTCTCGGCATGCGCCTCGCGCATACGCTCGGCCAAAGGCATCAGCGCCGAATTCACGATGAAACAGTCAAACGGCGGCTCGACTGCCGGCGACCTGACGATGTCGGGTAAAAAATTCAGACTCATCACGCCGCAGATGTCTGTGTGGTATAACGGCAAAGACCAGTGGTCGTATCTGAGTGCGGCCGGCGAGGTAAACATTACCGAGCCGACACCCGAGGAACTCTTGGAGACAAATCCGTTTGAGGTCATCGTTTCCTATGACAAGCGCTACAAATGCCGTCTGCTTAAAGCTGAGGCCGGCTACGACCGTGTCGAGCTGACGCCTGCCGGCAAAGACAACGCCATAAAATCGGCCAAAATCGCCATCAGCCGCAAAACAGGCTGGCCGGTTGAGATTAAGGTGCTCTTTGACAACGGACAGGCGGCCGATATACGCATCGGCTCGGTCAAGACGCACACTGAGGCTATACCGGCGTCGGTTTTCACGTTCAACGCCAAAGCCTATCCCGGCATAGACGTTGTCGACTTGAGATAACGAAGTACAAAACATAAAACACTATAGTCATGCAACACACCAAATGCCTTATAATCGGCTCGGGACCCGCCGGATTCACCGCGGCAATATATGCTTCGCGAGCCAATCTCAGCCCCATTGTGCTCGAAGGCCCGCAGCCCGGCGGCCAACTCATCACCACAACCGAAATCGAGAACTTCCCCGGATATCCGGAGGGAGTTCAGGGCCCCAAGATGATGGAGGACCTGCGTTCTCAGGCTATGCGTTTCGGCGCCGAAATCCGCTCGGGCCGCGTCACCGACGTCGACTTCGAGAAGCGACCGTTCACAGTCACGGTCGACAGCGGCCGCGAGACATACACCGCCGATGCTGTAATCATCTCGACCGGCGCCGGCGCGCGCTATCTCGGTCTGCCCGACGAGCAGAAATATTTAGGCATGGGTGTTTCGGCCTGTGCAACGTGCGACGGATTCTTCTACCGCAACCGCCGCGTGGCTGTTGTCGGCGGCGGCGACACAGCCTGTGAGGAAGCCCTCTATTTAGCGGGCCTCGCCTCTCAGGTCTATCTCATCGTGCGCCGTGACGTGCTGCGCGCATCAAAGGTGATGCAGCGCCGTGTCCTCGAAAACCCGAAAATCGAGGTGCTGTTCAACACCAACACCGTCGGCCTTTACGGCACAGATGTGCTCGAAGGCGCACACCTCGTCACCAACCGCGGCACGGAGAACGAAAACACATACGACATAGCCATCGACGGATTTTTCCTCGCCATCGGCCACAAGCCCAACACAGAGCTTTTTGCCGGCAAACTTGAACTTGACGAGGAGGGTTATATCAAGACGCATGCACCGTCGACCCGCACGAGCGTCCACGGCGTATTTGCCGCCGGCGATGTCGCCGACCCGACCTACCGCCAGGCCATCTCGGCCGCCGGCATGGGCTGTCGCGCTGCCTTAGACGTGGAGAAATATATCCTCGAGCACGAGGGATAAAACAAGTAAGAATCTAAAATTAAGGTCCTTAAAGTCTTTAACGACTTTAAGGACCTTATCTATTATAATTGCAGGACTATTTTATTTTAAGAGCAAAGTCTCGGCGATGTAGACGGCTGCGCCGGCCATATAACCGAGAAACGCGAGCCAAGTGAAACGACGGAGATACCAGCCGAAACTGATGCGCTCGAGGCCCATTGCGATGACGCCGGCAGCCGAGCCGATGATAAGCAGGCTGCCTCCCACTCCGGCACAATAGCTGAGAAACTCCCAGAAAACGCCGTCGATGACGAAGTTTGAAGCATATCCGACAGCTCCGGGGAGAGCGACGGGATACATGCCCATGACACCGGCTACAAGCGGTACATTGTCAAATATCGACGACATGATGCCAAGCAGGACATTTATTATATATACATTGTGGACATTGGTGTCAAGCCAGTCGGCGGTTGCCGAGAGGATGCCGGCGGCGTCAAGCACCGAGACCGCCATAAGGATGCCGAGGAAAAAGAGTATCGAGGGCATGTCGATGCGCGAGATGACTTTGGGGATACGGTGCTCGCGCGAGCGGTCAAGCATCTTGCCGTTATAAAACATTTCCGTAAATACCCACAGGAGGCCGAGGACAAGCAAAATACCGACAAACGGCGGCAGATGGGTAATAGTCTTGAAAACGGGCACAAATATAAGTCCGCCGACGCCAAGGAAGAAGATAGTCTTGCGCTCGCGGCTCGAAATATCGTTGACAGCCTTGCTGTCGGCACCGACCGGTGCGAGACGGCCTTTGAGAAAGTGAGACACGCCCCACAAAGGTACAAGCATCGCCACAAGCGACGGCAGCAGAACGCGGCTGACAAGCGCGGGAGCCGTCACATTGCCTTTGACCCACAGCATGATGGTGGTGACGTCGCCGATTGGAGACCATGCGCCGCCGGTGTTGGCCGCGATGATAATCATGCCGGCGAAGAGCCAGCGCTCATTTTTGTCGGAAACAAGTTTACGCAGCAACAATATCATGACGATGGTGGTGGTCATGTTGTCAAGCACGGCCGAGAAGATAAAGGTAGTCAGACATATCACCCAGAGCAGGCGGCGCTTGTCGCGTGTCTTTATATGATCTGTGATGACCGTGAAACCGCCGTGCACGTCGATAAGCTCGACTATCGTCATAGCGCCGATGAGAAAGAACAGCGTCTGCGTGATGTCGCCGAGAGCGTCGACAATCTTGACATTGAGCACAAAACCGAGACACTGCTCGGCAAGCGTAGACGTGGCAAGCGCAGGATTGTCAGCCACATACCGCGCCAGAGCGGCACTGTCGACAGCCGGCACAATCCACTCGGCCCCGAGAGCATAGACAATCCACATCAGCATACCGAGCAAGAGAGCGATAGCCGTCTTGTCGATGCGCAGCGGATGCTCGAGCGCGATGCAGAGGTAGCCTATAAAAAACAAAGAGACAAGAGTAATAATCATATTGATTGTTACAACTTAAAGCGGTTAAACACAGAAGAAAAGTAAATACGGAAATTTTTCAGCAAATTTAGATACTTTTCGTCAGACCGACAAAAGCATCATTTGTATTATTTTAGTGAAATAAAGTTAAAAACAGCAACGAGGATTAAAATAGCTATTTTAGCTATGATAGCTATCGTAGCTACTTTAAAATCCATCCCTTCTCAAAAGAAAAAATCGGCTGAAAAGTGTTAACTTTGCAAGTCGTAAGATAAATACATAATGAAAAATATCAGAAACTTCTGCATCATCGCCCACATCGACCACGGCAAATCGACCTTGGCCGACCGTCTGCTCGAATATACCAAGACAATTTCTGAAAAAGACATGGAAGCACAGGTGCTCGACGACATGGATCTCGAGCGCGAACGCGGCATTACCATCAAGAGCCACGCCATACAGATGGAGCACATGATAGACGGCGAACGCTACACGCTGAATCTCATCGACACTCCGGGGCACGTCGACTTCTCATACGAAGTCTCACGCTCTATAGCCGCATGCGAGGGCGCGCTGCTGATTGTCGACGCCTCTCAGGGCATACAGGCTCAGACCATCTCAAACCTCTATATGGCCATCGACAATGACCTCGAAATCATACCGGTAATAAATAAAGTAGACCTCGACTCGGCCAAACCCGACGAAGTCGAAGACCAGATAATAGACCTGCTCGGCTGCAAGCGCGAGGAAATCATACGTGCCAGCGGCAAGACAGGTCTGGGCATCCCGGAGATACTCGAGGCCATCGTCAAGCGCATTCCGGCGCCCAAAGGAGACCCGTCGGCGCCGCTGCAGGCCCTGATTTTCGACTCGGTCTTCAACCCGTTCCGCGGCATCATCGCCTACTACAAAATCGTCAACGGCACGATACGCCGCAACGATTTCGTCAAATTTGTCTCAACAGGCAAAGAGTACCACGCCGACGAAACAGGTGTGCTTAAATTAGACATGTCGCCGCGCGAGGAACTGTCGGCAGGCAACGTAGGCTATATTATTTCCGGCATCAAGACATCGCGCGAGGTGCGCGTCGGCGACACCATCACCCACGTCGAACGCCCGTGCTCGGAGGCAATCGACGGCTTCGAGGAGGTAAAGCCCATGGTCTTTGCAGGCGTATACCCCATCGAGACCGAAGACTTCGAAAATCTACGCGCCTCTTTGGAGAAACTGCAGCTCAACGACGCGTCGCTGACGTTTACGCCCGAGTCGTCAATGGCGCTGGGTTTCGGCTTCCGCTGCGGCTTCCTCGGACTGCTGCACATGGAAATCATACAGGAGCGTCTCGGCCGCGAGTTTGACATGGATGTCATCACGACAGTGCCCAACGTAAGCTATCGTGTCTATGACAAAAAAGGCAACATGACCGAGGTGCACAATCCTTCAGGTCTGCCTGACATAACACTTATCGACCACATCGAGGAGCCGTATATCCGCGCGTCAATCATCACCACCGGTGACTTCATAGGCCCGATTATGACACTGTGTTTAGGCAAACGCGGTGAGCTTGTCAAACAGGAATACATCTCGGGCAACCGCCTCGAACTGACCTTTGACATGCCCTTAGGCGAGATTGTGATAGACTTCTACGACAAGCTCAAGAGCATCTCGAAAGGCTATGCGTCGTTTGACTACCACATCAGCGAGTTCCGCGAGTCGAAACTCGTCAAGTTAGACATACTGCTCAACGGCGAGAGCGTCGACGCGCTGTCGACTCTGACCCATGCCGACAACGCCGTGACCTTCGGGCGCCGCATGTGCGAAAAGCTCAAGGAGCTGATACCGCGCCAGCAGTTTGACATCGCCATACAGGCTGCCATCGGCGCCAAAATTATCGCGCGCGAGACCATCAAGGCCGTGCGCAAAGACGTTACAGCCAAATGTTACGGCGGCGATATCTCGCGTAAGCGAAAACTGCTTGAGAAACAGAAGAAGGGCAAGAAACGCATGAAGCAGATAGGCTCTGTCGAAGTGCCTCAGAAAGCGTTCCTCGCCGTGCTCAAGTTGGATTGACGCAGGGAGGCGCTTCATTAAGGTCTTTAAAGTCATTAAGGTCCTTAAGGAGAGGTGGGAGCCCCTATGGCCGCCCGCCACAAACCATTGCAATTGAGAAATTGTTAGTATTTATAACTATTTATTATATGAGAAAGTGATGAATAACAGTCAGCAATATCAAACCACGTCTGACGAGCACAGCGTCTTTTATGCCGCCACACAGGCCATCAGGCGACATGCGTCGGGCGGCAATATTCTTATCGCGGCCACTGTGCTCGCAATCACGATAGCCAATATCCCCGGCATCAATCAGTATTATTTTGACTTCTGGACACAGGAAGTGCGTCTGCAATTAGGCGACTTCAACATCTTCAGCCACTCGGGCGAGCCGATGGACCTTCTGGCCTTTATCAACGACGCGCTGATGGCCATCTTCTTTTTCTCAATCGGTCTTGAAATCAAGCGCGAGATACTTGTCGGCGAGCTGTCGTCATTCAAGCAGGCCCTGCTGCCCATCGTGGGTGCAATCGGCGGCATGATTGTGCCGGTTGTCATATATTTCTATTTTGCCCAAGGCACGGACTATGCGGGGGGAGCAGCCATACCGATGGCCACCGACATAGCCTTCTCCTTAGGCGTTCTGGCCATGCTCGGACGCCGTGTGCCTATCTCACTTAAAATATTCCTTACAACACTTGCGGTAGTCGACGATATCGGCGGCATCGTCGTTATTGCGGCCTTTTATTCGACACATATCGAGGCAATGCTGCTTGTCTATGCAGCCGCTCTCTTCGGCTTGCTGCTCTTAGGCTCTCTCATGCGTATAAAATCTCAGATTTTCTATCTGCTTATCGGTGGCGTGATATGGTTTCTGTTCCTCAACTCGGGCATACACCCGACTATCGCCGGCGTACTCGTCGCATTCTGTGTGCCGGCCACTCCTGTATTCGCACCCAAGAAATACATCAAAATCATACGCTCATCAATCGGTCACTTCCGCGGCGAAGACGACGAGTTGCTGAGCCGTCGCAGCATCCTCACCAAAGACCAGATGAACTGGCTCAAAGAAATCGAGTCGGCATCGGATAAAGTAATCTCGCCTCTGCAGGAACTCGAGGACTCACTCCACCCGATAGTCAACTACTTTATCGTGCCGCTGTTCGCGTTCGCCAATGCCGGTATCTTCCTGCTTGACGTCGACCCGACGACAATCGTCGAAGGCATTTCGCTCGCCATCATCTGCGGTCTTGTCATCGGCAAATTCGTAGGCATCTTTGCATTCTCATGGCTCACGGTCAAGCTGCATCTCGCACCTATGCCCGACCGCGCCAACTGGAAGATGATGGCCTCTGTGGCTATGCTCGGCGGCATCGGCTTCACGGTTTCGCTCTTCATCGCCACACTTTCGTTCGGGTCACCGGAGCCGCATCAGGTCGATCTGCTCAACCACGCCAAGCTCGGCATCGTCGTCGGCTCGCTACTGTCAGGCATAATCGGATTCATCATGCTCAATCATACGCTGCCGCGCATCCCGGCTAAAGACGATACAGCAGACTAATGTTATCATAAGCTAAACAACAGAGAGCCAGCCCATCTGTTTAGCTAACAAATTATAAAAACGGACAAAATCAGGCCAATAATTGAAAAATCAGAGGCAAAGATTTTGTCCGTTCACATTTTTATGTTAATTTTGACACATACTGTTAAAACAACACCGATTCAAAGATTCATTTTCACAAACAATCACCCCTTTTAATTGTTAACATAATATAGGTTAACGACCAAACACTGACCTCACCCAGCTACCGCAGCGTAACAACCTGACAGGCCGAGCGTTGACAATAGCAATAAAACAACAAAAAGATGAAGAAACAGACAATCTGGATACTGACAATACTGATGGCCGTAACATTTCTCGGCCTGCTGATAATCCAGATAATATATATGCGCAATATGGCCTCGATGCGTTATGAGCAGTTCACTCAGAGCGTGCGCCAGAGCCTGCTCGGCGTCGCCGTCCATCTCGAACAGGACGAGACCCGTTACTTTCTCGACGAAGATGTCCCCCACGCCAACGCCACTTCAATCTCCACTCAGTATTTTGACGACCAAGTCGCACAATTAGGCGGCATCAAGTTTTCGTTTACAACCGCAACCGGCCTTGAGGGAGACCTCACCCTTAAAGGAAATGCATCAGAGATAAACCGCCTCAGCGGCGAGAACGGCGCCGGTGCCGGCAAACGCTACCGCAACCTGCAGAGCGCCTACCGCGACCGCTACCTCTATCAGAAAGGCATGATTGACGAGGTTATTCTAAATATACTCAGTCGCGCCGGAGACCGTCCCATCTCAGAGAGAGCCGACTCGGCCAAGGTGCGCAAATATCTACGTCAGGAACTTGACACACTCGGCTTGGATGTGCCGTTTGAATATGCCGTCGTCAACCAGTTAGGCACGATACAGTATAAGTCGCCCGGCTTCAAGCCCGGCTCTGACGAAAGCGACAACATGTTTGTCCAGACCCTCTTCCCCAACGACGCCACGGGCCGCTACAACTATCTTAAGGTCTATTTCCCGACCAAGAAGGACTATATCTTCTCGTCGATATCGTTCCTCGTGCCGTCGTTTGCGTTCACGCTCATACTGCTGATAATCTTCGTCTTCACCATCATCGTCGCCTTCCGTCAGAAGAAGCTGACCGAGATGAAAAACGACTTTATCAACAACATGACCCACGAGTTCAAGACACCTATATCGTCAATCTCGTTGGCGGCGCAGATGCTCAACGACCAGACCGTGCGCAAGTCGCCGGCCATGCTCCAGCAGATATCGACCGTCATCAATGACGAGACCAAACGTCTGCGTTTTCAGGTCGAGAAAGTGCTGCAGATGTCGATGTTTGACCGTCAGAAAGCGACGCTCAAAATCGAGGAGGTCGACGCCAATCTCGCCATCTTCAACATTGTCAACACCTTCAAGCTCAAGGTCGAGAAATACGGCGGCCACATCACCGCGCGCCTTGACGCCATGAACGCCTTGGTCAACGTCGACGAGATGCACTTCACCAACGTCATCTTCAATCTCTTGGACAACGCTGTCAAATATCGCCGCGAAGACGTGCCCTTGGAACTGACCGTCGCCTCACGCGACATCTCAGGCGAACGCTTGGAGGTGACCGTGGCCGACAACGGCATAGGCATACGCCGCGACGACCTCAAGAAGATATTCGACAAATTTTATCGTGTCTCGACCGGCAACCGCCACGACGTCAAGGGCTTCGGCTTAGGATTAGCCTATGTCAAGAAAATCGTCGGTGAATTAGGCGGCGAAATCAGCGTCGAGAGCGAGCCCAATATCGGAACAAAATTTATAATAATATTACCACTAACTAAAAATTAGCAAATTATGGAAGAACGTATGCGTATTCTTTTATGCGAAGATGATGAGAATCTTGGCATGCTCCTCAGAGAATATCTACAGGCAAAAGGCTTTAACGCCGATTTGTTTTCGGACGGCGAAGCAGGCTACAAGGCCTTCCTCAAGGGCAAATATGACATCTGCGTCCTCGACGTGATGATGCCCAAGAAAGACGGCTTTGCCTTAGCTCAGGAAATCCGTACAGTCAACTCGGAGGTGCCCATCATCTTCCTCACAGCCAAATCACTCAAAGACGACATCCTCGAGGGTTTCAAATTAGGTGCTGACGACTACATCACCAAACCCTTCTCGATGGAGGAGCTCGTCTTCCGTATCGAAGCCATCCTGCGCCGTGTCAAAGGCAAAAAAGGCAAGGAAATCACCATGTACAAGATTGGCAAATTTACATTTGACACTCAGAAACAAGTGCTGATGGTCGACGACAAGGTGACCAAGCTGACCACCAAAGAGTCAGAGCTGCTCAGCCTGCTCTGCGCCCATGTCAACGAGATACTCGAGCGCAACTTCGCCCTCAAGACCATCTGGATTGACGACAATTATTTCAACGCCCGTTCGATGGACGTCTACATCACCAAGCTGCGCAAGCACCTCAAAGACGACCCGTCAATCGAAATCATCAACATCCACGGCAAGGGCTACAAGCTCATCGCTCCCGAGCCTGACGCTCAGAAATAATCAGGGCCAAACCATATTCAAGCAGGCCATGACGGAAATCCGTCATGGCCTGTGGTGTTTATAACCAAGTCTGCAAGGGGCTTATTTGCCGAGGTCGGCTGCAAGCGATGACGAGAGCCGTGCAAAGACTGCGACCGTCACGGCAAGCGCGACATAGACGACAGCCGTCGAATGGAGTATGTCACCCACGCCGACAAGCGGTGTGACGACAGCACCGACAGCATAGCCCGAAATGCCGAGCAACGACGAGGCTTCGCCGGCCTGACTGCGACCCTCGTTCATCGCGAGAGTGTTTGACGATGTGAAAATCAGACCGAGGCCAGAGAGCATGATGAGTGTGAACACTTCATAGAGGACAATGCTGTGTACCGTCCACAGAGCGACAGCCTGACATAACACGCCGACAGCGACCAAGAACGCTCCCCACGAAGCCGCCGATTTGAGCAGTCTGAACTTAAGGGCCGCCATTGAGCCGCCGGCAACAAAAATCGCATTAAAGCCGATAAGCAGGCCGTAGGAGGTCTGCGACAGTCCGTAGTGGGTCTGCAATATGAATGGCGAGGAGGATATATAGGCGAAAAGCAGACCGAGGGCGGTGCCTTTAAGACAGATATGGATGATAAACGGCCGGTTACGAATCAGATTCTTATATCCGCCGAATGATTGCCACAATCCGGCTTTACTCCGTCGGGCAGGCTCAAGAGATTCGTCCATCACGGGCGAAAGCGCCAGCAAAAGGGCGGCAAATCCGGCGAGGACGATAAATATGCCTTTCCAACCGAAGGCGTCAGCCGTAAAACCGCCGATAACAGGCGCCGATGCGGGAGCGATGCCGTTAATGGCGCCGATGAGTGCCATGAGTTTGGCCAACGGGCGGCCGGTGTAAACGTCGGCGGGGATGGAACGCGCGAGGAAGTAGCCGCCCGAGGCGCCCATGCCTTGGAATAGACGGCAGAGGTTGAAGACATGTATCGTAGGCGAGAACACGCTCGCCACAGCCGAGACGACAAAGAGCGAAGCCGAAGCAATCAGCACAGGTTTGCGGCCGTATTTGTCGCTGACCGGCCCGAGCAGCAGCTGACCGAGAGCGAGGCCTGTCATGCCGGTCGCCAATCCCATCTGTGCAACCGGCACACTGCAGCCGAAAAAGCGGCACATGCCGGGCAACGCCGGTGTATACATGTCGTTGACAAACGAGCCCAATGCGCTCAGACACACGAGATAGGCCACTAAAAACCAATAATAATCGCCCGAACGGCCAAGATGACGGGCAAGACGCGAATCGCCCGTGGTCAGATGTTGATTGTCATTCATTTAATCATTTATTATATAACGCAGTCGTTTACTATGGAGCCTGCATCGTATTCATTATATTATAACAAACCGCAGGCCTAAAAATCGTTTTGAAATTATCACATAATTATTGTAAATTTGCCTAAAGGATTACAAATCAACTTTCTCATCACATAAAACACATTCTGACCCATGTCACGACACTTGATACGCATGCTGCTGTGCCTTGTTTTCTATATGAGCGCGGGGTCAATCCGGCTCATGGCCGACGACAGCTCACCGCGGACAGTTATTGACGGCAAGGCCTATATAAACTATATCGCCACACGTCTGCGCTTCAAATGCGACTGGCACCGCCGCCTCTTCTCATCAGGCTACACGACCGAGGCCGAGATGGTGATGGTGGACCGCCTCGACAATGTAAGCGAGGGCATCTCACATAAGATGTCATTCGGTAAAACCGACATTTTTGCCGACGAGGTCGACAACTATTGGGACCCGGATTTCTGGGCCGACTATAACATCATCGAGCCGACAGAGACACTTGACAAGGCTGTCGACAGACTGCGCAAGACAAACGCGGAGCTGAAAAAGTGAAACGGGTCTGTTTTACCAAGAATTTGATAATCACACATCGCACAAAGTTTGTTATTTTTGTATCAGACAAAATACATTAGCAAAACCACAGCATCATGGAACAGACAAAAACACCGTCGACCGTATATTTCTGCCCCCGCATAACGGCTGACAATCTCGTTAAAGTATATCAGGCACTCGGACGCGAGGCCAAAGGCCGTGTCGCCGTCAAGCTTTCGACAGGCGAAGCCGGCAATCCGAATCATCTGAGCGTCGATGTCATCAAGCGTCTCGTACATCTGGTCGACGGCACTATCGTCGAGTGCAACACGGCCTATGACGGACGCCGCTGCAACGTGGCCGACCACCTCCAGACCGCTGCCGAGCACGGCTTCACGGCCATAGCCGAGGTCGACATCATGGATGCCGAAGGTGACGTGGCGCTCCCCGTGCGCAACGGGCGCCACCTCAAGGAGAATTTTGTCGGACGCAACTGGCGCAACTACGACTTCACCATCGTGCTGTCGCACTTCAAGGGTCACCCGATGGCCGGATTCGGCGGTGCACTTAAAAACGTCGCCATCGGCATGGCGTCGGCCGCCGGCAAGGCATGGATTCACACCGCAGGCCGCTCAAAAGACGTGCCCGTCGACTGGGAAAACGTGCCGCCGCAGAATGACTTCTTGGAGTCAATGGCCGAGGCGTGCGAGTCTGTCTTTGACAAGGCCGGCGACAATATACTCTATATCAGCGTCGCAAACAATCTGTCGGTCGACTGTGACTGTGTGGCCGAGCCCGAGGAGATACACATGCACGACATCGGCATCCTCGCCTCGTTAGACCCTGTTGCCTTAGACCGCGCCTGCGTCGACATGGTCTACAACTCTGACGACCCCGGCAAGTCGCACCTCATCGAGCGCATGGAGTCACGCGGCGCCACTCACCTTTTAGATTACGCCGAGGAGCTCGGCTTAGGCTCAAACAAATATGTCATCGTGCCTGTCGAGCCTGTCGCACAGGCAACAGTCTGACCGCCAATGTCAGCTACACAGGCTACCGAACTCGTCGGCGGAGTGCAGCTCGTGGTGATGTGCGGCATAAGCGGCTCGGGCAAGACGCGTTTTGCGCGTGAGCTCGAGCGCTGCGGCTACACGCGTCTGTCATATGACAACGCCATGTGGGAGCGGTATGGCGAAGCTATGTCGACGATGCCTCTGTCGGAGCAGCGTCCGGCGTTCGAGGCCGTGGCAGCCGAGACCGCAGAGACTCTGCGCCGCCTGCTCGCCGAGGGGCGCCGTGTGGTCTTGGACTCGACGATGTGCCGCCGGAGCAAGCGCGACGAGATGCGCCGTCTGGCCTCCGAATCAGGTGTGACCATGTGCCTTGTATGGATGGACGCACCACTTGATGTGCTGCGCGAGCGTCTGTCGGGGCGACGCGGCTCCGGACCCGACGATCTGATAGTCCCTGAGGCCAATCTCGAAATGTTTTACCAAAATTTCGAGCGCCCGGCAGATGATGAAGATGTTATAATCGTAAGTACTTTTTAACAAAGCAACGTCTATCTAAAAGCCTCATTTCTATATAAATCACAGCAAATCTCTAAAAAATCAAAAAAACTGCAACTTTTTTCGTTAAAAATAGTCGAAATATCATTAACAAACAATAATTTTGCATCACCTATGTTGAGATATCTGTTCTGCGATTTATGAGAAACCTTAAATATCCGTATCTTTTTCAGAATGCGTTGTTAAAGTTTCCGGCGATTGCCATAGCACTTGTCATATTTGTGTATGCAGACGCAAGGGGCGAAGAGAAATGCGACAGCGCGTTATGCAGCACCGTGTACTTCCGTAAATCGTCAGACCGTATAGACCCGGGATTCCGGTCAAACGCACGTGCGATAGATTCGGTCAGATATTTTTTACAATCGGCTGCCGATATGTCTCCCGTTGACGTGGAAATACACGGCTCCGCCTCTCCTGAAGGCAATCAGGGCTATAACCGCCGTCTTGCACAAAGACGCGCAGATAATCTCTTCGACTATTTCGGCAAAGTCCTCGACTCGCTGACCGAGACGAAAAACTCGTACGGCGACATCGCTCCGAGGATTAATCCGTCGCACTATCCCTCTCAGCGTTACGCATCAATAACCCTGAGAGTCAGACGTCAGAGCGCAGACACTCTGACAGCGGCCGTCGCCGATAACGTCAGCACTGCCGATAACGTCAGCGCTGCCGACACCGTCAGCGAAGATACTGTCAGTCAGGCCGCAAGCACAAATATACCTTTATCGGCCGACACGAACGACAACATCGCCGTGACAGTGTCAGAGCCTCAGCGACAGTCAAAAAACATCCCGGTTTTTATCACCACCAATATGCTGTATGACGCGGCGCTGACCCCCAACATCGGCATAGGCGTGAGTTTATCCGACAGGGTTACGGTGCAGGCCGACTGGATGTATGCCCGCTGGAACAATCATGACAAACGCCGCTACTGGCGCATATACGGCGGAGACATCGAGGTCAGATACCGCATAGGTCCGCGTCGCAACGGCTCGCCGCTCGGCGGCCATTATGTGGGCGCATACGGCTCGATAGCCTGCTATGATTTTCAGGCAGGGCGCAGCCACTCGGGCGTTCTGTCAGACAAATACAACTATGCCGCAGGACTGTCCTACACATATTCACTTCCCGTATCGACCCGTTTCAATATCGACTTCAATCTCGGAGTGGGCTATCTTTGGGGAACATACAAAAAGCACAAGCCGATAGACGATTGCGACGTGTGGATGTCGACACACAAACTGGGCTGGTTTGGCCCCACCCGCGTCGGCGTCACGCTCGTATGGCTTGTCGGCAACGGTGTCGCAAACAACAAGAAAGGAGGCAACCGATGATTGGCAAGCGTCATCAGATTTGTTTCAGAGCGAGGGTCTGCGGCATTTTTGCCGTAGTGTTATCGGGCTTACTCTGTTTTACGGGCTGTTCGCAGCGCGAGCTGTGCTATGACCACTCACACGTGTCTCCCGTTTATGTCGAGTTTGACTGGAGTCAGGCTCCGGACGCCACTCCCAAAACTATGGTTGTGTGGTTTTTCTCGACCACATCCGATGAAAGTTACCGCTTCGAGCTCTCAGCCGGAGGCACGGAGAGCCGCACGCAGTTTGACAGCCGCATCAATGTACGTCCGGGCACATACTACGTGCTGTGTCATAACGGCACCACAGACAATAATTATGAAGAAGGACGCACATTTGACGGATATCGTATCGTGACACACGGCAACTCGGTGCTCGCACCCATGAACCGCAGCGAAAACGCGCCGTTGCCCGACGGCGCCGACAGCCAGCCCGTGAGGACAGAGCCAAGCACCGTCTACGCACACACTCTTGACGGGGCTGTGACCGTCGAGCCTTCGTCCGACACCGAGAAACACATAAGATTTACGCCCGTCGAGGTTACCTCCATATATGACATCGTCATCACAGGCGTAAAAAATATGACGGCCGACACCGAGGCTTCGGGTGTAATTACCGGACTGGCCGAGGCATGGCATCCGGGATATTCGCGTCCGACGGGGACAGAAGTGATAATCCCGTTCAAGCTCAATCACTGCGGACCGGAATGTCTGCGCGGGTCATTGGTGACCTTCGGTGACAACGCGCCTCACGATGTGAAACACTGTCTGCGTGTATATACATCCTATAAGTATTATTATGATTTCGATGTGACCGAGGCCATACACAAGGCCGGCAACAGCAAACACATCGAGATTAACCTTAACGGGCTTAAGCTGCCCGCCGGCGGCCAAGGGGGCATGAGCCCGGGTGTCGGAGGATGGGAAGATGCCGAAGACATAGAGATTAAAATGTAATAAATATTCATAAACATTTCATAACAATACACTTAAAACTTTTTCTTATGAAAATCAGTAAATACTCAGCCATGACATTTGCCCTCTTGTCCGGTGCAATGTTAGTGACATCATGCGCTACAGATGTCGAGACGGGGCTTAACACTGATCCCGAAGGTAAAGCAATCACATTTGCAGCGTCAGTCGGCCAAGCGACCCGTGCACAACAAATCGACGTCACCAATCTCGGTGACTTTGCGGTAATAGGACGCGGCATACACCCCGACGGTGTTCTCTATAATTCATATATGATAGGCAGTGCCGACGGAGGCGATATAGCCGAGTTCCAAAACACCGTCGACGCCAGCAACGGCATGTGGAAATTGAATCGCACCGTTTATTGGCCGGCAACTACGCAAAGAGCTTTGTTTATCGGATATACGACACTGATGCGTGGCGAAAGCTCGGCAAGCGGCGTTCTGAGCAGCGGCACATTCGGAGTAAACTCTGCTTCCGACCAGCCGTACATCGAAGGTTTTGCGCCGGCCAAAGCCGATCTTACCGCGGACGCCAATGCCGGCGAAGGCATCTGGGCTGACGGCTACAATCAGAAAGACCTGCTCGTAGCTTTTACGCAGCAGGAACGCGGAACTACAACAGTAGTAGACATGCACTTCAACCATGCGCTCACGCAGATATCAATCAAAGCCGGCCGTAAGGGCATGGACACTGACAATGACGAGCGTATTGTAAAAATCAAAGGCGCATGGCTTGTCAATGCTGCTGCATCAGGAAATCTGAATGCAACAATATCGGTTGACAAAGATACAAAAAACGCTACCAACACACTCGAATGGACTTCTATCGATAAAGAAACCTACGGCGCATATTATAACGATTTCATACCTCTGAAAAAAAATGGAGACGACCCGCTTCTGCGCCAAACGCTCATGCTTGTCCCGGAGAGCCTTACGGCATGGAACGGTTCATCCGCGACTACGACCGGAGCATATATCATGCTGCTGTGTCGCGTCGAGCTCGAACACCCCGGTGAAACGCATAAGGGTGCAGACATTACCGACGTCGCTATTGATGCAACCGCCAAAAAGCACTATCATCAGCTGTTCCCGGTCAACACGACAAAATATGACGGCACGGAATACGGTTTTGTATGCGTGCCTGTCAGCACCGACTGGGGCGAGGCTGAAGACTTCACCGAAACAGTATCTGCAATAGCTACGACCGGAAAGAAATGTAAAGGCATGGGCAAACACTATACATTCAATCTTGATGTCTGCGGCGCCAAGACCGGAGCCGGTGTTTATCCTCCTATACCCACCGAAGGAAACGAAGCCCAAGCTTTGATAAATAAATTAATACCGAGAGGCGCAACCGTCTCCGCTTGGGTATTGGAAGGCGGCCAGTACATATCAAAAACAATGCCGCTTAGCGTTGTCACAGCCCGTCCGGCTGATAAAGCGGTGGGCGCCCCTGTTCTTGACGATCCTATCAAGTTCAGTGTGACTGTCGAAGACTGGGCCACAGAAGTCTGGAAAGACGGCAACGATAAAGACCCCGAATTTTGAACATAACACCGACTGAATAAAGGTAACCAATCAAAGAGGGTGTGTCTGACTCCGTGCATCGGAATTGTGATGCACCCTCTTTTTTCAATCTATCAATAATCACATCCTCCATGAATGTAAAATACAGCATCTCCCGATTTGCTATCGCCGTGCCGGCTGCAGTCGTCATGCTTATCACGCATGTCGCATGCAAAGATGATTTCGGATATCAGAATCTCAGCGGGCAACAGATAGCTTTCAAAGTCTCGGCTTCGGACACATGGCACGAGGGCATGTCAGTCGACGAAAACGCGCAGGACGCACACTGCAGATCGATACAGCCCCTGTCGCAGTCTGAAGAGGGCACCAAGCTGTATTTACACACCGTGGTCTCGGATAATCCCTCGACAACAGAGACTGACGTAGTGTCACGCGGCACTCCGATTCGCACCCCCAAGGCATTTTCGGATACCTACACGCGTTTTTCGTTGAGCGGCATTTGCTATACAGGTGATTACCCCGACGACGAATCACAGAACGAATGGACGACCGACTATGCCTACAACCTGTATTACAGCACGTCGACAGGCAACCCGGTACAGGGAGGCCGTCCGTTGCAATGGCCCTCGAACGGCAAAGTCCGTTTTTATGCCTTTGCACCCGTAACCGAAGATTTTGAGGCCACAGACGGAGAGCTGACTCTAAGCGATTCCAATCACAAAGGCTCGCCGACACTGACATACACCGTGCCTAAGAATGTGACGGAGCAAATCGACCTGATGACCGTGTGCGCCCCTGTCTCGGCCGCGACCACACCGGCGGCGGTGGAACTGCACTTCGGCCACGCGCTCACGGCCGTGCGGATTAAGTGTGACTCAACCATGCTTGCCGGCACCATCACCGAGGTCTCCATCGCAAACGTTTACGGCACCGGCACACAGGTAATCGGAGCTGACACGTGGGAAACATCAGACATCACCACATACGAAATCAAAAAAGACATAACGCTGCCCAACGACGGCGACAAGATACAGACTCCGGACGACACTCCAATCACCGGCACCGACACCGACAAACTGACATTTATGCTGCTGCCGCAGACGCTGCCCGCAAACGCCTCACTGACTATAAAATTCACGGACAATGCCACCGGCCGCGAGCGCACCCTGAGCGCCTCTTTAGCCGGACACAAGTGGACGGCGGGCAAGATTGTCACCTATATGGTTTCGCCTTCGAGCATCAGCATCAAGCCCAAGCTGATATTTGATAAAGAAGACGGCGCGGTTATCCCCTATTCGGGTGTATGGTATGATGCGTCATACAGAGCCATAGCCGAGATTACGCAGGGCGATGTCTCCGACACATTGGAAATACCGGACAAATGCATCACTTTACAATACAGTTTCGACAACAGCACGTGGAACGACTGTGAATATTACAATAAAAAAGGACTGCTGACTATCGCGTCGCAACCTGCATATGAGACGATGAACAGCAGCTTTGACAAATCTATAGAGGGGACGCCGACCACGCCATACGACCTTTCGTCAGAGAAAGGAACGGCCAACTGCTATATGGTTGACAAGGCGGGCTATTACTCTCTGCCGCTTGTCTACGGCAACGGCCAACTCATCACACCTCGTAGTGACGCGCTTTTACATACCCCCGACCACAACGATAATGCGATTGCCTCCCCAACAATCACCGGGGTCAGGGATGCCGTGCTGTTGTGGCAGGATGCTCCCGACCTGATTGACAGCGTGACAGTCGACGACAAAGACAACAGTACCCAACTGAGATTCCGTATCCGCGAACACACTCTTGCACAAGGCAATGCCGTGCTGGCTGTCAGAAACAGCGACTCCACCATCGTATGGAGCTGGCACATATGGGTCACACCACACAAAACCGAGTTTTACACCAATTTATATAATTCGCAGACATCACGCGGAAAATATAGAATCGCACAATATAATCTCGGCTATTGCGACCGTCACGCCCACAACGATGCGCGTCCGTTCAGCCTGCAGGCCGTTATCGACATGTCTGCATACGGCGGAAAAAAAGTGACGACTGTCGCTATCGACAAGACATTCATGCAGATGGAGTTCAAGGGCTCTGCTGCAGGAGACAACACCTACTATCAGTGGGGACGAAAAGACCCTATGCTCGGCGGCATATACAACGATAAAACTCCTCTATACAGGTACAAAAAGAAAGGCACGGGTAACCCGGCTGACTCCGTTGAGTTCACAATGGAGAACAAACAGGTATTCAATCAGCATATTACCGACAGATATAATTACTCGTTCTGCAAAAATCCGGGCGATGTAATGACTTCAAATTCATACGGATATACGGGAACACCTTATACTGACGATGCCAAAGACGGCGTGACAATAGGCTATGGTATCCGGCATCCGTATATGTTTATCGCCAACTCCCGGGCAACGGACACCAATTCGGGTCTGGCATACAATTACCGCAACCACTGGCATAAGAAATATGATGCGACTGTCGGATATCTCGACAGTGAGACACACATTATGTATAATGTCTGGGATGCGACTGCCGAATCGTCGGGACGCAGATACGAACAAATATATCAAATAAATGACCAAGTCACGGCTGATACCGCTAATCTGAAATACAATGCGTCAGATGTCACGAAATCACTTTACGACCCGTGTCCTCCCGGATTTAAAGTGCCTCCGGTTGATGCATTCCGCGGCATTGCAAAAGAATGGTCGGGCACCCAACCCTACTACTATGGAAAGGGAACAACGGAATTTAAGGACAATCAATGGACTTTAACGTCAAATCAGACACATAACAGCGGACAAACCATAACGTTTCCGGCAACCGGTGTCAGAAACTATGCGCTGCGAACGTCGGAATGGAAGACAGTCGACCCCGATGTAAAGGATGAAACTTTCACCCAAGAAAAATTCTATTTAACTTCTCATCCGGCATTCAGGATGCTGACATTTGTATCGTCGGCGACTATTGCCCCCATGACAGATGTGAAAAACGCCTATCAGGTAATGCTGTTTTCAATTGACAACAGGTGCCAAGCGGGCGTAAAAGTCCAGTATACTCAGAAAGAACATGACAAGCCGGCTATGACTTGTTATGCCACGTCAAGTAACTCGTACGGTCTGCCGGTACGCCCCATAGTAGACGAATCCAATCAGAAGTAATAACAGTCTCAGAGCTTCGGGCACTCGTCGCGACGCTCTCTGAAAAAAATCAGGAACAGAACTCCGACGGCCAATGCATAGACCGCAGCAATCATCCAGAACTCGGTCCAGCCCTCAAGCCGGGCCGAGCCGGTTTGTTGACTGAATACAAGGCGGTTGACGACCTGCTGAGCAATGAGTATGCCCGTAGACCCGCCGATGCCTGTCGACATGGCCATGAACAGTCCCTGCGCCGACGAGCGGCGGTCAGGCGTGGTGCAGCGGTCGACATAGATGCCGCCGGCGATGCTGAAAAAGTCGAAAGCCACGCCGTAGACAACACCCGAGAGCAGAAGCATCCACAGAGCCGGACCTGTGTCGCCTATGCCTAAAAGGGCGAAACGCAGCGACCACGCGAACATGGCCGAGGCGATTACCGTCCTGATGCCGAAACGCCGCATGGCCACGGGTATGAGCAACAGGCAGAGGGCCTCGGAGGCCTGCGAGACGGCAATGACGGCGTTGGCGTTGGCGGCGCCCCATGTGTCGGCAAAGGCCGCGACACGCGCAAACGACGAGATATACATGTTGCCGTAGGAGTTTGTAATCTGCAGGGCTACGCCGCCAAGCACGCAGAAGCCGAAGAAGACGGCCATGCGTCGGTCGCGCAGCATGTCGAACGCCCCGAGCCATGACCGGGAGATGACCTCGGAGGCTTTCTCGCGCTGACTGTCGCAGCGTGGCAGAGTCAGGGCGTAGACGGCAAGCACGAGGGCCGTTACGGCCGAGGTGACGAGCTGAGACGCGTCGGTCTGAAAGCCCGTGAAGTTGACAAAGAGCATGGCACAGATAAAGCCGACGGTGCCCATGACGCGTATGCGCGGAAAGCGAGCGACGGTGTCGATGCCGCGACTGCGCAATATTTTGAAAGACAAGGCATTGCTCAGTCCAATCGTGGGCATGAAGAAGGCCACGGCTGTCACATAGAGCGTGAACAGCGTGCCGAACGCAGGTTGCGGCGTAGTCAGGCCGTAGATGCCTGCAGCTCCCATGAAACAGGCGAAAAGGATGTGGCATAGACTCAGCATGCGGCGTGCACCCGTGTAACGGTCGGCCACTATGCCTATGAGCGTGGGCATAAAGAGGGCGATGATGCCCTGCGCGGCATAAAACCACCCTACCCGTTCGCCGAAGCCGATGCGCCCCAAGTAATTGCCTAACGATATGAGGTATGAGCCCCATACGGCAAACTCAAGAAATATCATCGCCGCTAATCGCAGTTCGGTTTTGGTGTTGGTGGTCATAACATATGGAGGGTCGATTTTTAATCGACCTTTTGTTAATGTGTTAGTTTTCGGGCGATTACAAATCGCCCTTCCATATTATACATCGATCTCTAACATCTCTTTGATGTTGGCGGGCAGGGGCGGGGCGAGCGGCGAGGGCGTGATGTCGCGGATGTCATATTCCTTCTCGGCGGCTTTTGCATCTTCGACAGTCAGGTAGACCGCTTCGACGGGGTAAATATCTACGACGCTGTAAGTTTTGATGGGCTCTTTGGTGTGGAAGGCGCGTTTGACCCACTTGCTCTTGATGGTCATGCCAATGGCGTATGAGCACATCTGCAGCGTGGACGGACCGTAGGTGGAGTCGTCGGCGAGAGTGAAGATATTTTGCGAGCGCATCTCGGTGGCATCAATGGTCATGCCGAGCAACTTGAAAATCCACGGCTCCCAGTGGTGGCCCTTGTGGTCGGCCAACAGATCGCACGTGTAGATGACCTTGCCGTCAGGGGCGAGGCGCAGAGTCGCGTAATCGCCGCTTTGTTTACCCGGCACGATGGCCGTGCGGCCCTCGCGGACGCTGTCAGCGAGCGTTTTTGTGACGGGATTGATGCCGCATAGTTTCGCCCACGATAAGAACTCGTCCTCGTCGGTCGGTCGAGAGATAGAGTCAAGGCCTTCGGCGTTTTTATGGCGCATGCGCTGACGCTGCACGCGTATCGTGGCCGTGTTAGACTTGAAGCCCTTGACCTTTTTAGCAGGCAGAAAATAGTCGGACATGTACTCGCCGAATAGCTGCAGCGTGTCAGTGCCGTAGGCGGCCGAAGTGTATTCGCGGATATAGCAGCGCAGCTTGAGCACGGGGCGGTCTTCGGGCTGCACGACCATCTCGGATAGCTCAAAGGCGCGCGGCGAGAGAAAGACGGTGTCAGTCGCGGCCGTGAGAGTCGCGTCGTCATAGCCCATGTAGCGCACGGTGGCGGGGAGGTCGGCCTCGGTCAGCGCTATGGCGCCGCGCTCGTCGGTGAGGCCCTTGATGGTGCCGTTGGCCGTCATAAGGGCTGCACCCGCAAGAGGCTGACGGTCATCACCCCCGGCGACGACGAGACTGAACGCAAAAGCGCCGGCTGAAGTCAGGCACATAATCGCCGCAACCGTAAGTCTGAATAAGCCGTTAAGTTTCATTGCATAATGTGATTTAGCAGTTATTTCAAAAAATATATGTCGTGCAAAGATAAAAATAAATTTGAAAAAATAAGCCCTGTGATCTGATATGGTCTCAAGGCTTAAAAATCACATCCGGAACGGATTTATCTCAACGACTTCTGTATGTTGATTTCTTTTTTCTTGCCATTGACGGTCAGAATGACCTTGCAGTCACGAAAGACGGTGTGACGCTTGAATTTGAGCTTATAGGTCGCGGTCTTGCCGACCACATCACAACGTATATTCTTGGCTTTGTACTCTTTGCCGCCATTAATAAAAACGGCGTCAGTGACCTCTACATCGGCGGGCGAGTCTTTGTCGACAAGCACGATATTCGTTCCCTTGATATTATCAAGCGAACAGAATTTGATTTCGGCCGATGCAGCGAGCACCGACAATAATAAGACAGCAGATAAAACAACTTTTTTCATATCAGTTTATTTTTGGTTTGACGCCGCTAAATTAGGCAACCTGCATGCGTCGGCCAAAAAAACGAGGCTAAGGATTGTCCTCATTACAATACATAACCGGCTGAAAATCAAAGCGAGGAAAAACCGTAAAGTCCTCATGCGGCAAATCAGTCTGTTGCGGTCTACATTTTAGACACAAAAAACAGTCTGTCCGGAGCATCCGACGCTATAATGCGGTCGCGGAGACGGCTGCGACGGTTGTAGAAGTTTTTAATCTTGATATCGGTGAATACACAGACGGCACGCGGCGAAAAACCGGCGTAAAGATAGGTCAGAAATTTCAGGTCATTGGCACCGAGAGCCGGTATCTGCTGTCTGACTCTGACAAGGATGTCGTCAAGATAAGTATTGACCAAAGTCTCAAGCTCAGTCAGACTGCGGGGGTCGCGCAGCGCGAGGATGTGTTTCTCGACCTCGTTATAAAGCGAAAGTTTCAGACGGTCGGAGTCACGCTTCTCAAAGTACTCGTTGCAGAGCATATTGAGAGTGTCTAACCTGCTGCCGTAAAGATTTGCCACTTTGACCTCAAGGTCACGGTTGGCGGCAGTGCGAGAGCCTATCAAAGCCGACAGCTCCTCAATCCTCTGACGTCTCACGGCCAGCCGTCGACGCACCACAACAAAGACTATAAGACCCGCCGCGACAACGACAGCTGCCACGGCTGCAAGCAGGAGCCATGCACTGCGGCGACTGTTTTCAGATGACGCGAGCTGTTGCTCGTAGTCGTTACACAGCATGTCGATTTTATCATTCAATACGCCGTAAACCGATGTCGGACAGTCTATCACTCCCTTGTCTGTTGTCAGAACAAGTTTGCTATAGTTGTCAAACATATCGGTGAAAGGGAAATCAAGCGATATATGCCAGAGAGTGCTCACCGCCCCCACCTCATCAGTGGCGGCTATCAGCGAAAAAGGCTCTAACGGCGCACAGACACTGTCAAAGTTGGCCCACTCGGCTTTATAAATCGTAAACGGCATGTTGGCGCAGAAGATATCGACTGAGATACGTGTCACACTGTCGCCGTTGGAAATTTCTCTGAAAGTAAGTTCGAGTCGGTCACCGCTGTCAGACACACTGTCGAGGAGCGTATATGTGACGATATTGACAGCCGCGACGCGAGCCGGACATAATAAGATGCAGACAAGCAGACTTAAGAGGAGCAGTTTACTTTTGGACATCATTTTCAGAATTTTGGCGGAGGGAGCGGCGGAACTCGCGCCAGCTGCGGTTGGCGTTGCGGTGAGACCTGATTGCCGAAATGCCGGTCAGCTGCTTGAGCATGAAGAGCGCACGGCGTCCGATTTTGAAGTTGCGGTCGCTCGAGGTGAAGCTCGCCAAGCGTTCGTCAGGCACAAAGTCAAGACGTACGCCGTCGTGGTCGAGTGCCTCGACACGCGCGACAAGCGCCCTGACCGACGGCTGCAACTCGGGCGCCTCGTCCGGCTCCATTATCTCCATATCGGCGGTGTCAAATTTGTGTCGCTCCCATTTGCGCGCCTCTTTGACGGTGACATACTCTTTATCAAGTATATAAACTTCGGCATAAGTGCTCACGAAGACCTGTTGGTCGACCTTGTTGAACATAAACATGTCGCGGCCCCGGCCGGCAGACTCGATAGTGTAGGTGTAGCCGTTGAGAAATAGCGGCGAAACCGCCTCTCCGACTATATTATCGTAATTAAATCTGACCCTGAAATTTTCGAAATCGAGAGATTTACGGAAGAATGACGACAGATTTGGCACCCACCGGCGGCTCGCGGTATCGGCGAGCACGTCGATGTCGATTATCGCACGGTCGCCGCTGCGTGTCCAGAGCTCGGAGACACCGTAGCGTCCGGCGACAGTGTCGGTGATTGCGCCGTGGGCAAAGAGCGTCGGCGGAATGTCGCGGTCAGGCGGAATACCAATCCAGTCAGACCACGAGAAATGATTGTTGCAGCGGTCGCTGACGCTGTCAAGCCCCTGCGCATTTGTGAAACGGTAATAAGACTTGGCTTTGAGCACGCGCGGGTCACGCCATCCGCGCATACGGACTTTGGCGTCGGCAGGGAGCATATAGTCAACCATCTTCTCGCGAAACAGAAAGACGGTGTCGGTGTATGTGGCGAGTGTCGAATACTCGCGCACGAAACCGAGCATGTGGAGCAGTTTATGCTGACGCGACTCGACCGTAAGTTCGGGCAATTCGGCAAAGTTCTCATGCAGAAACACTGTGTCACGGCTATCGGCGTCTACAACGCGCTCTTTGAAGCCCAAATAGCGGACAGTCAGCGGATAAGACAACGATGAGGCATAAGGGATGCGCCCGCGTGAATCACACATGCCGACAGGTTTGCCGTTACTGTCAAAAACGGAAGCCCCCGACAGAGGCATGTGTGTGATCGAGTCGGCGACAACGACCCGAGGGCCGGCCGACAAGCCGAATATACCGATTATCGTTATCGTCAGAAGGGAGAAAAGACGCTTCATAAGCCCATTGCCAAGAAATAATTCTTTACCACGGGCAAAAATAACATAAAAACTGTCACGAGTACACTATGCCATAAGATTTTAATAAATAAAAACAGTCGGCGAGGCGTCAAATAGAGCGCCGGAGCGGTAAATTTCGCTCCGGCGCCGGATGCTCTGCGCAATTAATCTCAATCACGCTGCCAAGTGTTCTCAATAATTTTAGCAAAAAAGGTTTACTGTAGTCAGATATAATCTATGGTTAAATTTTAAAGATTTTCACGTCGGGGACATCAGAGCTGAACGTGTGACCCTGCCATGAGACACTGCCTGGGGCGTAGAAAACCGCACCGGCAATGCCGAGCCGTTTGTTAACGACAATCTGGCACTCGGGCGTGTTTGACACAATCTCAATCTCTGTCGGGTCGAGATGTTTCAGAGCCATCGGCGAGGCTATGGCGGGTATCACGACGTAGGCATAGGTGTCACCATCGGCCACGGGTCCGTGGCTTATCGCGAAATTAAACACAGGTTTGCTTACGTTTTCGTTAGACTGGTTGAAATTTATACGCGACCAGTTGCCGGTCTGTGTGGTGTTGCGCAAATCAATCTCGGTCTGCCCGGGCAGATAATATGCCACCTTGCCCTGCCACACATAACCCTTGAACGGGCCGGTGTACTGCGATTCGGGCGCCAAGCGTGTCGTCGTGCTGTCTGACATAAGAAACACGTCAGATGTCAGATGACACTGATTGAGAGTCGTGACGAGGCTGTCGCCCGATACGCCGGCTCCGAGGCACACAATCTGACGGTCGAACATAAACCACGACTTGCGGGCCGTGACGCCGTAATCGTCCATGGCATAAGCCATTACGCCGTTGCTGCCGTCAGAGGCACCTTTCACGAAGTCAGAACATCCGTCGACGCCCCACTCGTGGGGATTGTTTTTCTCGCCGCGCGGCAATGTCGCGCCGGGTATGCGGTCCCACTCCCAGACGGGGAAAATATCAGTGTACTCGTCGCCGGTCACACGGATACATGTGGCGCCTTCGCTCAGATAAAGTCCGAGAAGATTCTCGCCGTTGCCGCTCTCGGAGCGGCATGTCTGCTTGGAGACGGCACGGACAGAAAAGTCATAACGCGGCTGATTGTGAAGCATATAATCAGAGGTGTAAAACCACGCGTTGCGCGGTGTACGGCCCGTCGAGGCGTTGCCTGTCGAGAAACGTGCCGCGGCCTGAGCGTACTCGTCGGCATGGGCGGGGTCGAGAGCGCTCATGCGTGCGAAGAAATCCTCGTTGGCGCCGGCGTCGAGCATCTTGGGTCGCGAGACGGAGCGTCCGCAGACACTGAAATCCATGTGGCGGCCGCGGAAGACGTTGAGATAGGTCTCGCGCACAAACTTAGAGAAGAGTTCGAGCTTATCGTCGGGCATCGCAAAACGTGTGCCGGCAAGCATGGGCGCAATCTTGGATATATTGTCAATCAACACCGTGCCGTAACCGCCGATATAGAGCTGACGGCGGTGCTGCTGGTATGACATGTCCTCGCGTATGCCCTCGAAGTCGGTTATGCGCACCGGCTCAAAGAACTCGCCGACGTTTGTCGTAACAATCGAGTCGCTTTTAAGGACGCAGCCGCGCACGATGTGGTGAATGGCAATGTCCTGCTTGTTTGCGCCGGTCCAGTCACGCGGGTTGCTCTGAGCCATCATGTCCATCAGACCCTGCAGGACGTTCTTAGCCGGTTTTTGCGGAGCACCCTCGAGCAAAGCGAGTATGTCGGCCATCACCTTGGGGGCGGATATCTGGTTGTACCACCAGTTGAACGAAGTCGGCTTGTACTTGTTCCACGCACGGATTGATGCGTCGATGGCTCTGAAAAGCACGGGATGTCCGTAAAACGACGATGCCGGATTGGCAAAGGCCGTAGACATGCGCTTGACATTGTTGAGATGCTTCAGCGGGTCCCAGTTTGTGCGGAAACGGCATGAATAGTCGATGTCGGGCCATGTGCCGTCGGGTGTCATGAGTTTCATGAGCGACGCGGCGTTGCGGTCGAGCGTCTCCGTGGCAATGGATGCAAAAATCTGCTGACGGATACGCTCGAGCACGCGCTCGTAATCGTCGGCAGGCGTGGGCGCAGGCGCGTCAGAACGTTGACCCTGTGTGGGGTCAAAGAAATTTATATATGAATGATGTGCAAGCTGCACACGTCCTTCGACGGTCAGAGCCACGGGTTTGCCGGCGTTGGAGAACACTTCAGAAACAATCGATATGTTCTCGGCTTTTCGGCCGTCGGGATGATATGTTATCCTCACCACGCCGCTTTGGCCGGGAGCATACTCCTTGTCAGACCATTTTGCCGACGTACAGCCGCATCCGGTGATGACATCCTTAATAAGCAGAGGGGCATCGCCTGTGTTTGTAAACTTAAAGTCGTGACTCACATTGCCGTCGGCCTCGGATATAAGCCCGAAGTCGTGCGACAGCTGCTCGAAACTCAGTTCCTGAGCCAAGACAGCAGCTTGGCTCAGGAAAAGAGTGATAAGAGCGATTAACTGTTTCATCATGAATAACGGTTAATGAGGAGAGGGGCGAATGAGATTATTCGGCTTCGATAAGAGTTACGTTCTTGATGTAATGTGTCTGCTGAGTATTGTCCTTGGCATAGAACAATACAGTCACGCCTGTGCTGAAATCAACATCATTTCCGGAAGTAACTTTCGAAAAGTCAACTGTCAGGCTCTTGTGAGCGTACTCATCGGCCGGTGTTGCCTCGACCTTGGGATTAGTAACGTCGTTTACTGCAAAATATACATTAGAAGTCAATATTTCAGCTCTTTGTCCGCGCATCACGGCAATCTGAATATCTTTGCCGCCTTTCACGTCAAATTCAAGCTGATACTTACGAGCCGAGCCGATGTTGTCGGGTGTACGGTAGACGAGTGCACGCTGATACCAATTTCCACCATTAGTTGCTATCACAGCCTCATCGCCGCTGACAGTTATAGTTGAGTTATTACCCGTACCTGCAATCAGGGCGTTCCAGCCTTCGGCACAACCTTGAAGACCGGTTGCACCATTAAGAGTCTTGCCTGTAAAGTTGCCTTCGGCAGCCGAAATCAGCTCATCGCGGTCGATGACAATCTCGCCGTCGATATTCTCGGTCTTGTCAGGGTCTTCGGTCCAGTCAGATCCGTTGACGACAGATGCCTCGACATTGACGGTTTGGTCGGCGCTGACGGTCAATTTGAAACGTTTGACCGTGTTCTCTTTAAACTCGATAGCGTCGGTCGGGGTGTAGATATAGTTTTTTTCGCCGATAGCAATCTTAAACAGGGGCTGAGCTGCAACCGAGCTCTGAGCCGGTACAAAAGCCATGAATACGTTGCTTTCAGCAACTTTATACATATTTACGTTGATTGCATCGCCCGAGGTCGTAACGGCGTCTGATGCGGCTGTCCAGCTTACCGAAGGTTTCATGCCGCAAAGGGTCAGACCTGTAGCGGTCTCGCCGAGCGCACCACCCATCTCGACATATACAAGCGCAGTGCGGGGTGTGAATGTCAGTGTTGCAGCAGGCGCGTCTTTGGTCACCGTAGCTTTTGAGGTCATGAAGTTTGAGCCGTTGAAATTATCGGCTACTGTCTGGTCGGCATTGACACTGTGTGTCACGCCGGTCGCGGTAGCATCAGCAGCATAGGGTGTATAGGCTGTCAGATTAGCTGCCTGATTATACTGAAACGCAATCGGAGTGGCTGTCTCGAGTTTAGATCCGTCGGCAGCGACTTTGTATTCAACATTAGTTGCGACGGCACCTCCTGTGGCCGATACGCCGACCTTGTCACCGGCTACAAACGCAGTGGTGAGTGTACCGTTGTTCTCGGATGTGCTTGTACGCGAGGTCAGTTCGCCGGGTCCGCTGACGCACAGAGAGATAGTTTTGCCGGTTACGGGCTCTTGGGGTGCGTTCTCTTCGGAACATGATGCGAGGAGCATTGCGCTCAATGCAAAAAAAGCAATTTTTTTCATGATATTATTCTGTTATTTTATTTGTTGTCATTTGTGTATGTTAATTCATTTCCAAGTGATATCATCAATCCAGAAATCAATGTCTTTGGCATTTGACGATATGTAAAGCGTGACGAGTTTAAGCATATCGGCGTCAGGCTCGAGCCATTCGGTCTGAGCGTTGCCGTTGTGCACCTTAGACACTTTAGACATGTCAAACTCGAGTGTATATGTGGCGTATTCCTCTGAGGGCACCTGATAGTAAACCGTCGTCACGAGGTCATCGCCTTTGCTGAGAGCGACGAAATGGTCGACGCCTGCTGCATCCTTCATGTATGCGCCGATACGCAGCTGATTGCCTTTCATGTTTTCAGCGAACGAGGAGCGCGCGGTGAACGTCAGCGTATAGGTACGCTTCTCGGGATTTGCGGCGGCATAATATACTGCGCCGTTATGCCATTCGAGCGCTGTCTTGTCATCCTGAAGGACGCGGCGTATGTGCATCACTTTGTCGCGGTCGCCGTCGGCGGTGACCTCAAGCACGTCAGTGTCGTAAAGATGGAAGAGATACCAACCGGGGGTGGTGATTTCCTCTTTGTTGCGCTGTATCATCACAGGATTGAAGGCAGAGAAGTCCTGAAGAGGCATAAGAGGATCGGGCTCGACGAGTTCGCCGTCACCGTCGATTTCATCGGGGTCAGTCTGCCACGGCTTCACCTCGAGCTCTGACGAGAAGACTATCAGTTGGCCGCTGTCGCCCACGCCGATACGGAATTTCTTAATCATGCCTTCGTTGAGTGTCACAGGTCCGGTGGTGGTGAAAGCATAGCTGTCGGCACCGAAGTCAAGAGTGATGAGACGAGTCCCCGTAGCCACGGTCTGAGCCGGGATAACAGCCCAATAAGTGAGTCCGTCGTCGCTGCGTCCCCACATTTTCACCCCTGATGCGTCGCCTTGTGTGGTCATAGCGTCAGAAATCATGTTCCAGAAGGCTGTAGGCTGAATATTGCAAAGAGAAGCGCCTTTAAAGTCATCGGCTTTGGATGTAACGACCTCAAGCTGCACGACGGCGAGACGGTGCTCGAAGACAAGTGTGACGGGAGTTTCGTCGCCGGTGGTCACGCCGAGTGTCGATGCGGTCATGAAGTCAGATGCGTTGAACAATTCAGCCGTAGACTGGTCTGCGCCTACAGTGAATGACACGCTCTGTCCGTTCTGTCCCGATGTGAATGGATAGTAAGCGTAGAAATCAGATGTGGCTCCTCCGGCGGGGTCGTAGAATATACCGCCACCGGCCTCAGGCTGCAACTGACCGTCAGCGCCGACGATAAATGCGACATTTGTGCCGGTCGCGCCTTTTGCGCCATAGATGCCGATACGGTCACCGGAGATAAAGTCGGTAGTGTTGTCGGCGTTGGTCACCGTGCGGCTGCGGACGGTGCCGATTTCAAAACGCACGGACTTTCCGGCCGACGGGAGCGGCTGTTCAGACGTACGGTCGGAGCACGAGCATGCCAGTGCGGCCAGACCGATTAATAAGGCATAATGATTGTGTTTCATATCAATAATGATAGTATATAGGGGTTAGGTTAGATTTTGTTTCTTATTTTTTGATTATGGTGCCGAACTCCTCGTCGGGATCATCGCTCCAGCTGAGGATACATATCGGAGATTTGCCGGTAAACTGTATTTTCAAATCATCCGGCGCGAGATTGCCGGCAAGGTTGTAAACAGTGTTTGGCTCAAATGTGCGGCCGTTTTCGAGCCCCATCATCGTGCCGAGAGCTACGGGAGGATAGGTGCGCAATTCGCGTCCGGAATTGTCGAGAGCCGTAATCTCGAGGAGCGGACCGTCTGTGTCGCTATGTGTAGCCACCACGACGGCGGTGAGGTCAAAGGCTTTCTCAAGATTTTTAACGGTAACGCCGATTGGCGCGCCGCAGTCGGGTGTACCGGTATATCGGCCGGTCAAGATGTCGAAGTCACAGCTGCGCGGGGCGCCGCTTATGCGGGCAACAATGCGCGCAACAGCCGGGTCATCGTTAAGCAGACGCACATGAATCTGCGCCAGCTGCGATTTAAAACCTAATGTGGCCTTGGGGTTTGCCGAGGCAACGTTTTTGACTGACGCCCACAGACAGGCGTCGGCTGCGGTGCCCTCGCGCACGGAGATTGTGGTCTGATGGTTGCGCGAGACTGCCGACTCGTCGTAAGGATAATATGCGGCAACAGATGTCGGGCTGCCGTCGGCAGGAAGTCTGAGAGCGTCGCCTGAGGGGACAAGATAACCTGTGACGCCGCGGTCGTCGGCTATATGCCTGACGTTTGAGGCGACGGGGCTGTTATCGCCGGCGAGCATATACACGCCGAAGACCTGTCCGGAGTGCCAGACCGACGAGCTCTCCGCATCTATGTCATAGACTGTGGCCATCAGCACCAGTGAAGCGGGGGCTGACGCCGGCTCGTCGTCGCCCCGGCATGAGGCCATGGCGAGAGCAATCGTAAGGGCTGCAGTTATGGAATGTATTTTATTCATGGTAATCAAAGCTGTATTATTGTCTCGTTCGAAGTTTTAGCTGGGCCTCGTATAACGACTGAGGCTCGACGTGTGAGCCGTAGCTTTCGAGGGCCGCCGTCTCAGAAGGATTGAAAGTGGCCTGACCCGTAAAACCGGCGATAACCGGCATCACAAAACGATTGTTACGGCGCCAGAGAGGAAACTCTCCGTCTATGCCCCCGGTCTGGGTATAATTCCAGAGCACGAGGCCGCGCAGATGATTGGGGCCGAGGGCGGCGTCACCACCCGCATGATCAGGATTCATGCCTCCGCTGCAAAGGTCGATGAGTGTGTTGCGCGGCTGGCTGCAATGTGACTCGAAACATGTTGTCGCACCGATGGCACAGCGCAGTATGACGGTGTGTGAGGCTGTCTTGGATACGCCGACCGAGTGGTACTGTCCGGAGCGGTCCTCGACACGTGAGATGAGCACATTGGTCGATGCCTGTGACCGTATGGCGGAGTGTCCGGCATTGCCGTCGATGATGCAGTCGTCGACAGTGATGTTGCATGACTGCATCACGCTCAAAGCCTCGCTGACATTGACAAACGAGCAGCGGCGCACCCAGCCGTGGGCCTGACGCAAGAAGGTAAGCATGCGCCAGCCGCTGTCGTGGACGGCGTCCTTATGGTGGACGAAATCTTCGGTAAAGGCGCCTTCGAAACAAATATCCTCAACGCCGCAGCCGTAACGGTCGAGCACAGCATGAAGCGTCCAGCCCCCGTCGGGGTCGATATCATGGCCGAGAGGCTCGTAGAGCGTCACACGGCGTCCGCTTATGCGGCTGACGGTGTGATACTCGGCCACGCTGACTCCCTCTGACATGAGTTCGGCAAACTCGTCGTCGACTTCATGGGGAGCGATTTCAGCGGCGACAGCGTCGCGACGTGTGTCACCGGCGAGTTTGACCAAGACGCGCTGTCCGACAGACAGGCCCGAGACCGACGCCACCTCTATGTCATGGCTGCCCGATGAGGCCGGGGCGGTTATCGAGGTCAGACGCAGCTGCTCGTCAGAGCGCGAGCGTACGTAGCGGAATGACATCAGTTCGGGAGTGTTCCACAGACTGCCGTCAAGCACCTGTCCGGCTGATGACATCGCAATGACCGTGCGGTCACGGCCGGCACCGCGCAACACGATGTTGTCGCCATCTATAATAACCGGTGTATTGGGGTCTGATGCGGCGTGGAGCTCGTAGCGGCCTGCGGGCACATATATGACCGCACCCCGCGGACTTTGTGCTACCGCATCTTTTATCGCATCCTCGAAAGCCTTACGGTCAGAGAGTCCGTCATCGGCAACCGCTCCGTAGTCGCATACATTGAAGACGCTGTATGCGACATCGGGTAGCGACTCCTCGCCCCAGCCGTAGCCGGCGTAGGAGAAGTCAGGCAGAAGCTCCGAACGGCCTTCGGCGAAGTCTTCCCACAGCGCGCATCCGTGTATCGGCTCTACGGGAGTCTCCGGACGAGGGTCATCGCCGGGCTCAGGCGGCGGAGGCGTCTGCGGCGTGTCATCGCCGCAGGCCCATGCCGTGGCGGCGAGAGCTATGGTGATGTATGTGAGTTTATGCTTCATTTTACGTTAATCATCAATTGTTTAACACATCGCTTGCTGTCCCACAGATTGGCGTTAGTGGCGACGAATGTGGCGGTGTATGTGCCGGGAGCGGTGTAGACGTGCTCATAAGTGTCGAGACGTGCGGCGACCGACTTTATGGCCACACCGCGGTCAGGCTCGACTTTGCACGGGTCGATGAGAGCCGAGACCATCCACACACGTTCGTCGGGCTCGCGGCCTGTAAGGGCGTCGGGAACAGCCGCTACGGGCTGGAATAACATGCCGTCGTCTGTAACGCGGTAGTTGGTCTGATTGTATGAGCTGTCGTAGACCGGCCGCATGCCAAACTGAGTCGAGGCATTGTCGAGTACGGCGGTTGTGCCGTCAGAGAGTGTTTTTGTAATCTTAAGATTTGTAATGTCGATGCGCGGGCGGACGACATAGCGGCCCGAGCCGTTTGAGGCGGGTATGACTGCGCGTCCGGGGGCATTGTAGAGGAAAGCTATATAAAACGGGGTGTCAGTGCCGGCGTAGCGCCCCAAGTCAACGCTGCCGCTTGTCGAGACGGCCGAGGCGGTCGACGGCACGGGCACAGGCAGGCTGTTGGCGCCGACGCCGGTCATCGGCATCCACGTGGCGGCACTGAGTCCTTCGGGGGTATAATCGCCGTTGAAATCAGTCGAGACATAGGCATATATCAGCTGACGGTCAAGGTACTCCCTGTCGTTATACTGCTGACGCATGTCACACGAGAGCTCGAGGGCATCGATTTCGGCCCTGTAGCGGTCAGATGCGGCGTAGTCGCATCCGCTCTCGCCCGAGAAAAATGTTATATAATCGGGATTGCCGGCAAAAGCGAAACGCACAGGCTCGCCGGCAGCCACGGTCTGTCCGGCAGGCACGCTGACCGAGAAGTCTACGGGCTCTACCGAGTCGCTGCATGCGCTTAAAGCAGCAGCGGCCGCTATGGTAAGTATCAGAGTCGGTTTCATTACCAGTTGACGTTTTGTGTACAGGCGGTGTTGACGTTGAGCTCGGCCTGCGGGATTGGGAAATAGATGTGTTTGGGCGAGAAGTTAAGAGCCGGGAGGGCTTTTATTGACTCGAGATCATAACCGGTCTTCTTGTTCTGGTCGTTGAGCGACTGGTCGGCGAGCACGGCAATCTGAGAGGCGAAGTATTCGGCTCCGTGACGGCGCAGCTCCATGCGGCGCGGCACCTCAAAACAAAGCTCGCGGGTGCGTTCGTCGCGCACGAGGCGGTCAAAGCTCTCGAAGTCAGGCGCGTCAGCCATAGTCATCTCCGACGCGCCGGCACGGCGGCGCACACGGTTGAGGGCGGCAAATGCTTCGACAGTCGGGCCGCCGTTGACATGGTTAAGGCTCTCAGCCAGCATCAGCAGCACATCAGAGAAACGCATCACCGGGAAATTGATTGACGAGTTGTTGCGCGAGAGGGGGCGCTCGGGGATATATTTCGCGCGCCATTTGGCAGCGTTGCCGTCCTCCAAGTTGCGTTCGGCGGCGGTACGGGGCTGTTCGCTCACCTTGCCGTCGGTTGTGACATATTTATAATCGGCCACATTCCACCACAGGCGGTCATCGCCGTCACCGTAAAGGCGGAACAGGTATTTTGTGGCGTCATAGAGGCCGTAGGCGTAAGCGAAGTCGTCGCTCGGTGTCTGCTGAGTGACGCCGATGTAAAGGCCGAGGCGTCCGGCTTCGTTGGTCTGAGTCTGTCCGTTGCCGTAGAACTCAATCTCAAACATCGACTCATAGGAACTGAGGTCATAAAGGTTTGAGCACATGTTGATAAACACCTGACGGTAACCGCCGTTTTCGCGCGGCAGCAGGTTGTGACGGCCGGAGTCGGCCACTTTGCGCGCCCATTTGAGGGCCTCGCCCCATGTGTCGGCATAGACGGGGTAACCGGCCTGCCACATATATGCACGGGCCAGAAGAGCCTGTGCGGCGGTCTGCGATATGCGTCCCGGTCCGGGAAGTTCACGTGCGTCGAGGCAACCGTCGGCGGCGTCGAGCAGGTCAGCCGTAATCTGAGCGTATATCTCTGATTGTGTGGCTTTGGGCTTAAGCTGCGAGCTGAGGTCGTAGGTAGGCTCAACGCGCAGGGGGACCTCGCCCCAGAAAGCGACGAGATTCATGTAGCACAGCGCGCGCAGGGCTTTTGCCTCGCCGAGATACATCGCTTTGGCGCGCGGGCCTCCGCACTCGTCGTCAGCGCTCCGGCCTATGCGGCTGATGAAATCGTTGGCGCGGTTGATGCCGTTGTAGAGGGCGGTCCAGCTGTCGGTGAGCGCCTTGTCGCTGTTGTTGTAGTTATAGTTTGAAATCTGGATGTATCCTGTGCCGTAGTTACGGTTGTAGACAAGGATATCGGTGCCGGCGTCGAGGTCGCCCCACAGATTCTGTCCGTAGGCTCCGGCTGAGGTCATGGCGTCGTACACTCCGGCCAGTCCGGCGAGACAGGTCTCGGGGCTGTGGTAGAGGTCATCGCCTTGTATGTAGTCGATGGGGGTCGTGTCTAAAAAAGAGCATGAGCCGAGCATGCATGAGCATGCAAATCCCATAAGTATTTTACGTAGTGTCATAGTTCGATTTTAACTCCAAATGTAAAGGATTGTGCCTTTGGATAGGCCGAGTAGTCAAATCCTCGTGTCATGGCCGAGTTGCGTGTGGAGACCTCGGGGTCGTAGCCGGTGTAACCGGTCAGAGTTGCCACATTCTGTGCGCTGAAATATGCGCGTACTGCCGCAATATGCGAGCCTCTGAGCCATTTTGCGGGTAAGGTATAGCCCAACTGGATGTTTTTGAGGCGCAGGAACGAGGCATCCTCGACTTCGCGTGAGGTGTGCAGGTTGTTGAGTCCGCGTCCGGGAGCCCAGAGATAGTCTGTGGGATTATCGGGGCGCCAGTGGTTTTCGGCGGTGGCAAGCTGGTTGAGATGGCGGCCCTGAAGATTCTCGAGGAGGACGCGGTTGTAGTTAATCACGTCGTTGCCGTAGCTCCACTGGAGGAATATGCTCAGGTCAAAGCCTTTCCACTCGAAGTTGTTTATGAAACCGCCGGTGTGGACGGGGAGTCCGTGGCCGATGATTGTGCGGTCTTCGGTGGTGACGCGTCCGTCGCCGTTTATGTCACGCAACTTGGGGTCGCCGGGGCGGATATTGGCACGGTCGTTGGTATTGTCGGGGATGCCGTCTTTAAGGCGATACACGCCGGGCGACACCTCGTCGAAGTCGGAATACTGGTAGACACCGTCGTAGATATAGCCGTACATCTCTGAGAGCGGATGGCCGACCTTGCAGATGTATAAGTCGGGGACGGCGGGGTATCTGACTCCGGCCATGCGGCTTTCCTGCCCGTTTGAGAGGGCTGTGACTTTGTTTTTATTGAAAGAGATGTTGAAACTCGATGTCCATTTGAGCGAGCCGCGTGCGCCGGGGAGTATGACGCCGTTGAGGGTGATTTCGAGTCCGCGGTTTGAAATGCTGCCGATGTTCTGCTGCACCTGAGTGAAACCTATCGACGGCGGGACGTCAGCGTAGAGGAGCAGATCGCGCGTGTCTTTGTCATAGACGTCGACCGAGCCGTTAAGGCGGTTGCGCCATAGGGCGAAGTCTATGCCGATATTGGTCTGATATGTTGTCTCCCAGCGGAGGTTGCGGTTGGCGAGCTGGAGCATATAGAGCGCTTGGTGGAGGTTGTTGTTCCACGGGTAGTTTTCGCCGCCCCAGTACAAAAGGTCTGAGGGATAGACCTCGCGTGTGGCGTTGTTGCCGGTGGCGCCCCAGCCGACACGCAGCTTGAGGTTGCTGAGCCAGCCTGCTGCGCCTGCCATAAAGGGCTCGTCGATGATGCGCCAAGCCACGGAGGCCGACGGGAAGAGTCCCCACTTGTGGTTTGTGAATCGCGATGAGCCGTCGGCGCGCAATGTGAATGTCATCAGATAGCGTCCGCGGTAATCGTAGTTGAAACGGCCGAAGAACGACATCATCCTGTCGATGACATTGTCAGCGGTAATGCTCTGAGGGATGCCTGTGTCGATACCCCAAATGCCGAGGTCGTCCCACGGGATGTGCACGCTCTTGGCGCCGAGGTTTGAAATCTGTTTGCTCGACAGAGACATACCTATCATGCCGTTGAACTTGTGGGCGCCCCACTGATGACGGTAGGTCAGTGTGTTCTCGTTGCTCCAGCTGTTCCACTCCTTGATGTTGAAGCTGCCGTTGGTGCCTGAGGGCGAGTATGCCGGATCACCGAAATAAGTGTCCTTGTTATAGAACTTCTCGGTGCGCGCCTCACGCCAAGTGTAGGCAAATGTCGACTTGAACATAAGGTCGGGCAGGATGTCCCAGTTTAGATAGGCGTTCATCGACAGCTGCCGGTTGCGGAGTTTGTCGTAAGTGTTGCGGATTGTCTTGACGGGATTGTAGGGATATGTGCCGCCGTTGTTGTCGACAATGTCTTCGAGGTCGTCGGTCGAACGGTATTTGACCGGACGGTAGGCGAGGACCTGATAGAGAAAATACTGTGTCGACTGGCCGTCGCCCTGTGTGGGAGCAGAGCCTACAGAGAGGTTGTTGGCAAAGTTAAAGGCGGTGCCGACTTTTACGGTCTTTGAGATGCGCTGGTCGAGTGTGGCGCGAGCCTTGAGGCTGCTGTATGACGACTTGATGATGGTGCCGTCCTGATAATAATAGGACGCGGAGGCCGAATAGCGGGTGTTGGCAGTTCCGCCCGTCAGCGCGAGGTGATGGTTTGTCATCGGAGCGTTGCGGAACACTTCGTCCTGCCAGTCAATGGATTTACGGTAATTATAATCGTCAAGGGTCTGATAACGTCCGAGCGCCTCGTCATAGCTGAAGTAGGTCTTGTTCATCTCGTCGGGTGTGAGGATTTCGGCCTGCAGCTCGACGAATTTACGCCCTTGGAGCAGTTTGAGCCCTTTGGGGCGGAGCTGATAGCTCACGGAGCCCTCGTAGGTGATGCGCGGAGCCGACTCCGAGCCGCGTTTAGTCGTGATGATGATGACGCCGTTGGCGCCGCGTGCGCCGTAAATGGCTGTAGCCGAGGCGTCTTTGAGCACATCTATCGACTCGATGTCGGCGGGGTTGATAGCGCCGGCGTTAGGGTCGTCGGTGGCAAATCCATCAATCACATACAGCGGAGTGCCGTCGGACTCATCAGAAATGGTGTTGGAGCCGCGAATCACTATATTGGCTCCCTCGCCGGGCTGACCGTCGGAAGCGACTACCTGCACACCTGCGATACGTCCTCCGAGGGCTTGGTCAAACGAGGATACGTTGGCACGGTTGAGGTCGTCCATCGAGACTTTTTCGACAGAGCCCGTGAGGTCGCTTTTCTTTACGGTGGCGTATCCGATGGCCACGACCTCCTCAAGCTCGGTGGTGTTTTCTTTCAGAACGATTTCCATTTTTGTGCCGGGCGTGGCTTTGACCTTGGCGGTCTCATAACCGACATAGCTCACCTCGAGATATGCGTCGGCCGACGGCAGGCGCAGCTCGAAATTACCGTCGATATCAGTTATGACGGCTACCGGAGGATTTGCGCCCGAAAGGCTCACGGATGCGCCAATCAGAGGCAGCAAGGTCTCGTCGACCACAGTGCCTGTGACTGTAATGCTCCCGGATGACTGTTGCGCCGGCGCGTGTGCCGGAATCAACAGCATAAGCAAGAGTAATGAAATGACAGTAAAACGATTCATGCCTGATCTATTGTGATTGCTTTTTTAGAAAAGCTTGCCGGCGCCTGCGTCAAGTCTGCTCTTGCGCAAAAGAGCCTCAAGATAGTAGTAGTCAGCGTAATTGATAGGCACATCGATTTCGTGGCCGTGGGGAATAGAGCCGACAGAGTGCATGAGCAGGAAGCTGCCGTTAGTACCAATTTCGGCGCGGTATGCGGGGGTCGAAAGCGAAGCAAGCACTTTGTCTGCCAACTCTTTATAGCCACGCTGCGGCAGGTAGGTCGAGAGTTCGTAAAGTGCTGACGCAGTGCATGCGGCCGCAGAAGCGTCGCGCGGCTCGTCGGGGATGCCGGGTGCGTCATAATCCCAGTAAGGAATCATATCGGCAGGCAGTGAAGGGTCAGAGAATATCATGTCGCACACTTTGGTGGCCTGATAAAGATAGCTCGGATTGCCTGTATAGCGGTAGCACATAGTGTAACCGTATAAAGCCCATGCCTGACCGCGTGCCCATGACGACTCGTCGGCATAACCCTGAGCCGTCTGGCGGTGACGCACGGCGCCGGTCTCGGGGTCATAGTCTACGACATGGTAGCAACTGAAATCGGGACGGAAGTGATGAGCCATCGTTGTGTTGGCATGAGAGACGGCTACATTATAATATAGGGGGTCGCCTGTCATGCGGCTCGCCTCGAAGAGAATCTCGAGATTCATCATATTGTCGATGATTACCGGACAGGCCCATCCGCGCTCGCTCTGCCAGCCTTTATCGACATTCCATGACTGAATCACACCGGCTCCGGGACGGAAACGGGTCGACAATGACTTTGCGGCATTGATGACGGCCGACTTATACTCCTCTTTACCTCCGAGACGGTAGCCGTTGAGATAGCTCGAGCCGATGATGAATCCGACGTCATGGTGCCATGTGAGATACTGCGCAGTGTCAAGCGTCTCGGTGTAGGTCTCGGCGCGCTTGTTCCAGCTGCGGTCACCCGTAAGTTCTCCGAGATACCAGAGACTGCCGGGGAAGAAACCCGAGCACCAGTCATCGACAGGAACATACCATATTTTACCATCGGGGAGGATGGTGCGCGGATTAATAAAGTGTCCGACGCTGTCGATGACATTAAGATGTCCGCGATACTGCCGTGCGGCGTGAGAGACATTCTCTTTTACGAAATCAGAATCCGTCGCAGCGACAGCCGTGACGGCCACAGAAGCCGTTATTAATAAAATGCTTAATCGTGATAGGTTTTTCATGGTTTGGTTGGTTATTATTATATCGTTAGTTGCTTTATGATCTACCGCTTTGTTTCGCATCGTAAAATTAGTCTGTATAAAACTGAGATATCCGCTTAAACAATACAAAAAATACACATAAAGAGAATTATATATACTATTTTGTACTATTTGATACATTTGTATGTACTCTAACTGCATGTTATAGAAAAATATTGTATACCTTTGCATTACCATGAAAAAATATAAATCTCTCCTGTCGCGCGTCGCGGCATCTGCCGTCCGGCTGTCATGGCTGTCAGTGCTTGCAGCGACACTGTCGTGTGCTCCTGCAGTCCGTGCATCGGAGCCCGAATTCAGCCGTCTGACAATGGCTGACGGCCTGTCACACTACTCTGTCATGTCAACCTATCAGGACGAGCTCGGGCTGCTATGGATCGGCACACGCGGAGGATTGGACGTCTATGACGGCTCAAAAATCAAGAATCACCACCGCATACCGGGCGACAGCACCTCTCCCGCGAGCAACTATGTGCGCGCTATTACCGGCGACAAGGCCGGCCACATATATGTGATGACGATACGCGGCATAAGCATTTACGACATCGCAACAGGCCATTTCAATAATATCGACTTAAAGCAGCCGTCGGCCATGACTTACGCTGACGGAAAGCTATATTATGCCATCGGACGACGCGTCGCGTCGCTGACTGCCGACGGCACAAAGATGCCTGTCAACATCAGCGGCATACAGTCAGAGATAACGGTGCTTCACGCACAGGACTCCATATTATATATAGGCACAGCCGACAACGGATTAATCAGACACGACCTTAAAAACGGCCGCATGGCGACTCTGATGGCCACAGGCAATATCACGTGCATATTCACAGACTACGACGGCAAGCTATGGGTAGGGACACATGCCGACGGCCTGTTTTTGATTGATCAAACAGGCAGGCATACACATTTCAGGCACAACGCGCTGAATCCCAATTCAATCAGTTCGGACTTCATCAGGAGCGCCTGCCGCGACAGCCGCGGGAGGCTTTGGGTCGGAACATTCGAGGGCCTGTCGCGATATAATGAGACGGATAATTGTTTCGACAACTATCTGACCGGCAACGACACGCCCTACAGCACGACGCCCGAACGGCTCAACCACTCGTCGGTATGGTCACTGACATGCGACCGTCAGGGCACCATATGGATTGGCACATATTTCAACGGATTGTTGTCATATAATCCCGAAAATGACATTTTCCGTACATATCGCACCGATAATGCCACAGGCAGTGCAATCAGCTATCCGGTAATCGGCGAGATGGCCGAAGATAATGACGGCAACGTATGGATTGCCACCGAGGGCGGAGGCATCAACCGTCTGAATCCCGCCACGGGCGCAATAGACTGGCACATCGACAAATCTAACCGTTACAACAATATAAAGGCGTTGAAATATGACCCTACACGCAGATGTCTGTGGGCCGGTACGCATCTCGGAGGCCTTAAAAAGTATGATATCGCATCGGGCCGTTACAGTGTCTATCCGCTCCGCAACGACAAGGCGAACATTATCTGCGATATCGAGATTTATGACAGCAACACGCTCCTGATCGCAACTCACGACGGCATTTACAGTTTCAATATAGCCAGGGAGACGTTCACGCCGCTGTTCCGCTCCGGAGCCGAGGGTCATGTCATCGCCCTTGCGCTCGATCTCGCCCTCGACCACTCAAACACGCTATGGATTGGCGGAGCCGAGGGCGGCCTGTATAGCTACAACTTCATTACCAAACGAATGAAGAAATACAGCCATGACGACGGCACTCCCGGCTCTTTAAGCAGCGACGGCATCAACTTCCTGTATGTCTCTCCGTCAAATGACCTGTGGATAGGTACATCGGAGGCCGGACTCGACAGATATGACCGTGTTCGCGAGGAGTTTATACACCACACGCATGCCGGCGGCAGACTGCCGTCTGACTGTGTGTTCGGCGCCCGTCAGCTGCCCGACGGTCGCATACTTGTGCTGACCGACAAAGTGCTCGCACTGATGGACGGCGATACATCGACATCATACAGCATCGGCAACACCGTGCCGCTCAACGCATTTAACAACAAGGCGATACATCTGTCGGCCGACGGCACCCGTGCTTATGCCGGCGGTATAGACGGCATGGTAGCCTTTAATCCCGACAATCTGAAGCCGCGGGAGACACGATATAATGTCTTCCCGAGCCGCCTTTTAGTCGACGGACGCGAAGTCGTAGCCGGCGACGACTCCGACATACTGCCGGGAGCCATCACTGTGGCAAAATCGATAACAATACCCTCGTCACACAACTTCATAACGATATATTACGCGATAACAGACTTCACGCACGACAATAACCTCAAGCCGCAATACAGGCTCGAAGGCTACTCGGACGAATGGCTACCGATGCGCGCCGACAACGGCATCAACTTCACCAATCTTGCGGCCGGCGACTACAAGCTGCATGTGCGCGGCTCTGACGAGCCCGGAGCGCCCGAGAGCGTTTTAGCCATGAGCATACTACCTCCGCTCTATTTAAACCGTTATCTTATACTCGCCTATATACTTACGGCGCTCGGTCTGGGCTGGTGGAGCGTAAACACCTACCGCAAACGCGTCGCCATGCGTCAGGCCTTGGCGCTCGAACGGCAGCGCAGCCACGACATGGAGGAACTCAACCAGAACAAACTGCGTTTTTTCATCAATATATCAAACGAGTTCCGCACGCCCCTCGCCCTGATTATCGGCAAGATGGAGGCGCTGATGGGCTCGCCGCAGCTGCCACATTCGCTGCTCAACAAGGTTAACGGCGCCTACACCAACTGCATACTTATGCGCGACATGATGGCCGAATTGCTTGACTTCAGACGATATGAGCAGGGCGCGATGAACATCAAAGCGGGCGAGCACAACGTGGTGAAATTCCTTTCGGCGATATACGCGCTTTTCCGCGACTATGCCGCCGACAGAGGCATACGTTTCCGCTTCAACCGCTCCAACGAAATTATAATGGTGTGGTATGACCCGGCACAGTTGCGCAAAGTAATCAACAACCTGCTGTCAAACGCTTTCAAACACACCGAGGCCGACGGCGAGGTCACCCTCAGTGTGCGCCGCGGTGACGGCTCGGTGATAATCGAGGTGTCAGACACGGGCTGCGGCATAGCGGCCGAAGACATCGACAAGATATTCAACCGCTTCTATCAGGCTAACGCCGGTGTCGACGGCGACTGGCAGGGAATCGGCGTGGGACTTGCACTTGCAAAAGGCATCGTAGAGCTGCACCACGGCAAAATCGAAGTGTTCAGCACACCCGGCGAATCGGCCACTTTTACAGTCACCCTACCCTTGGGCCGTGACCATTTCAGCGACGAACAGATTGCGGGCGCCGGAGATTACCGTCAGGCACAAGAATACAACATTCAGCATCCCAGACCGCTCATAACATCCGAGGCCGAGACGCCCGATATGAATGAGCCGGCCACGATGCCCGGCGATGTAATGGTGGTGGCCGAGGGCAACGAACAGCTGCGAGAAATGCTCACCGACATTTTCAGACCTTATCTGCGCGTAGTCGCCACAGGCGACGGCGAGGAGGCAATGCGCATGATTGACGAGAACTCTCCCTGCCTGATTATAAGCGGCTACAATCTGCCCGGCATCTCCGGTGTGAAGCTATGCCGCAAAGTGAAGTCGCAAAGCACTACGGCCGACACGCCGTTCGTGTTTGTCACATCACACAACGCCGACAGCGAGGTACTCGAAATGCTGAATGTCGGGGCGGACGATTACCTGACGCTGCCGTTTGATGTGCGACAACTGCTCGCACGATGCCGCAACCTGATAAACAAGCACCACAAGCTCACTGCTGCCAGACCCGCTCTGCCAAGTCCCGAAGACAACACAGACCCGATTTTCGCATCGAGCGGGACCGACATTGTCTTTATGCGCCGGGCTGTAGAAATAATCGAAGAAAATATGTCGGACGGCGACTTTAATATCGACCGCTTCGCGGCAGCGATGAATGTATCGCGCACGTCGCTCTTTCAGCGGATAAAGAAAGCAACGGGACAGACGCCCAACGACTTCATAATTTCGATTAAGATGAAACAGGCTGTCAAGATGCTCACCGAACAGCACGAAACTAATATCACTGACATAGCCTATGCGTTGGGATTCTCGTCTCCGCGATATTTCAGCCGCTGTTTCAAAGAGCATTTTCACACCTCACCGCGCACCTACCGCAAATCAGGCAGCCAGTGACGGCAGACTGACAATATGCGAGACTCGCCAATAAGTTGTGGAAGACGTATTCTGAGCGCTTAATGCGATAAAATGCCAGACAATGACGGGCAAGCAGATAAGTCGTTACATGGACATGACTACTTCTTACCCTTATAAAGCCAGTGATTTTTGAGCCACTCGCGCACAGGTTCGTCATAGACCTTGAGGCTGGCGTATGCCACTGCTATTGAAGCGACGAAAATCCATACTGCGACCCAAATATGGGTACTCACCGGGAAATTCACATATGGTGTATTTCTCGATTCTATCCGAAAGCAAGCATTTTGGAGACCTCAGTACCGAATATAGTTGTCAAGGAATTATTATTTACTGCTAAAAAACAGATTATTAGACGCTTGGATAACCAATAGCGGTACAAAAAGAGGAAAAATGAGCCTTGAAACGCTGATTTTTACCTTTTAACGAGGATTCTTTACGGGATTTGTATCATCTTTGCATTTGGATTGAGGCAACTCTTTCCACGACATTTTGAAATAATAAGAAGCGTTATGCTCATCTCGTAAGTGTAAACGTAGGAAATTTTGACCGAGCAAGGATAGCATAGTTGGCTCACGTTTCTACATTATTAATTAACCTCTCCATCGAGTCAATGGAGGCGAGTTCTGTTTATGAGATTTGGACAATTAATTGCAGTTGCGGGATGCGCGGCTCTTTTGGGGGCTTGTTCGGGTCAGTCGCTGCTGCCCGGAGACGAGGGATCCCTGAGCCGGCTGGATGTTGAAGACTTGGGCATAGTGGTGCCGGCCGACAGCCAACGCGAATATTCTTTTACGGACAAAAAGGCCTCGTTCTGGTATGGCATGACGCACACCGATAACTGGAACGACTGGTATTCGGGCTGGAATATAGCTAAACGACGCATGCTTAGCGACTATACTGTCGGCGTTGACGGCGACACGCTGTCAAGGCGCAAGGCCGAGGTGACGGTATATCCCTATAAAATTAACCGTGTATATGAGAAGGCTCACGAAAATTTCTATATGTTCGACCGTGTGGAGCTGCTCTATGTCGAACTTTCGGACGTGAAAGGCGATTCGGTGTGGATAGAGCTGTCACCGAGGCTTATTTCGGCCGGCAAACAGGGGGCCGCAGGGGTTGAATTCGTGCCCAAAGAATCGACCGGAGGTGTCATCACTCTGCAGCCGTTCAAAGATGTAACCTGTCGATGGAACGGCACCCGGTTAGTGGCTCCTGCCGATGCCGGAGGCTTCATCATTTCATATACGGAAGATGGGAGTGCCGCGCAGGTTGCCGCACTCTTCCGCCGCGACCACAAGAAAATGCTCCGTGAGCGCATCGACCGTATGAACGCTTTGGTGGAGAAGTCCAACCCCCTGTCTTCGGACAATGACACGCTCGACAGAGCCATGTCATGGATTGTCCTCACCACCGACGAACTTGTCACCTGTCAGCAAGGCAACGGCATCTATGCCGGCTTGCCATGGTTCAACGAGTACTGGGGGCGTGACATGTTCATCTCAATGCCGGGGGCTGTCTTCTGTACCGGACAGTGGGAAACGGCGCGAAGCATATTCAGCGATTTTGCCAAGTTTCAGGACAGAAATCCCGAATCGGAAACTCTCGGCCGCATTCCCAACCGCGCCAACCTCGAAAGCATAATCTACAATACTGCCGACGGTACGCCGCGTTTTGTGACGGATGTTTACGAATATATGCAATATACCGGCGACACAACATTCCTTGCTTCGATCTATCCGGCTGTTGAACTGAGTATCAACAGCGTAATTGAACGTGGGACCGATGCCGACGGCTTCCTCGTCCATGCCGATGCCGACACATGGATGGATGCCAAACGGCAGGGAAAATATTCCTGCTCGCCACGTGGTAACCGTGCCGTCGACATTCAGGCGTTGTGGTACGGACAGTTGCGCAACGGTGCCGAGATGGCCCGCATTATGGGAGATGACGATGAGGCCCACCGTTGGAATCTGGCTGCCGATTCGCTATTAGCAACTTTCAACCGCATGTTTGTCAACACTGCCGACACATTGGTCTACGACCATCTCAATGCCAACGGCACCCCCGACCGCCAGTGCCGCCCTAATATGCTCTATGCCCTCGACATGGTGGCCGACACGGCAGTCGTTATGAAAGAGACTCGCGATGCATGGCGGAGGCTCGTATATCCGTGGGGTGTGGCATCGCTCGACCAGAACGACCCTCAGTTCCATCCCTACCACGAGAACTGGCATCACTACCACAAGGACGATGCCTATCATAACGGTACGGTGTGGCTGTGGAACAACGGCATGGCCATGCAGCGCATGATAGAGGCCGGACAGCAGGATATTGCATGGCAGCTATTCGAAAACATGAATCGTCAGGCTCTCTACGAAGGAGCTGTGGGAAGCCTGTCGGAGAACGCCGATGCCTGGCCCCGCAAGGGTGCGCAGTGGGCGCGACGCTCCGGCACTTTCCTCCAAGCATGGAGCAATGCCGAGCAAATCAGAGTATGGTATCAGGGCTTTCTGGGCATACGTCCAGCCCTCCTCGACGGCTGCATCACACTTGCACCGCGCATACCTTCGGCCCTGAACACGTTGCGCTACAGCGAACTAATTGGCAACGGCTCGCTCCTCGGAGCCTTCGAGCGCACCGCCGACTGCCGCATCTATGAATACCGGCTGTCGGGTATTGCAGCGCGTCTGAAATTTGACATCGAAGATTTTGCCACCTTCGAACTCCCGGTGGCCGAAGGCTCGACAGTCCGCGTGAAAGTGACAGATACTGAACTGACAGCAAAAGTAACCGACCGCGACGGAAAGACGACATACAATAGCACCATCGCTCCAGACCCGTCAAAAGCAGCACGCCGCCAAGCTATGAACCGCTACTTCAAAGACACGCACTTTGCCGTACCCTCAATGAAGGAAAACCTCCCGTCGCTCAGCCGCTACTTCGACCCGCCCCTCGACTACTCCAGCGTTGAGTAAATCATAGGTTGATTCCACGTCGTCCTCAATCTTCCGGTCATACCGACCTTCCGCGACATCGCCCCTACTTTGATGCCGCTAACGCAGACGTCACTTTTGCAGTTGCCCCTTCCGCGGGACCCTTCGAATCGCTCTATAACGCAAACAGGCAGCTTTTTAGCTGCCTGTTTTGCGGAGAGAGTGGGAGTCTTTCTCCGCTGCGCTACGAAAGCGCTGCGCGATTACGAGGGGTCAGCGGATTTGTGTGTGCATTTTTGTGCGTATATAAATTAACACCGCCGCAAGTCGTTGACTTACAGCGGTGTTAACTTTGTTGTTGGCGGAGAGAGAGGGAGTCTTTCGGCTCAATCCGAAATCCCGGTGCATAGATTTTTGGGAAAGTGTTAAATTTG
>DXYS01000049.1:18135-24538 GCA_019415705.1 Bacteroidales bacterium | reverse complement strand
CAAATTTAACACTTTCCCAAAAATCTATGCACCGGGATTTCGGATTGAGCCTAAATTAGTAGAAATTGGTAGATCGGCATTTAAAGGTTGCACCTCGCTCGAATATATCAATCTCCCGGCAGGCTTGACTACTATAGGTGGGAGTTGTTTCAAAGGATGTGAATCTCTCTTCTCAGCGTCGACTTTGAAAATTCCGAGCGCGGTTACATCTGTGGGAGTTTATGCTTTTAATGAAAGCGGAATAAAAGAGGTCGATTGGGCTACACAGGTCGCAGTGCCGAAGCACGCATTTGGTGGTTGTGAAAATTTAACATCGATAAATCTCCACCAAACATGTGGAATAGATACCGCTGCGTTCAGCGGATGCACGTCTTTGGAATCTGTCGCAATACCTCAAACTTGCAAGACTATTTGTTCTAGTGCTTTTAGCGCATGTAGTGCATTGAAATCTGTTACTTTACATAAGTTTTTAAATACGATTGAAGATAGTGCTTTTAGCTCATCCGGCATAACAAAATTAGAAATCCCGGAGGGCTGTGAAAATTTGACAATTGAGAAGTATGCTTTTAATCAGTGTTCTGAACTGGGTAGAATTATTTTTTATGACAGTAAAAATATAGTTATACAAGAGGATGCATTTACTTTTAACGACAAACTCGAGTATTTGCATTTGGCAAAAGGCATTACTGAAATAGGTCCGAATAATTTCAATGATTGCAGTCTTTTAAGAGACTTTGAGCTTCCAAATACAATTGAACGGATTGGAGGACCTGTTGTCGATTGGTTGGGTAACGTGTATTACCATGGTTGTTTTAAAGACTGTCCGTTATTGACTAAAATCGATTTGCCGGCGAATGTAGAAGGGAAAATGATAAATCTATATGATTCATTCAATCGATGTGACGGCTTGGAGACTGTTACTGTAGCTCCTGAACAGGTTTATGACTATTACTCCAGTTTTCGTGAATGTCCAAAGCTTAATGGGGTTGTGCCACGTAAGTCTTCCAAAAATAGCGTAATCAGGCGGACACAAAGAGCTAATGAAGTAAGTATTGTAGGAGGTGGGTCTTTCAGAGAATGTCGCGAACTCGAAAAATTTGAGTGTGAATTTACTATCGCAGGAGAGGCTTTTTGGGGCTGTCACAAATTAGAATTTGATAATTGGCATATACAATACAATGAAACAGTTCCATCATACGCAGCGCCTTGCTGCTATGTAAGAAATGTAACAATGCCCTCGTCTGTAAGAGTAATAGAAACTGCTGGAGTACCGTATGCCGGCACAGTCACCATTCCTGACTCTCTCAGGATAATTCATAACCATGCCATAAATGTTCCAGAAATGACTGAAATTATACTCCCTGATTCTTTACATACAGTTTATGAAGAATGTATTGATGGTAGATATGATGTCTTAAAAAAGCTGACATTAAAATCCAAGAATCCTCCGGTATTTTTAAAAGACGACGGGACACCGTACACTATTGAGGAAGTCGAGAGTTTCGGAAGTTTAAGACCTTATATAGTATGGGGTGCGGAGCGTATTCCACTGTATGTACCTAAAGGTACTGCCGAAGCATACAGGAACGCTCCCGGCTGGCATTTGTTCACGGAAATAATCGAGTATGGAGAAATTTCGGCTATTGATGATGTTGCGATTTCGGCGCCGACTGTTACTGTAGAAGGTGGCCGAATAGTTGTCGCAGGCTCTGTTCCGGTTACGATATTCAACATGTCAGGCACAATGATATACAACGGGATCAGTGAGCGCATCCCGGCATTGCCCAAAGGATTTTACATAGTCAACGTCGCCGGCACGGCAACAAAAGTTTCGATATAAATTCGCGTATTAATATAAAAAACCGGCCACATCAGTTTGTTTGCTGACGTGGCCGGTTTAATTATCTGATTGCTATGAGATATCAATAGTTGCGGGCGATGATTACGCGGCGGGCTGACGGGCGGCCTGTAACCATACATTTGCCGGGAGTTTCGTCACCGACGAGAGGTATACAGCGGATTGTTGCTTTAGTCTCCTCCTTGATGCGCTCCTCGGTCTCGGTCGTACCGTCCCAGTGGCAGAGGAAGAAGCCGCCGTCCTCGATACGCTCCTTAAATTCATCATAAGAGTCGCAGACATATGTTTTCTGCTGAATGTTTTTGAGGGCTTTCTGATAGATGTTTGCCTGAATGTCTTCGAGCAGGGTGTTGATTTGGTCTGCGATGCCGGCGAGGGGGAGTGTCTCTTTTTCAAGAGTGTCGCGGCGCATGATTTCAACAGTGCCGTTTTCGACATCACGTGCACCGACAGCGATGCGCACAGGCACGCCGCGCAACTCGTAGTCGGCGAATTTGAAGCCGGGACGTTTGTTGTCGGCGTCGTCATATTTGACGCTGATGCCGAGTTCGCGCAGACGGTTGATTACCGGCATGATGTGGTCGGTGATTTCGGCGAGCTGCTCGGCGTTTTTGAAGATGGGCACAATCACTACCTGAATAGGTGCGAGGTGGGGCGGCAGCACGAGACCGTTGTCATCAGAGTGCGACATGATGAGCGCGCCCATAAGACGTGTCGACACGCCCCATGAGTTGGCCCAAACATACTCGGGCTTGTTATCTTTGTTGACAAACGTTACGTCAAATGCCTTGGCGAAGTTCTGGCCGAGGTTGTGTGACGTGCCTGACTGCAGGGCTTTGCCGTCCTGCATCATGGCCTCGATGGTGTAGGTGTTGAGGGCGCCGGCGAAACGCTCGTTGGCAGTCTTGACACCTTTGATGACCGGCATGGCCATATATTTTTCGGCGAATTCGGCGTAGAGATTAATCATCTGCACGGTGCGTGCCTCAGACTCTTCGGCTGTGGCGTGTGCACAGTGGCCTTCCTGCCAGAGAAACTCCGATGTGCGCAGGAACATGCGGGTGCGCATCTCCCAGCGCATCACGTTGGCCCACTGGTTGCAGAGCACGGGCAGGTCGCGGTAGCTGTGAATCCAGTTTTTATATGTGCCCCAGATGATGGTCTCTGAGGTGGGGCGCACGATGAGCTCCTCTTCGAGACGGGCTTCGGGATCGACGATGACGCCTTTGCCATTGGGGTCGTTCTTGAGGCGATAGTGAGTCACGACGGCACACTCTTTGGCAAAACCCTCGACGTGCTCGGCCTCGCGGCAGAGATATGATTTGGGGATGAGCAGAGGGAAGTAAGCGTTCTGCACGCCGGTCTCCTTGAAGAGTCTGTCGAGTGTCTGCTGCATTTTTTCCCATATCGCATAGCCGTAGGGCTTGATGACCATACAGCCTCTGACTGCCGACTGCTCGGCGAGGTCAGCCTTAACAACGAGTTCGTTATACCACTGTGAATAATTGTCCTTACGTTTGGTAAGTCCTTTTAGTTCGGTTGCCATATCTTATAAAATTTTATTGTCAGGTGTGAATGTCAGACATTGAAACGGAAGTGCATGATGTCGCCGTCGCAAACCACGTAATCTTTGCCTTCGACAGAGAGTTTGCCGGCATCGCGCACGGCCGTTTCGCCGCCGAGATTGACATAGTCGTCATACTTGATGACCTCTGCGCGGATAAAGCCTTTCTCAAAATCTGTGTGGATGATGCCGGCGCACTTCGGAGCCTTGGAGCCGCGGATGAATGTCCAAGCGCGCACCTCGTCAGGTCCGGCTGTGAAATATGTCTGTAGGTCGAGCAGGGCGTAGGCGGCTCTGATGAGTCGCGACACGCCCGACTCCTGAAGACCGATTTCGTTGAGGAACTCCTGACGCTCCTCGTAGGTGTCGAGCTCGGCAATCTCGCTTTCGGTCTGAGCGGCCACGATGAGCAGCTGGGCGTTCTCGTCCTTGATGGCTTCTCTGACGGCGTCGACATATTTGTTGCCGTCGGCAGCCGACGCGTCATCGACGTTGCAGACATAAAGCACCGGCTTGGCCGTCAGCAGGAAGAGCTCGCGGGCGAACTTGATGTCGTCAGGCGTCTCGAATTTCACCGAGCGGGCGGGCAGACCTTGGTCTAAGGCCTCTTTGATGCGACGCAGCACGTCATACTGCATTTTGGCCACTTTGTCGCCGCCGGTCTGGGCCTGTTTCTGAGTCTTGGCCAAGCGAGATTCGACTGTCTCCAAGTCTTTGAGCTGCAGCTCGTAATCGATAATCTCCTTGTCTCTGACAGGGTCGACAGTGCCGTCGACGTGGGTGATGTTGTCGTCGTCAAAGCATCGGAGCACATGGATAATGGCGTCTGTCTCGCGGATGTTGGCGAGGAATTTGTTGCCTAAGCCTTCGCCCTTGGAGGCGCCTTTTACCAGACCGGCTATGTCGACAATCTCGACTGTCGCCGGCACTACTGATTTGGGCTGACACATCTCCACGAGACGCGTCAGACGGTCATCAGGCACGGTGATGACACCGACATTAGGCTCAATCGTGCAGAACGGGAAGTTGGCCGACTGAGCTTTAGCGTTTGACAGACAGTTGAATAGGGTGGATTTGCCGACATTAGGCAGTCCGACTATGCCACATTGTAAAGCCATTATATTTTTATGATGTGATTATACGTAGATTGGTTGATTTTATTTCCGACTGCAAAGTTACAATATAAATGCTTAATGACGAAATTTGAGACATTTAATGTGTGTCACTTGCGCCATGTTTCAGCGTCTATGGAGGCGCTCGGTGAGGGCTGAGGCTTCGACTTCGACTTGAGCGACGCGGTCAAAGAGGTGGGCGACCGACCCCACCGACTCACTGAGCATCGAGCTGTGGAAAACCCACAGGCGCCGCTTGGCCCGCGAAAAGGCGACATAGAACACTCGCGCCTTGTCAAGACTCCGTCCCCAGTTGAGATGTCGAGCGTCATAGACTATCACATTGTCCATCTCCAAGCCTTTGGCCTTGTGGACTGTCATCACCGATACACGCTCGCTCACGATGTCGTTGGCTAACAGGTCACCCTCGTTAAAGGTGAGCAGGTCATGATAATGCGCGGCGAGTTGCGAGTCTAAGCGGTTGACCGTGCCGTTATTGGAGACGGAGGTGTCAATGAGACGCAGCACGTAGTCCCACCGGTCAATCGGCTGGATGAATTTTTTTGCGCATAAATATTTATATGTATAGTCTAATTCGGCGCAGAGAGTGTTTTCTGGGCAGACGACATGAGAGTCGAGAGTCGCACGGATGTGTTTGCAGAGCGGACCATAGACGGTGTTAAGCCGCATGGCTGTCTTGGCTACGAGGCTGTTAGCAAACAGAGTTTTCTGAGACTTTGCCTTTTCACGCGCCGCGGGGAGCATGGCCTCGACGAGTATTGCCGTGGCCTCGGCGTCATCGTCAGCGAGATGGCTGTTGGTGCCCTTTAGCCCGAACAGTCTGATCAGGTTGCCGAGCGTGTATGACCGCAGTCCGGAGAAGAGCAGGCGCGACGTTAGCAGAGTGTCAGTCGGCTGTTTAAGTAAGCCGGCAGGCAGGGGCAACTCGGGAGCATGCCGGCGGAAATTGTTGCGCAGAATTTTCAGGTCGAATCCAACATTATGGCCGCACACAGGCATGTCGCCTACATACCGCGCGAACGCCTCCAAAGCCTCGCGTGCAGGCACTTTCCGGGTGGTGTGCAGTGCCTCGACAAGCGGGTTGCGTTGCCCGTCGGCGAGTGTGGCCGGCGGTTGACGCCGCGAGTCTATGAAAATATTGAAAGCGCTGCCTTTCACGACCTTGCCGCCTTTGATTTTCACGGCGGCAATCTGCAGTATGTCGTCCTCGAAGACATCAAGTCCGCTTGTCTCGGTGTCAAAGACCACCATGCCACTCTCGGCGTCATCGACGAGACGTCCGACGGCACTTTTGCCGTCTTCGGTCATTAAGTCGGCCGGTGTGGCGGCATGGAGACGCAGTTCGCTGACGAGCGACTGAGCCTCGCGCATCGTGGCGACAGAACGTGTCTGATAAAGGATGCGCGACCATTCGAGCATACGCGCCGGATTGGTCGTCACCGCGAAGTGGGCGCAGACAGTCTTGTACGGCACTCGTTTGAAAAGGTCACGCCGAGCGATAAGCATGTGTTCGATGCCCTGATTGCCTAATAGTGATGAAATGGTCTCGGCCTCGTCGTTGGTGCGCACGAGCACTGCCACGGTCTCGTCCGGCGCTTCGCATGTCAGTCGGCGCACGGCGGCCGCCACGGCATAGTCGTGCCACATGTCGCGTGTCGGCAACAGGCGCAGCGCGCCGGGTAGGCCGGTTTCGTTGTCAGGCGTGGGAAGGTCAGACGGGTCTATGCCGAGGCGGAACATGGCGAACGCATTGCACAGATTAACCAAGTAGGCCGGCGAGCGGTAGTTGCGCCTGAGCCTGTAAATATGGCCCTCGCATCGCTGTTTGAGCTTGTCAAGAGCAGGGCC
>DXYS01000049.1:14148-18125 GCA_019415705.1 Bacteroidales bacterium | reverse complement strand
CCCGTGAACTCGAAAATCGCCTGCTGCTCGTCACCGAGATAGAGCACTGTCGGCGAGTCGACAGCCGTTATCAGGTCTACTATGGCCAACTGCAGCGGCGTGAGATCCTGTACCTCGTCGACCTGCACCCAGTGATAGCGCCCGTATTCAGGCGGTGCAATCTCCGGCGAACTCAGCGCTTTGTAAGCCAACAGCAGCACATCGTCAAAGTCAATCAAACGGTTGTCGCGTTTGTGCGCTATGTAGGCCTTTGCCGCGCGTATATGGTTTTGGCTCACATCAAACCCCGGGCGCCTGATAAGTGAGAGCGGAAATGAATTTTCTTGCTCAAAGAGCATCATAGCCACGGCCGTCACCTCGTTGCGCTCGCCTACGCCGTGAAGTCCGAGCGACTCGCTGAGCCATGCGTCGCGGTCGTCCTCGTCGATGACCGAGATGTCGGGGTCAATGATGCCGCGTGCATAAAGCATGCGTATGCAGAAACGATGAAGATTGCCGACAAACAGTCCGTCAGGACTATAGCCGCACTCAGCCTCGATGCGGCGTTTCATCTCGCGCGACGCACGGTTGGTGAACGTCAGGCACACCATGTCGTCAAAAGCGACATCATCGCGACCATGGGCCGCGATGATGCGTTGAGCGAGTATGTGAGTCTTGCCGCAGCCCGGGCCCGCGAGCACAAGGGCGCGTTCGCCCCTGATGTCGACAATCTCCTGTTGGCTGCGGTCTAAAATCATTTATTCCTTTACATAGGGCATGAGCAGGTCGCGCCAGATAAGATAGCCCGGCCCGAGCAGATGCAGACCGTCGTTGGTGAGGTCAGAACGCAGATAGCCGTCAGCGTCGGCGAACGCGGGATTGACATTAATCCACGTAGCGCCGGCTGCCTTGACGATAGGCTCCAAGCGTTCGTTGACCTGTCGCACGACATCCTCTTTGCCGTTTATGGCCTTGTAGCGGCCCACGCGGCTGTCGAAGGGCAGAAGCGACTCCACATAGAGGCGTGTCGACGGTGTCTCGCGGCGGATGTCAGAGATGAGTTCGCCAATGGCTGTGGCTATGGAGTCAGCCGTGAGGTTGTGGCTGATGTCGTTGACTCCGATAAGCAGGAATATCTTAGCCGGTTTACCCTTGGTGACAGCGCCGAGACGGTCTTTTAGACCCTCGACGATATCCCCGTTGATGCCGCGGTTTTTGATATTGGGCATATCGAAAAGCTCGTGCCACTCGCATCCGTGCGTAAGACTGTTGCCGAAAAAGACAATGGATGTCGAATCTACACCGAGCTCGTCAAAGAGCGACGCGCGCTGATAGTATAGCTCGCCGTACTTGGGCTTCTCGCGGTTTTCGGCCGAAGAGCCGAAAGCGAGCCCGATGACAGCGGCCGCAGCAAGTGACAGAGCTTTGAAAAGACTTTTCATGATAGATAATTATCAGTCTGTTAGTGTCTTCTGGTTTAATCCTCAGACTCGATGCCGCGGTAAGCGTCTACGGCCTTCTTGACCGAGCCGTGCATGAGCAGCTGGCGTTTGGCTTCCTCGTAGGGCAGTCCGAGTTCCTCGATGACCATGCGTGTACCGCGGTCGACCAACTTGGCGTTAGACAACTGCATGTTGACCATCTTGTTGCCTTTGACACGGCCCATCTTAATCATGACCGAGGTCGTAATCATGTTGCAAATCATCTTTTGGCCCGAGCCTGATTTCATGCGTGAGCTGCCCGTGACATATTCCGGACCTACGACCATCTCGATGGGTATATCTGCGGCGGCGCTGATCGGCGCGTCGGGGTTAGAAGTGATGGCTGCGGTCAGGATGCCGTGACGGCGACACTCTTCGATAGCTTTGATGACATATGGGGTAGTTCCTGAGGCTGCGATGCCTATAACCGTATCTTTGTCGTTGATATTGAATTTCTCGAGGTCGTGCCATCCCTGATTGGGGTCGTCCTCGGCGTTCTCGACAGGATTGCGCAGGGCCGTGTCGCCGCCGGCGATGATGCCGATGACCCATCCCGGGTCCATGCCGAATGTCGGGGGAATCTCCGAGGCGTCAAGCACGCCGATGCGGCCCGATGTGCCGGCACCCATGTAGAAGATGCGGCCGCCGCGCTTCATGCGGCTGACAATCTGTGTGACGAGTTTCTCAATCTGCGGGATAGCCTTCTCGACAGCAAGAGCCACCTTTTTGTCTTCGGTGTTGATGTCGTGGAGTATCTCACCTACTGATTTCTTCTCGAGATCATTATATTCAGATGATTGTTCGCTGATTTTGACAAATGCCATAGTTGTTTTTTTAGATTTTTGAACAGTTAGTTATATAGGGGCAAAGATAATCAACCGCCGCGATAAATCCAAATACAGCCATCCAAAAACCGCCACAGACTCTCAAAAGCACCTGCGGTGCGAATTTTCAAACCCCACGGCTAACGTTGAAAGATACGTGACAGCTGTAACTTCCGCATCAATGAACTCGTTGTATTTCTTTGAGACAGAACTAATAGAGCCATTAGTTGTTTAATGTAAAACAACCAAATTATGAAGAAATTTATACTCATCCTATTTGCATTAACATGCTCTGTATCGAGCATTTATGCTATGAATTTGAAAGAAGCATATACAGCTCTCTTAAATCTACCCAAAATTACGACAGAACTTAATGATACAATTACGGTATCCGTTAATAAAGTCGAAGATTATAATGGAACAATGAAAGTAGCCGGTGCGCACAATTTGAAGAGTGAAGATATTAAAATAGTAGGAAATGCGACATTTTCGATTCTTAACCAAGTTCCGCTATCATATATGATTAATGGTGGAAATAATGGATTAGTAGCAGCATTTGTATACTGTACACCAAACGGAAACGGCTCAAACGATATGTTGATTGTAACCATGAGCGGAGAACAAGGTGATTTAACTTACCTATATATGACAGATGTAGACTCCACCTCTAAAATATGTATTCAGGAAGGCAAATTAACTCTCAATAAGAGTTCTCTCTCAATTGTTCCAAGTAAGAATAATGGCATTATTGGGGCAATACGGGTGAATTGTAAATAAGCGTTTTTGCATCAACCTCATATGGTCCATAACTTTGTGGATTTAACCACAAGTTATGGACTTTTCATTTCCGGCCACAACATTAAGCTCGAAAGGCTTTTGCCCGTCATTTTTCGGGTCAGCTGCAAAACCCGGTTGAAGTGTACGACGAAAGAGCCGTTCGCTTCAGCGGTCGTAGCCACATAGCGACGTCAGCATGTAAGGACTGCGAAAGTGTCAGCGGCACGAATTTTCAAACCCCACGGCTACTGTTGCAAGATACGTGACAGCTGTATCTTCCGTATATGCAGACTTCGAAGTATTTCAATGATATTTCACTGAAAATACGTAACTTTGCTAAGAATATAGTTTTAGACATGGATGGATACGAATACTTACGATTATGTAAATCGGCACGGCAGCGATATAAAGCAGAGTTATCAAGATTATCATCTGATTTTATCAATTCCAATATTTTTTTCAAAAAGGGGGATATTGTCGAGATTAAAAATATCTTTTTGACAGGAAAATATATCGTCGATGATATATCAATGATTGTTGATGATGATTTTGACGCTGTTCAAGATCCATCTTGCTTTGTTCATTCAATTTCCGTTGAAGGCCGCAAGTTAGACGCTAACGGAAGGTTTTCACGATATACAAATCGGTTTAAGGCATCTGACGTTATTAAAGTTGTTTAACCGCGCCTTTTCGCGCCCTCCATATGGTCCATAACTTTGTGGATTTAACCACAAGTTATGGACTTTTCATTTATAATCAATGGTCGATAGGAAATCGCCCCTTCACACTATTAGCTCGCTCAATTTTACAAATTGGCGTTCAAAAGTCTTATAATCCGCCGTGGGGTTTAATCATCCCAGTCGTCGGTGCGGAAGGGTGAGGCGGGGAGGCCGGCCTCGTTGTAGAGGTTGCAGAC
>DXYS01000049.1:0-14138 GCA_019415705.1 Bacteroidales bacterium | reverse complement strand
TCGTGATGCCGGGAGCCGAGACTATAACTTTATTGCCGTCGATTACGGCGTCGGCCCAAACGAACTTGCGGTCAGCGCCTGCGATGCCGAATCCGCTTAGTCGCGTCGGCGCCGCCTGAGGCTCTTTACCGGCCGGGACGTAGGGCGACGTGCCGACCATCAGCTTTTTGCCCTGATTGTCAAACTCCAAGATGATTTTGTCGCCTTTGACAGTCATCTTTTTATACAGCGGGCCCATGCCGACAATTTTCTCGCCATAAGCCAAACGGCGCGAGGCGAGCGCGAGACGGTGGCCCACGTCATATTTGTCGACGGGATGCAGCTCAAACGGGTCGCCTATCTCGATAGTCACAGCCATGGCCGTGTTCGGCAGTCCGAGGGCCTTAAGCTGACCCTCACGCACCCACCGCCAGCCGTTGCCCTCGACTGACGGCTCGGCGTCGACCGGCTCGAAGTTGGGCAGCTGCACATATACGAACGGGAAATTGCCGATGCCCCATTTGTCGCGCCAGCTCGTAATCATGCGCGAGAATAGCGTGGCGTACTCTTTTGCGGAGCCTCCGGAGTTAAACTCGCCCTGATACCAGATGACGCCCTTTATGCTGAATGGAATCAGGGGCGAAATCATCGCGTTAAACAGATTCGACGGACCGTTGTTGCCGCCATTGGGTTTGCGCGGCTCCTGAGGACGTGGTGCCGAGGGTTGCGGTTTCTCGGGGGCCGGCTTTCCGGCGGCCTGTGCCTCCCTGACAGCCACTTCCCATTCTTTCTGAGCCTTGTCCCATTCTTTTCCCACGGTCTCGTTCCACACCTTCACAGCCTCGTCAAAGGCTTTCTTTTTCTGAGGATAAGAGGCAAGTATCTCGGGGTTATCCTTTCCATTCTTCTCATAGACAGCCACGTAGTGAGCGAGCGACGGCTCCTGTTTCAGCCCCTCGATGCTCGTCCACGCCTCGGCGCGTGTGCCTCCCCATGCTGACTGGATGATGCCTAACGGGCGCCCGTTGGCCTTGCGCATATCACGGGCGAAATAATAGGCTGCAGCCGAAAAGCCCTGCCCGTTGATTTTTTTCAGAGCCTCGGGCGTGCAGAGCACCCATCGGCCTGACCAATCGGGATTGGTCGTCTCCTCGGGAATCACCATGTCGTCCATAGGAGTCAGTGACGTATTGCGCGGCACGAAGAACAGGCGCAGCAACGAATCCTCTGACGCGGCGATGTCGTCGGCATAATCTTTTTTGAGATTCAGGCCCCATTCCATGTTTGACTGGCCCGATGCGACCCACACGTCGCCGACCACCACGTCATCATAGACGATTTTATTCCGCCCTGTGACGGTCAGGGGCTGCCCGGCGCTATTGGGCTTTATAGGCTTCAGATAGACAATCCATTTTCCGTCAGGGTCGGCGGCGGTTTTAACATTCTGACCCGCAAAGCTCACTTCGACTGATTCGCCGGTATCGGCGCTGCCGTAGACCGCAATCTTTGTGTCCTGTTGCAAGACCATATGGTCGCCGAATATCATCGGCATTTTGACATCGGCTCGTGCCTGTATCAGCCCGAAACCTGCGGAGAGAAGTAAAATCGAAAATCGTGAGAAAAGTCCTTTCATAGTCTGTATTTGATTATGAGTTAATTACTTATTTCCATTTTACGGTGACACGGCCGGCGCCCGGGATGCAGTCAACCATTATGCGGCCGTCGCTGACGGTGACGGGTAGGGCGGTCTTGCCCTGTCGGGCCGTCGCACGGCTTACATCGCTGCCGGTCAGGATGATAAAAGTCAGCGGCACGTTAAACCGCTTGGCGTCTAATTGGCAAACGGGCGTGAATGACACCTTGTCAGAGCCGGTTTTAACGTCGGTGACAATTGTGGAGTCACGTTCTGCGACATACCGGCCGACGTTTCCGAACGTATCAATCCACAGGTCGCTTTCACGACTCTTGGCGTAAGTCATATGCGCCTCGAAAATCTCGGGCCGCATCGGGTCAAAGCCGTCGGTCAGGCCGTGTATCATAGTGACGCCCCACTCGCGTTGGCTTATCAGCTTGTCAACCCATCGGTTGAGGCTCTCGGCCGTAGTGTCGCGCGCTCCGAAGCCTTGCTGGAAAGTGCGGGCCACGGCGTGACGGCGGTTCACTATACCCTCGACCTGCTCGTTGAAACTGTTGTAGGGATAGCAGAACGACATGGGGAACGTGCCCGTCTCTCGCTCGATTACATCTGCGCTGTACTCGATTTCGCGCTCGAGTTCATCTGGCTTGTCTGTCAGTTTTGCAAGATTTTTATGGCTGTAGCCGTGATTGCCTATTTCAAAGCCTTTCGAGGCTAACGAGCGCACTTCGTCCCAAGTGACGCCGCCCCATGCGCCCGGCTTTTTTGACTCTACTTTTTCGTCAGAAGCGGCGACCTCGCCCGGTATGATAAAAAAAGTGCCGGGGATGTGCAGGCGCTCCATAACAGGAGCGGCAATCAGATACTGGTTGCGAAGTCCGTCGTCAAAAGTATAGCTCACAGCGCCAGCCTTGTCACCCTTAAAATATGCAATCTGTATTTTGACGGCTGCTTCGTCAGCCTTTATGTTGAAACAGGCGGCAATCGACAACAGCCCCAAGCAGGTAAATAATCTAATTTTCATATAAGTGATGAAAGAAAAGTATAGTGATGGATTCAGTTCGTCAGGCAAAGATAATCAACCCCGCCGATAAATTCAAATACCTCGCACGATTTGTAATATGACGGTATAATCCTTAAATTTGTGCATTATAATCGCGAGGCGCGACTCTTAGTCAATCCGCTTCAGACAACCCAAATCTAAAGGACACTTACAGATGCTTAACGCAATTTTCTTTTACCGCATATCTCATTGGCTCTACGTTCACCATATACCGGTGCTACCCAAACTGATAACGCTTTTGATTTTTCTGATGTATAACAGCAAGGTGCCACCCGAGGCGACGATTGGCAAAGGCTCGTTCCTGAGCTATGGCGGTGTCGGAGTTATTATCCATAAAGATAGCGTAATTGGCGAGAATTGCACCATATGCCAGCAGGTGACAATCGGGGGTGGTAACAGCCGTCGGCCCGGGGTGCCTGTCATCGGCAATAATGTATATATTGCTAAAGGTGCAATCGTATTTGGCGGAATTACCATCGGCGATAATGCCACCATCGGCGCCAACGCCGTAGTCAACATCGACGTCCCGGCCAACGGCGTCGCAGCCGGCGTCCCCGCAAAAATTCTGCGCATCAAGCCGCAGGAGCAGGCATAAGATTTGGGAAAAGCTTCGGGGTGTTGCTTTTTCGGGGGTGGAGTGAACCGCGAACGGGAATAATTGAATAATTTTGCGGTCGGAATTATGACTGAGACAAGTAAGGCCGTCGGGCAGGAACGGCTGTGGAATAAGAATTACTGCAAGGTGATGGTCACCAATTTCCTGCTGTTTTTTTCGTTCTATCTCCTCACCCCCTTGCTGCCGATTTATTTGGATGCTGAATTTGCAGCAGACAAAGACACTATCGGTGTCGTTTTGTCGGGCTATGTCGTGGCAACGTTTCTCGTGAGGCCATTCAGTGGTTTTATCGTCGATAGTTTCAACCGCAAGACGGTGCTGACGATATGCTTTTTCGCGTTCTTCATCTGTTTTACGGGCTATATCGGGGCCGGCACGCTTCTCATGTTCGCGATTGTCCGTACGCTCCACGGATTGCCGTTCGGAGCGGCGACGGTGGCCAACTCCACGGCTGCAATTGACGTTCTGCCATCGTCCCGACGCAACGAGGGCATCGGATTCTACGGGCTGAGCAATAATATCGCTATGGCTATAGCGCCGTCGGCCGGTATATGGATTTATCACGCCACCGAGAACTTCGGGCTACTCTTCTGGCTGTCGCTCGCTATTGCCTTGGGTGCGTTTCTCGTCTCGACGACAGTCAAGCTCCCCCGGCGCGAGCTCGTGGCCAAGAAACCCCGTCTTGACTTAGACCATTTCTTTCTCCGTCGGGCATGGCTGCTGGCTGTCAATATATTGCTGTTCGGGTTGTGCTGGGGCGTGATGAGCAACTATGTCGCTATCTACGGTCAGGAGATGTTGGGTATAACTGACGGCACGGGAATCTTCTTTGCTCTGCTCTCGGCCGGCCTTGTCATGAGCCGACTGAGCGGGCACAAGGCCCTGAGGGAAGGACGCATTACTCACAGCTGCGCTCAAGGCCTAATACTCTCGGCGCTCGGCTACACCCTCTTCGCCACATCGCTCGGCGAATGGAGCTATTACTGCTCGGCGCTCCTTATCGGCTTGGGCAACGGCCGCATGTATCCGGCGTTCCTCAATATGTTTGTCAAATCAGCACGTCACGACCAGCGCGGCACGGCAAACTCGTCGATACTCATCTCGTGGGACCTTGGCATGGGCATCGGAATACTCTTGGGCGGTGTCGTGGCCGAATACACAGGTTTCTCAGCTGCCTTTTGGGTCACCGCAGCCGTCCAGTGCGCCGGCACACTCCTCTTCTTCATCGCCACCCGCAAATTCTACAGCAGATGTAGGTTGGAAGAGTAGTGTACGTCGCGGAAAGATTGTCTATTTTTTAGCTTGGAAGAATAGAATAATCGCGCGTAGGCCGATGTTTTTAAGTGAAAATGTAAATGAATCGCTAAAAAATTATTACCTTTGCGCAATTATTTTTTAATACCGCGATGAAACAAGTGACCTACGAAGGCATGACTTTTGTGCCTTACATCTCTCGAGAATCCATCGATGCCCGCGTTAAAGAGCTGGGCAAACAAATAACGCGCGACTGCGCAGGTAAAAGGCCTTTGTTCTTGTGTGTCTTGAACGGGGCTTTTCCTTTTGCCAGTGATTTGTTTAGAGCTGCAGAAGGCATTGACGGCGAAATAGCGTTTATTCGTCTTAAGAGCTATGAAGGGACGTCATCGTCGGGAGTTGTCAAAGAGGTTCTCGGACTCGACAAGGACATAGAAGGCCGCACTGTTATTATCGTTGAAGATATTGTCGATACAGGCAATACGATTCACAGGCTTATCAATGACTTAATGAAAAAGAGCCCGGCGGAAATCAAGGTCGCCACTTTGTTATTCAAGCCTGATGCTCTTGTGCGCCCTGTCAAGCCTGATTATGTCGGTTTTGAGATTCCGACTAAATTTATAATCGGTTTCGGCTTAGATATAAATGACCGTGCGCGAGACCTGAACGATATCTATATCCTTAAAGATTAATCGCTGCTATCAGAAATTTCCAATCAGAATTATATAATCACAATCTCTAACGGTAAGAAGTAATGTTTAATGTAGTAATTTTCGGTGCGCCCGGCAGTGGAAAGGGTACGCAGAGCGAACGTATCACTGACGAATACGGTTTGCACCATATTTCTACCGGCGAAGTACTTCGTGACCATATCTCGCGTGGTACCGAACTCGGTGTTATAGCTGACAGCTATATTTCTAAAGGTCAACTTATCCCTGATGACCTTATGGTAAGAGTGCTTGCACATGTGCTTGACAGCAAGCCGGAGCTGACGTCGGGCGGTGTGATTTTTGACGGATTCCCCCGCACTATCCCACAGGCTGAGGCTCTCAATGAAATGCTTGCCGAACGTGGAGCGACGGTAGATGCTGTCGTCGGACTCGAAGTCAATGAGGAAGATCTCGTCGGCCGCATGTTGCATCGCGGCGAGGAGTCAGGACGAGCCGATGACAATATAGACACTATCCGCCGTCGGTTGGATGTATATCACAATCAGACAGCTCCTTTGAAAGAGTATTATATAGGCAAGGGCAAATATCATGCGATTGACGGCAACGGAGATATCGATTCGATATTCAAGTCAATAAAGAAATCACTTGATTCCGTTCGTCATTGATGTCAACATACTGATAAAGCAAACAATATATAACCGACCGGTGTTGCCGATATATCATACCGGCGACATCGGTTTGTTATATGTAGAGTTTTTTGTAACTTGCAGCGACTTTAAATTTATTAGACATGACAAACTTGCGTGACACTGATAGCGTGTATGGGGATTATCCCGATTTACTCACCATCTATCAACAGTCATTCTATGATAATTTCACATTGCCGGCGCTGACTGATTACGGCGGCAAAACCATGACCTACGGCGAGCTCGGCCGCCGAATAGCCCGACTGCATATGTTCTACGAGCAGATGGGAGTCAGGCAGGGCGACAAAATCGCTCTCATCGGGCGCAACACAGCCAACTGGGTCGTAATCTTCATGGGCACTATTACTTACGGCGCGATAATCGTGCCGGTGTTACAGGATTTTAACCCGGTTGATGCGGTTAATATAATCAATCACAGCGAGGCGGAAATTATCTTTGCGAGCGAGAGTGTCTGGAACCATTTCAATCTCGAGGCGTTTGAGTCGATACGCTGTACCATCTCTTTAGAGACCCGCAAGGTGATGGTAGAGCGCGGTCCGTTGGCCGGTTCGCATCTCTCGCGCAAGGAGCCGTCGCGCATAATCCATGCGCTGACCCGTCGCTTCAACAGACGATATCCGGGAGGTTTTCGACGCGAAAACATTTTGTATCATCCATGCCCTGATGATGCGACAGCTGTAATAAACTATACGTCCGGGACGACCGGTTTTTCAAAAGGCGTGATGCTTACCTACCGTAACCTTTGGGGTAATGTAGTTTTCGGCATCCGCTCGCGACTTCATTACGAAGGCTCTCGCGCTCTGTCGTTTCTTCCGTTGGCCCATGCTTACGGATGTGCGTTTGACATGCTTGTGCCGCTTGCCGTTGGAACACACGTCACGCTTTTAGGGCGTCTCCCGACACCGCAGATACTCGTGCAGGCCATGCACAAGGTGCGCCCTTCGCTTGTCATCTGTGTGCCGTTGATTTTAGAGAAAATCTACCGCAAGATGATTGTGCCGATGATTTCTAAAGCCGCCATCCGCTGGGTACTCGCCGTCCCGATGTTAGACAAAGCCATTTACAGCCGTATCCGTGCCAAACTTGTCGAGGCATTCGGCGGTGAGTTTGAGGAAGTCATAGTCGGCGGCGCGCCGCTCAACCCCGAGGTCGAGGCTTTCTTGATGCGCATCAATTTCCCCATTACCGTCGGTTACGGCATGACAGAGTGCGGACCGTTAATCAGTTATGCTCCGTGGCGACGATTTGCTCCGTGTTCGGCCGGCCGCACTCTGCGCGCACTGATGGAGGCGCGTATCGTCTCAGACGACGGTGCGTCGCAGGGCGAGATTGTGGTCAGAGGTGTCAATGTCATGAAAGGATATTACAAGAATCCGGAGGCCACTGCCGCAGTGCTTGACAAAGACGGCTGGCTGCATACGGGCGACATGGGAACGCTCGGAGACCCGAATAACCGCACTATCTATATACGCGGCCGATACAAGACGATGATCCTTACGGCAACGGGACAGAATATCTATCCCGAAGAAATCGAAGCAAAGCTCAACAATATGGCTTATGTCAACGAGAGCCTGATCGTAGAGCGTGACGGTCGTCTTGCTGCATTGGTCTATCCCGATTTTGAGCAGGCCGAGGCCGACGGTATCTCTGACCGCGGCGCTCTGACCGAGCTTATGACTGATAATCTTCGAGAACTGAATAAACTCGTAGCGCCATACGAGCGTGTCGACAGTATCGAGATTGTTGACAATGAGTTTGAAAAGACTCCCAAACGCTCTATAAAGCGGTTTATGTATAAATAAGTCATTTCGTGTCCAAATGAGTGATACGTCAATGCAGTGTCCTTTGATTTCGGTAATTGTGCCGGTCTATAATGTCGCGGCTTATCTGCGACGATGTGTAGACAGCATTCTTGCACAGGCTTATCCATGCATTGAGGTAATACTCGTCAACGACGGATCGACTGACGACAGTCTTGTTATTTGCCGTGAGTATGAGCGCTTATGCCCTAATATAAAGGTTATTGATAAGCCTAACGGGGGCCAGAGCTCGGCCAGAAACGCGGGCCTGAAAATCGCCGAGGGTGAATATATAGGTTTTGTAGACAGCGATGACTGGGTTACGCCCGATATGTACGCCACGCTTTACGGCCTGATAAAGAAGTATGATGCAGACGCCGCGCAGATAGCTGAGATAATGTCGCGTGGAAAAGTCGGCAGGAGCCTTCGAGAAGGTAAGAATATCAAAATCGCAGACGGTCGAGATGCAATTCTTGAGAATTTCATGTATGTTTTTACTCATTCGGGAGATTTCAGTATATGCAATTGTCTCTTTCGCGCCGACATCGTGAAAAATATATCGTTCCGCGAGGGTAAGGTCTTTGAGGATGTTGACTATAAATATAGGGCACTTGCTGCTTGTCGCCGTTTTGTGACGAGCGATAAAGTTTGCTATTTTTATTTTCAGCATGACAGTAGCACTATCAACACAAAGTTGCGTCGCAAGGACCTTGACCTTTATGATGCGGCCGAAGAGCTTTATCAGCTGACGCAAAGTGAGAGCTACGGGCATATCAGCGCCTACGGACGTGTCAAGAAAGCCCGCACGGCATTCACACTGCTTTGTCGCATAGCATATTACGGCATCTCTGACGAGTTTGACGACCCGCGCGGACTTATAAAACGTCTGACTGTCGAGCATCGTGCGAATCTCGGCACGCTTCTGAAAGCCCCGTTGCCGTTGAATCGCAAGTTGTTAGCGCTGCTTCTCGCTGCCAATATCAATCTTGTGCGGCTGCCCTTGCGGGCCGTGCGCTTTAACCGTAGAATTAACCGATAAAATGATTAACCAACCCAAACAATATCCACAATTTTTTATGAAAAAACTATTATCTGGTCTCGTGCTAATGCTGCCGGTTTCGGCTATAGCCGCAGACTCACTGCCGCTTAAGATTTACAGCGGCAAAGCAGACACAGTCACCACCGCAGCCATCACTGTCGTCGGTGTCACGACACCCGGCGCCACGGCAAGCATCTGTGGCCGCGATGCAAAAGTCTATCCGCTCACCGGCTCGTTCGGCGCATCTGTCGACCTCGCCCCCGGGGCAAACACTATCACCGTCAAAGCCGTGAAAGACGGCGAGACGGCCGAGAAAACCTATAGCGTTTTCCGTGCCGAGCCCAAACCGGCCAAGGCCAAAAAAGAACTCACGCCCGAGCAGGCAGCTTCGTCACAGTTGACGGTCAGCTATACCAACCCAGTCTATGTCAAGACACTGCCCGGCGCATATCTGCAGTATGGCAACGGCGACGACCGTCTCGGCGGCTCTAAAATCGGTTTCATTGACTCCGGCATAAGCCTGAAGGCTGACGGCGAAAAAGGGTCTTTATATCGTGTGGCTCTCTCTGAGTCAGGCCGTTTCGCCTATATCCCCAAATCCTACACCGAGTCGACCGACTGTGTCGCTACCGTTGTCAACACCGGCAGCTGGTCTATCACAAACAGCGGCCGTGTCGACCGCATCACCGTTGGCCTACCCGTCAGATTGGCCTATACATACGACACTTCGTCAGATCCGTCAATGATTGCCGTCGACATCTATGGCGCGACAGACAACAGCAACTGGATTACGCAGCGCACCCTCGACCTCGGCATGGTCGACCACGTCGACTTCGAGCAGCCGGCCTCTGACGTATACCGCGTAAAAATTTATCTCAAAGACAAATATCAGTGGGGCTTCACGGTCGGCTATGAGGGTACAAACCTCGTCATCAACGTGCGCCATCGTCCCGCGTCGCTGTCAATCAAAGGGCTGAAAGTCGGCCTTGACGCAGGTCACGGCGGTGAATATCCAGGCGCCATCTCGCCCTCGGGCCTCAAGGAAAAAGACCTCAACCTTGAAATCATTCTCAAACTTGCCGATATGCTTCGCAAGGCCGGAGCCGAAGTCGTGCTGACACGCGACGGCGACACAGGCCCGTCGATGACCGAGCGCAAACGTATCTGGCGCGAGGCCGGAGTAGACATCTCGCTGTCAGTCCACAACAATTCGGGCGGCGGCGCACTCGCATCACCCGGCACCGCAGCCCTCTACAAACACGCCTTTGACCGCGACTTTGCCGCTTGCATCGCACGACGCATCCTGCAGCTTGATGTGCCTTTCTTCGGTCTCGTCGGCAACTTCAACTTCTCGCTCAACGGCCCGACCGACTGCCCCAACATGCTTGTTGAGGGATTGTTCATGAGCTCGCTGCAGGAAGAAGCCCTGCTTGCCGACCCCGACTTCCGCACCCGCATGGCGCGCCAGATTTACTTGGGTCTCGAAGACTACCTCAATATGGTCAAAGCCTCGCTGAAGAAATAACCATATCTCCCATACCCCCATTCACGCCCTCCGTCTTCACACACACGGAGGGCGTTTTTTGTGTGGTATTATGCAACCGACTGGGCAGTAGGGACAAACCAAAGCGAGCTATGCGAGCGCCGGCATTTATAAGGCGCTAATATTGGCGGCCAAAATTGCAAACCTCCAAGCGCCGTTAGGTGCGTCAGAGCCGCATGGCGGCGCAGAGCCGTCTGGGTGACACGAGGTGTAAGGCATGGAGGGTCGATTTTTAATTATTACTGTCCGCTAAACCATAAATATGTTAGTCCAACTTCGTGAAAATCAGGAGTTGGGCTAATATATTGTATTTGACAAGCCCCTGTCCTATATTCGGGTGCTTTGCGGAGGAGATTCTGATGCTTCGGCAAGCATGATATTCAGGTCTGCATCGGGCTGATTGAGGAACTTTTCGAGATTCAGGTAATACATCAGCACGATTCGCACTATCGTTGCGAGTCCCGAGAAGCTCCATCGCCTTTTCAGAGTGCTTTGCAGCACGGAAAGCAGCAGATTTGCAATAAGCGTCACCCATATTTGTATCTTGATGGCGTTTGCGCTTTCGCCGTAGAAGTATCTGAGAGGGAAGTTCTGTTTTATCTGCTTGAAAAGAGACTCAATCTGCCATCGGCGGCGGTAGATTGACACTATTGTCTCCGGCGGCATATCAAAATCATTGGTAAGCAACGAGATGAGTTTAGGATACTTGCCTTTCCTGATATCGACATATGTGATTATACGGGTAATATGATTGATATCTTCCTTGCGGAACACCACAACTTGCTCCCGGTATTCCATAAGTCCCTGCGGATTCTGATGCATAAAGTCCACAAGCACCTCATAATTGAGGTTTTTCTTCATCTTGGTGACATAGACTACTCCGCGGTCAGTCAGCTCCTCGAACTTGGTGTAGCTGATGTAGGCGCGGTCCATCGCCGTTATCTCATCGCGTTTGTAATGGCTTGGCGCGAGCATGAACGAGTCGTTGGTCGCCGCCGATGTGAACTGCACGTCGCATGGAACACCCTCGTTGGCATATATCACCGCATGGACTTTTAAGCCTCCTTTCTTCTTTCCGGATTTCGGATGACGTCCCACTCCCTTGAAAATGGCATTGGAAAACAAGGTCACAGTTGTTGAATCGATTATGCGCAACCGTTTTATCCATTCTTCCGTGCCACCCCGTCGGCTGTCCGATGAAAGGATGTCTCGATTCGCAGCATACAGCTCGCGGTATACCTCCTCGAAGAACGTCTCTGACCGTCTGGCATTCGCATCCGACAATGTGCTGCGTTTGGGCACAGTGTCAATGCCGACATGATGTAGCTTGCGCACTTCGGCTGTCATAGATGTCTCTATCTCACGTAACGAGTCGAAACGCTGAATCACCGCATACAGCATTGTCAGCAGATGTGTATAGCCGTCGAAGCTCTTGACATACTTCTCTCCGCCGTGTTTACGGCTCATTTCAACTATTTTTACGCGGTCAAGCGATTTTATCAACTGACCATATATCGGCTGTCCGAAGAAATTTGTACTTTTACTCATGGTTATTCTTGGATAGTTTGGCGACACCAAAATAACCATTTAGGGCTGATTCCTGCAAATGAAATCAGCCCTAAGTTTTTTATTATACCCTAAAGTTTAGCGGACAGTAAAAATTTTTAATCGACCGTTGATTCACAATGCATTATCTCTATGGAGATTACAAATCTCCACTCCATAGCTAATGTCCCCACATGCTGACGCCGAGATGGGGACAGAGTATATGGATTAAAGATTCGTTATTTGTTGCGGCATAGTGCTTGCTGAATTACTTTGCAAACTAATCAGTCATCGGCCTTAACTCTATATGAGAATTTTGATGAGTCGAGTCTAAGGTCTTTAAGTTTATTATTCATCTCCGCATTCATGGTTGGCAGGAAAGAAATATAAGTAATAATAGCTGATTGAATGGCAGAAATACTAGATTTGTTTTTTACCCAATTTTGAGGAATAAATGTTTTACCTTCTTGTTGATATTTAGCGTTTTCAGATTGTATGGCGCTGTTCATGCAATTTGCTACAAGCGAAATGACTGCATCAGTGAGATTAAATTGAATGGATTTTTCCATACATTCTGAAGGAGATGGGACATCATTTTGATTGCTTAATTTGCTAAATAATGCTGATATAGCATATAGAAAATGATAAGGGGCGTAAGCTTTCATCGTAAGATATACTTCGTCAAGATCTTTGGGGTTATCATCGGTCCATATATCCATGATTTTATCCATCCAAAATTTTAATGCATATATGTCATCCGGGCTATAATCGTTTTTAAACAATATAGAAAAATATTTATCGAAAATTTTGGTTTCACCATATGATAAATTAGGCCTTTGCATATACCATGCAGTAAGATATTTGCTCAAAGCAGAAAGTTCGATAGCATAAGATTTATCTTTTTCAGCTGGAACGATATCGCCTCGTTTTGTCGCGAAATAGCCATTAGTGTAACGTTGTTCGTAAGCTTTCTTCATGCGAAGAACACGTTTGTCATTACTTTTTAAATCACGAGCTTTAACCGCACTTTGCGTATTGGTATTAATGCTTATGGAATCAGCGCGGTCTCTTTGCGGAATTTCATAGAAGCGGAATAAAACATAGGCATCTGGCTCTTTTCTAACCTTCTCACTGCAGCTTAAGATAGTATTAAGTGATTGACATCCGTTTACAACATTTAATCCGTAAAATTCCATGTTGCCATCAGGCAATTGCTCCATCCGATTACAAATGGCTGTTATGCCATTATGGAAGAAAAAGAACTCTCTGCATTTTTCGCCATATATTGTTCTTTTAATCTTTTTGTTAACGGAATTGGATAAGCCCAAACTTTGCCTTACGTTCTTTTGAAATAAAGTCCCGTCAGTTATGCCGGGTAGTTTAATGCATTCAGAAAGGGGAACGGCTGCGATAAGCACATTAGTTGAACCAATTTCGGTTAATAAAGACTTCCCCGGAACTAACGGCATGGTATAATTCAAAACGGGATTGGTTTGTTCTAATACTTTAATATAGTTGTCAGCTACACTTTGTTTATCAACGGCGACGAACTCATAGTCAAACTCTGGATTTTCCTCTTCAGATAATTTTGCCTGAAATTGAGTAATATCTTTTTGTGCGTCATCTGAAAACATGGATGTTGTGATGAGCATAAAACAAATGGAGTATGAATCATCTTGTAATGCATTAGCTATTTCAGATAATTTAATTTTCAGTTTACCATTGGCATTTTCTTGCATTTCTGCCAAATTGTTAAACTGAGACCACACAGAAATCATTTCACGTACTGAAGTTGCATCAACCGATTGGCCAGTATAAAATTTTCCTTGAATAATATATATTTTTTGTTCGTCTTCGTCGATATAAACGGCATCAATCTGTTTATCTTTCGCTCCATCTGTAATAGCATTTTTCGTGTCATTTTTATCGAGCAAGAATATGTTATGGAGATACCATGCGACAAAACGTTGTCCATTATTTGCGAAATTATTTTTGTAATAATCCTGTTGAATTTCAGATTGGATTTTATTTACGATATCTTCCATAATATTCGATAATTAAATGAGAGAAGAGATTGTTTAAGTAATACTATTTATATGTGATGGTTTATTATACCAATGCATGCATGATACATTAATACATACAAAGGTATAATTTATTTTGATATTTAATCTTTTGATGGGCGAAAATCTAGAATTGCCATGGGAGTGCCGTTTCGTGACAGCGCAAACTGCAGGTTCAACTGGCAAGTGCAAAATTAGCGATTTGTTTGAAGAACTCAGTCTT
>DXYS01000048.1:2978-10595 GCA_019415705.1 Bacteroidales bacterium | reverse complement strand
GTAGAGATGAAGTACTCGAGCACCGACAGACCCTCCTTGAAGTTTGCAAGAATAGGGTTCTCGATAATCTGACCGCCTTCGGCACCGGCTTTCTGCGGCTTAGCCATAAGGCCACGCATGCCGGCGAGCTGACGAATCTGGTCTTTAGAGCCACGGGCGCCGGAGTCAAGCATCATGAAGACTGAGTTGAAGCCCTGATTGGCCTCGGTCATCTGTTTCATGAGCACCTCAGTCAGCTTGCTGTTTACGTGTGTCCAGATATCGATAATCTGGTTGTAACGCTCGGTGTTGGTGATGAAGCCCATAGAGTAGTTGTCCATGACTTCCTGTACCTGTTTGTAACCTTCGGCGACAATCTCTTCTTTCTCGGCAGGGATGATGACGTCGCCGAGGTTGAACGAAAGACCGCCTTGGAAGGCCATGCGGTAGCCGAGATTCTTGATATCGTCAAGGAACTGGGCCGAACGGGGAATACCGCATTTCTTGATGACGCGCGAGATGATGTTGCGCAGAGATTTCTTAGAGAGAATCTCGTTGACAAAACCAATCTCTTTGGGCACGTACTGGTTGACGAGCACACGACCGACAGATGTCTCTTTGATGAGGCGACGGACGGGGTTGCCGTTTTCATCGACGTCGTCGACCATCACACTGACGGGAGCGTGGAGTGTGACTTTGCCCTCGTTATAAGCAATTTCGGCTTCCTCGGGACCGTAGAATACGGTACCTTCGCCTTTATCGCCCTTGCGGAGCTTGGTAATATAGTAGAGACCGAGCACCATGTCCTGTGAAGGCACGGTGATAGGCGCGCCGTTGGCGGGATTAAGGATATTGTGTGCGCCGAGCATGAGCATCTGTGCCTCGAGGATGGCTTCGTTGCCCAGAGGAAGGTGTACGGCCATCTGGTCACCGTCGAAGTCGGCGTTGAAGGCCGTACATGCGAGCGGGTGGAGCTGGATAGCCTTGCCCTCAATCATCTTGGGCTGGAATGCCTGAATACCGAGACGGTGAAGTGTCGGGGCACGGTTGAGCAGCACAGGATGACCCTTCATGACATACTCGAGGATATCCCATACGACGGGCTCTTTGCGGTCGACAATCTTCTTGGCGCTCTTGACAGTCTTGACAATGCCGCGCTCAATAAGTTTGCGGATTACAAAGGGTTTGTAGAGCTCGGCAGCCATGTTCTTGGGGATGCCGCACTCGTGCATCTTGAGCTCGGGACCGACGACGATGACCGAACGGGCCGAGTAGTCGACACGCTTACCGAGAAGGTTCTGACGGAAACGGCCCTGTTTGCCCTTGAGCGAGTCAGAGAGCGATTTGAGGGGACGGTTGGCGTCACTCTTGACAGCCGACGATTTGCGCGAGTTGTCAAGGAGTGAATCGACAGCTTCCTGAAGCATACGTTTCTCGTTGCGCAGGATGACATCGGGAGCCTTGATTTCGATAAGGCGTTTGAGACGGTTGTTACGTATGATGACTCGACGATAGAGGTCGTTGAGGTCAGATGTAGCGAAGCGGCCGCCGTCGAGGGGCACGAGAGGACGGAGCTCGGGCGGTATGACAGGCACGGCCTGAAGAATCATCCACTCGGGCTTGTTGCGGTGGCGCGAGGCACGGAATGACTCGACTACCTGCAGACGTTTAAGGGCCTCGGTCTTGCGCTGCTGCGAGCCGTCGGTGTCAGCCTGATGGCGCAGCTGGTATGAGAGGCTGTCGAGGTCGAGTTCTTTGAGCAGGTCGTAAATGGCCTCGGCACCCATCTTGGCGACGAACTTGTTGGGGTCGCCATCTTCGAGGAGCTGGTTGTCTTTGGGCAGGTTGTCGATGATGTTAAAGTACTCTTCCTCGGTGAGAAGGTCGAGTTTCTCGACGCCCTCGACGTTGCCGGGGTTGATGACTACGTAGCGCTCGTAGTAGATGACTGCGTCGAGTTTTTTCGAGGGCAGACCGAGCAGGTAGCCGATCTTGTTGGGAAGCGAGCGGAAGTACCAGATGTGAGCAACGGGCACAACAAGTTTGATGTGGCCCATGCGCTCGCGGCGCACTTTCTTCTCGGTCACTTCTACGCCGCAACGGTCGCAGACGATGCCTTTGTAACGGATACGTTTGTATTTGCCGCAGTGGCACTCGTAGTCTTTGACAGGACCGAAGATGCGTTCGCAGAACAGGCCGTCGCGCTCGGGCTTGTAGGTGCGGTAGTTGATAGTTTCAGGTTTGAGCACCTCGCCGCTCGACTTCTCAAGGATTTCCTCGGGCGAAGCGAGTCCGATGGTAATCTTTGAGAATGCGTTGTTTTTTTTGTTCTCTTTTCTAAAAGCCATATATTGTTTCTATAAGAGAGTTCGGGATAGTTAAATGTTAGCAGTTTTCACGAAGAGGTGATCAGTTCTCGAGGTTGATGCTCAGACCGAGACCACGGAGCTCGTGGAGGAGCACGTTGAGAGACTCGGGTATGCCGGGAGTGGGCATCGGGTCACCCTTGACGATAGCCTCGTAAGCTTTGCTGCGGCCGTTGACATCATCAGACTTGATGGTCAGAATCTCCTGCAGGATGTGAGCTGCGCCGAATGCCTCGAGCGCCCAGACCTCCATCTCACCGAAACGCTGACCGCCGAACTGAGCTTTACCGCCGAGAGGCTGCTGGGTGATGAGTGAGTACGGACCGATGCTTCGTGCGTGCATCTTGTCCTCGACCATGTGGCCGAGCTTAAGCATGTAGATGACACCGACTGTGGCAGGCTGGTCGAAACGCTCACCTGTGCCGCCGTCGTAGAGGAAGGTCTTGCCGTAGCGGGGCAGACCGGCCTTGTCAGTCCATGCGTTGAGGTCGTCAAGCGAGGCACCGTCGAAAATCGGGGTGGCGAACTTCTCGCCGAGCTCACGTCCGGCCCATCCGAGAACGGTCTCGAAAATCTGGCCGAGGTTCATACGCGAAGGCACACCCAGAGGGTTGAGGACGATGTCGACAGGTGTGCCGTCGGCGAGGAAAGGCATGTCTTCCTGACGCACGATGCGCGAGACGATACCTTTGTTACCGTGACGGCCGGCCATCTTGTCACCGACGCTGATCTTACGTTTCTTGGCGATGTAGACCTTGGCAATCTGCATGATGCCCGAGGGCAGTTCGTCGCCGATAGAGATGTCGAACTTCTTGCGGCGGAGCTCGGCGTCGATTTCTTTAGACTTGCGCAGGTAGTTGACGATGGTCTGGCGAATCATGTCATTCTTGTGCTGGTCGTTGGTCCATTTGCTCAGGTTGATGGTGTCATAGTCGATGCCTTTGAGGACGCCGGCGGTGAACTTAGAGCCTTTGGGGATGATTTCCGAGCCGATGAAGTCCTTGACGCCCTGCGAAGTCTTGCCTGCAGTGAGAGTCATGAGTTTTGAGACGAGGATGTCACGCAGTGCGTTGAGTTTCTCCTCGTACTCTTCGTCAAGCTTGGGCAGCAGAGCGTTGGCGCTGCGTGTGCGAGTGCGTTTGGCGCGGCTGAAGAGGTTTGTGCCGATAACGACACCCTTGAGCGACGGCGAAGCCTTGAGAGATGCGTCCTTGACATCACCGGCCTTGTCGCCGAAGATGGCGCGGAGCAGTTTCTCCTCGGGTGTGGGGTCTGACTCGCCTTTAGGTGTGATTTTACCAATCATGATGTCACCGGGCACGACGTGTGCGCCGATGCGGATGATGCCGCGCTCGTCGAGGTCTTTGGTGGCGTCCTCGCTGACATTGGGGATATCGCTGGTGAGTTCCTCCATGCCTCGCTTGGTCTCGCGCACCTCGAGCGAGTACTCGTCGACATGCACAGATGTAAGGATATCGTCGCGGACGACGCGCTCGTTGAGCACGATAGCGTCCTCATAGTTGTAACCTTTCCACGGCATGAACGCAACCTTGAGGTTGCGGCCGAGGGCGAGCTCGCCGTTCTCGGTGGCGTAGCCTTCGGTGAGGATGTCACCGGCTTCGACACGCTGGCCCTTCTTGCAGATGGGGCGCAGGTCGATGGTCGTGCTCTGGTTGGTCTTGCGGAACTTGGGAATATTGTATTCTTTGACAGCGTCCTCAAACGAGACGAATTCCTCGTCTTCGGTGCGGTCATAACGAATGCGGATGACGTTGGCGTCGACATATTCGATGACGCCGGGACCTTCGGCAGTAATCTGCGTGCGGCTGTCGCGGATAAGCTGGCCCTCGATGCCTGTGCCGACAATAGGAGCCTCGGAGCGCATCAGAGGCACGGCCTGACGCATCATGTTAGAGCCCATGAGGGCACGGTTGGCGTCGTCATGCTCAAGGAAGGGAATCAGCGATGCGGCGATAGATGCAATCTGTGTCGGCGACACATCCATCAGCTCGACCTCGCCGGGAGCTACAACGGGGAAGTCGGCGTCGAGACGTGCTTTGACACGATCGCGGATGAATGTGCCGTCGTCGTTAAGGGGCGCATTGCCCTGAGCGATGACTTTACCCTCCTCGATTTCGGCGGTCAGATAGACTACCTCGTCGTTGTTAAGGTTAACTTTGGCGTCCTCGACCTTGCGGTAAGGAGTCTCGATGAAGCCGAGGTCATTAATCTTGGCATAAACGCAGAGCGAGCTGATAAGACCGATGTTAGGACCCTCAGGAGTCTCGATAGGACAGAGGCGGCCGTAGTGAGTGTAGTGTACGTCTCGCACCTCGAAACCGGCACGCTCACGCGACAGACCGCCGGGGCCGAGGGCCGACATACGGCGTTTGTGGGTAATCTCTGCCAGAGGGTTGGTCTGATCCATGAACTGCGACAGCGCGTTGGTGCCGAAGAACGTATTGATTACCGACGAAATCGTCTTGGCGTTGATAAGGTCAATGGGAGTGAAAACCTCGTTGTCGCGGACATTCATGCGCTCACGGATGGTGCGCGACATACGTGCGAGACCGACGCCAAACTGGTTGTAAAGCTGCTCGCCGACCGTGCGTACACGGCGGTTTGACAGGTGGTCGATATCGTCGACATCAGTCTTGGAGTTGATAAGCTCGATAAGATATTTGATGATGGCGATGATGTCTTCCTTGGTGAGCACCTTGACATCCATCGATGTGCCGAGGTTGAGTTTCTTGTTGATGCGATAGCGTCCTACCTCGCCGAGATCATAACGTTTCTCGGAGAAGAAAAGATTCTGGATAACTTCGCGTGCGCTTGCGTCGTCCGGTGGATCAGCGTTGCGGAGCTGACGATAGATATATTGTACGGCCTCCTTCTCAGAGTTTGATGTATCTTTCTGGAGGGTGTTGAATATAATCGAGTAATCTGAAGTATTGACGTCCTCTTTGTGGAGCAGGATGTTCTGCACGCCTGAATTGAGGATTTCGTCGATGTGGCTTTCCTCAAGCACGGTCTCGCGGTCGATGATGACATCGTTACGCTCGATAGACACGAGCTCGCCGGTGTCTTCGTCGACGAAGTCTTCGATCCATGTTTTGAGGACACGGGCAGCAAGTTTGCGGCCCACAGCCTTTTTAAGATTTGTCTTGTTGACCTTAACCTCTTCGGCAAGACCGAATATCTCGATGATATCCTTGTCGCTGTCGAGACCTATGGCACGCAGAAGTGTAGTGACGGGGAGTTTCTTCTTGCGGTCGATATAGGCATACATGACATTGTTGATGTCAGTAGCAAACTCTATCCAAGAGCCGCGGAAGGGGATGATGCGGGCCGAGTAGAGCTTTGTGCCGTTGGCATGTGTGCTCTGTCCGAAGAAGACACCCGGCGAACGGTGGAGCTGTGACACAACAACACGCTCGGCGCCGTTAATCACAAACGTACCCTTCTCTGTCATATACGGAATCTGGCCGAGATACACGTCCTGTATTTCGGTCGCAAAATCCTCGTGGTCGGGATCAGTACAATAGAGTTTGAGTTTGGCTTTCAAAGGCACACTATAAGTGAGGCCGCGCTCGAGACACTCCTCGATGGTGTAGCGCGGGGGGTCGATATAGTAGTCGAGAAACTCCAGAACAAAGTTATTGCGCGTGTCAGCGATGGGGAAGTTCTCGGCAAAAACTTTATAGAGGCCTTCGTTATTTCGTTTTTCAGGAGGAGTGTCAAGCTGGAGGAAGTCGCGGAACGACTTCAGCTGTACCTCGAGAAAGTCAGGGTAAGGAAGAGGATTCTTGACCGTGGCAAAATTTACACGGGGTTTATCTAAAGAAACTGACATCTATTGAATGTAAGGGTTAAGGGGAACTCAAAAATAATTAAGACACAAAAAGGTTAAGAATCTCCCTTATGGGGATTCTTAACCTAATTACCTGATTAACAGGCAATATTATTTAAGTTCGACTTCAGCGCCAGCTTCTTCGAGCTGTTTTTTGAGAGCTTCAGCGTCAGCCTTGGCGAGACCTTCTTTGATGTTAGAGGGAGCGCCGTCGACCATTTCTTTAGCTTCTTTGAGGCCGAGACCTGTGAGTTCTTTGACGAGCTTAACGACCTGCAGCTTGTTAGCGCCGGCAGCTTTGAGGACTACGTCGAAAGAGGTTTTTTCCTCGGCGGCAGCACCACCGGCGGCGGGACCGGCAGCAACAGCGACAGCTGCAGCGGCGGGTTCGATGCCATATTCCTCTTTGAGAATTTGAGCAAGTTCGTTTACTTCTTTTACAGAGAGGTTAACAAGTTGTTCAGCAAAAGCTTTTAAATCTGCCATTTTTGTATAGTTTAATTGATTATTGTTTCTGAGATAGGATTAGTCTTCTTTTTTTGAGAGCGTCTCGAGGATGCCATGGAGTTTTGTGCCACCTGAAGTAAGAGCAGAAATAACGTTCTTGGCGGGCGACTGGAGCAGAGCGACAACATCGGCGATGAGTTCGTTCTTGCTCTTGATCGAAGCGAGAGCGTCAAGCTGGTCTGCGCCAACATAGATGGTTTCCTCAACGTATGCGGCCTTGAGAGCGGGGAGAGTGTCGCCTTTCTTAACGAAGTCCTTGATGAGCTTAGCAGGAGCGTTGCCCACATTGGTACACATCAGAGAGGTCGATCCCTTAAGAGCGGGATAAAGTTCGCTGAAGTCACCTTCGATACGGTCGAGGGCTTTGTGCAGAAGGGTGTTCTTGACAACAAGAAGTTTGATACCCTGTCCGAAACAAGCGCGACGAAGTTCGCTGGTCTTCTCGGCATTCAATCCGGCAGTCTCTACGAGGTAGAAACCACTATATTCACTGATAGTTTTGACGATATTGTCGATAGCTATAGCTTTATCTTCCTTTTTCATGTCATTCAGTCTTTTAGGGGTTAAGCGTCAACAGTTTTTGTGTCGACCTTGACGCCGGGACTCATAGTGGTCGAAAGATAAATGCTCTTGAGGTAAGTACCCTTTGCAGTTGCGGGTTTGAGCTTAATCAGAGTATTGATAAACTCGCGTGCGTTATCACGCATCTGGTCGGGAGTAAAAGAGATTTTGCCGATTGACGAGTGAACGATACCGTTCTTGTCGACCTTGAAGTCAATTTTACCTTTTTTCACTTCCTCGACAGCTTTAGCTACATCATTTGTAACAGTGCCGCTCTTGGGGTTAGGCATAAGTCCGCGGGGACCGAGCACACGGCCGAGAGCACCAATCTTACCCATGATGGCAGGCTGGGTG
>DXYS01000048.1:0-2968 GCA_019415705.1 Bacteroidales bacterium | reverse complement strand
GTCCAACCACCTTTGATTTTATCGATATATTCGTCGAGACCTACATAGTCGGCGCCGGCAGCTTTGGCAGCTGTTTCGGCGTCGGGATTGCAGAGCACAAGTACTCTGACTTGTTTGCCGGTGCCGTGAGGCAAAGTCACGACGCCGCGTACCATCTGGTTTGCCTTGCGGGGGTCAACGCCCAAGCGCACGTCAATGTCAAACGAAGCATCGAATTTAGCGTAGTTAACTTCCTTAACTTTTTCGCATGCTTCGGCTAAAGAGTAAGCTTTCCCGGCTTCAATCTTCGACAAGGCTAACTTTTGATTTTTTGTAAGTTTACTCATTTCAATTGAAGTTTATTAGTTATTACCGGGGAACTCCCCTTTAACGGTGATACCCATGCTGCGGGCAGTGCCGGCAACCATACGCATGGCTGACTCTACTGTGAAGCAGTTGAGGTCAGGCATTTTGTCAGTTGCAATGGCCTTTACCTGCTCCCATGTCACTTCGCCTACTTTGTTACGGTTAGGCTCTTTCGAACCTGATTTGATTTTCGCAACTTCTTTAAGCTGGATGGCAACAGGAGGGGTTTTGACAACAAAGTCGAAAGATTTGTCTGTGTAGTAAGTGATTACAACAGGGAGTACCTTGCCGGCTTTGTCCTGAGTGCGGGCATTGAATTGCTTGCAAAACTCCATGATGTTAATGCCCTTAGAGCCCAGAGCGGGACCTACGGGTGGCGAGGGATTAGCTGCTCCGCCTTTAATCTGCAATTTGATCTGTCCAGCAATTTCTTTTGCCATTGTTCAAAAACTTTATTTATTGTTTGTTGATTTGCGTAATTCAATCGACCGATGTTCCTGTTTCGTAACCAACAGAAGACAACCGATGATTTATTCACGCTCTACTTGCGAATAGTCGAGTTCCAAAGGTGTCTTGCGCCCAAAGATTTTGACCGACACTTTAAGTTTTTTCCTGTCTTTGTTAACCTCTTCGATGACACCGGAGAAACCGTTGAACGGAGCCTCGTTGACCTTGACGGTCTCACCGACCATATAGTCAATGTTGTCATCATCGGTCGGGTCGATAAGCGAGTCAGCCATGCCGAGCATACGCATAACTTCAGACTCGCGGAGACGTTCGGGCTTTGCACCTTTCTCGCGACCGCGGAGGAAGTCAATAACGTTTGTCGTGTTAGTCAACTCGTGAATTACCTCACCCTGCAGGTCAGCCTCAATAAAAACATAGCCGGAATAAAGGTTGCGTTCTTTGACAACTTTTTTCCCGCCACGTACTGTCAAAACCTTTTCTGTGGGTATCAACACTTGAAATAAGTAGTCGCCGAGGGGAGTGTTCTTGATAGCAGCATCGAGAACCTCTTTAACCTTGGCTTCCTTACCCGAAATGGCACGCAGCACGTACCAACCTCTTTTTGATTCAGTCATTGATTGAGCCACTTAAAAGTTAGACTTAAAGGCTGTAAATAAAATGCATTAAATTGTCTACAATCTGGTCCATCAGGAAGATTACAATTGCGATAATGACGGAAGCTATCATCACGATAATCGCTGATTTGACCAGCTGTTTCTTTGTAGGCCAAGAAGTCTTATAACGAAGCTCGTCGTAAGACTCCTCTATATTCGTAAGCAGTTTTAATTTCTTCATCAGTATAATTCTTTTGCACGGGACGAGAGACTCGAACTCCCGACACCCGGTTTTGGAGACCGGTGCTCTACCAACTGAGCTAGTCCCGTATATTGAGATTTGCCGGCCGGATGACCGGCAAATCTCTGTGGGTTTATCTTTTGACTAATTAATTAGTCGAGGATTTCGGTGATCTGACCCGAACCTACTGTACGGCCACCTTCGCGGATAGCGAAACGCAGACCCTGATCGCAAGCTACGGGGTTGATGAGCTCAACGATGATTTCAACGTGGTCACCGGGCATTACCATTTCTACGCCCTCGGGGAGTGTGATCTCACCGGTAACATCAAGTGTACGGATGTAGAACTGGGGACGATAGTGGTTGTGGAACGGAGTGTGACGGCCACCTTCTTCTTTCTTCAGGATATAGACTGAAGCTTTGAATTTGCTGTGGGGCTTAACAACACCCGGGTGGCAGATAACCATACCGCGTTTGATGTCTTTCTTGTCGATACCGCGGAGAAGAAGACCTACGTTATCACCGGCCTCACCCTGATCGAGCAGTTTGCGGAACATCTCAACACCTGTAACGGTCGATTTCATGTCTGCGCCAAGACCCATGATCTGAACCTCGTCACCTACTTTTACGACGCCGGTCTCGATACGACCTGTAGCAACGGTGCCACGGCCGGTGATTGAGAATACGTCCTCAACAGGCATAAGGAAGGGTTTATCAACGTCACGGGGAGGCAGGGGAATCCATGAGTCAACAGCGTCCATGAGCTCCATAACTTTAGCTTCCCACTGGGGCTCGCCATTGAGAGCGCCGAGAGCAGAGCCGCGGATGATAGGAGTCTCGTCACCGTCATATTCGTAAGCCGAAAGAAGTTCGCGCATCTCCATCTCAACGAGCTCGAGCATTTCCTCGTCGTCGACCATGTCGCACTTGTTAAGGAACACAACGATACGGGGAACGTTCACCTGACGAGCGAGAAGGATGTGCTCGCGAGTCTGGGGCATCGGGCCGTCAGTAGCGGCAACCACGATGATAGCACCGTCCATCTGAGCGGCACCTGTTACCATGTTCTTAACGTAGTCAGCGTGTCCCGGGCAGTCAACGTGAGCGTAGTGACGGTTAGCTGTCTCATACTCTACGTGAGCGGTGTTGATTGTGATACCACGCTCTTTCTCTTCGGGAGCGTTGTCAATCTGATCGAACGATTTAACCTCAGAGAGACCTGCTTTAGCGAGCACTGTTGTGATTGCAGCGGTCAGAGTGGTCTTGCCGTGGTCAACGTGACCGATAGTACCGATGTTAACATGCGGTTTGGTTCTTTCGA
>DXYS01000047.1:4706-51493 GCA_019415705.1 Bacteroidales bacterium | reverse complement strand
GAGCATCTGACTGTTAATCAGAGGGTCGTTGGTTCGAGTCCATCTTGAAGCGCAAACAACATTTTAATTATCTCAAGCTTCAATAGCTCAGTCGGTTAGAGCATCTGACTGTTAATCAGAGGGTCGTTGGTTCGAGTCCATCTTGAAGCGCAAGACAAAGGCTGTCGCAGGTCAAACTGCGGCAGCCTTTGTTGTTAGAGGGGGAACAGTAGGGACATGCCAGAGCGCCGTAATGGTGTGGCGGCATATATTATGGGCGTCCGCGTTAGCGGTCGGAGCTGCAGAGCAGCGCGGGCAGGTGAGCCTATAGTGAGTCAGGCCGTAGGTCTGCGAAACCATAGGTTAGGAGAAGCCCCCCGAAAAGCGTGCCTATGGGTACGCCGCCCTACGCGACCGTGGCCAACTGACGGCGCGTGTGATACTGCGGCACGCCTACAGCGTGCTTTATATTTTTTGTAACTTATTCCTATGACTGCGCGTAGCTACGCCACGCTTGTCATAGGCTCACCTGCTATCGCCGCTAAACGCGGCTCCGACGCACCTAAAGGCGCTGTTTTCGCATGGCGGCCAAATTATACGTGCCGTTGGCACGTCCCTACAATCGTCTGATAATCTTCCACGTATAATTGGAAGTCGTCCCTCCATTATCACACATGGACGATTGAAAATCGTCCCACCATAAATAGGCGGCAGGCTGCGTCACGGGGATGTGTGACGCAGCCTGCCTGTGTATTAAATTCTAAACGCGGGAGTTATTCAGCGCATTTGGCTTTGATAAACTCGCGGTTGAGACGGGCGATATTGCTCAGAGGGATGTTCTTGGGGCACTCGGCGGCGCAAGCACCGGTGTTGGTGCAGTTACCGAAGCCGAGTTCATCCATCTTGGCGACCATGGCACGGGCACGGCGTTTACGCTCTACCTGACCCTGTGGCAGAAGGGCGAACTGGCTTACCTTGGCCGAAACGAAGAGCATGGCAGAGCCGTTCTTGCAGGCAGCGACACAGGCGCCGCAGCCGATGCAAGTCGCCGAGTCCATGGCCACGTCGGCAACCTCCTTAGAGATGGGGGTGTCGTTGGCGTCGGGAGCGCCGCCGCAGTTGAACGACACATAACCGCCGGCCTGCTGAATCTGGTCGAAAGCGTTACGGTTGACCATAAGGTCGCGGATAACGGGGAAGGCAGCCGAGCGCCACGGCTCGATGACGATGGTGTCGCCGTCGTTGAATTTGCGCATGTGGAGCTGGCAGGTTGTGATGCCCTGCACGGGTCCGTGGGGATGGCCGTTGATGTAGAGCGAACACATGCCGCAGATGCCTTCGCGGCAGTCGTTGTCGAAGACTACGGGCTCTTCGCCTTTCTCGATGAGCTGCTGGTTGAGCATATCGAGCATTTCGAGGAAAGATGAGTCTGTCGAGACATTATCGAGGTGATATTTGACGAGTTTGCCGGGCTCCTTGGGGCCGCGCTGACGCCAAATTTCAAGATTTATGCTGATTGTCTTTTCCATAATTTTGCTAATTAAGGGATATTTGGGCGCGTGGCCTATTATGATTTGTAATTACGTGTCTGAACCTGTATGGCCTCATACTTGAGCGGCTCTTTGATGAGGATAGGTTTCTCGTTATCGCCGGTGTATTTCCAGCAGCTGACATACATATAATCATTGTCGTTACGGGCAGCCTCGTTGTCGGCAGTCTGATACTCTTCGCGGAAGTGTGCGCCGCACGACTCGTTACGGTTGAGGGCGTCGATAGCCATCATCTTGGCGATAACGAGGAAGTCTTCGAGACGGAGAGCCTTCTCGAGCTCAGTATTGAGGTCGTCAGCCGCACCGACGATGCGCAGGTCAGAGTAGAACTCCTTGCGTACCTCCTCGATTTCTTCGATAGCCTTTACAAGACCTTGCAGTGTGCGGCCCATGCCGACAAAGTTCCACATCACGTGGCCGAGACGTTTGTGAATCTCGTCAGGTGATTTCGTACCCTTGATGGCCATGAGTTTTGCGATGCGCTCGCGCACGTTCTTCTCGGCCTCGTCAAACTCGGGGGTATCGGTTGTGAAGTGAGGCACCTTGATCTGGTCGCTCAGATAGTTCTGCATCGTGTAGGGGAGCACGAAGTAACCGTCGGCAAGACCCTGCATCAGAGCAGAAGCGCCGAGGCGGTTTGCGCCGTGGTCAGAGAAGTTGCACTCGCCGATGGCGAAGAGGCCCTTGACCGATGTCTGGAGCTCGTAGTCAACCCAGATGCCGCCCATGGTGTAGTGGCTGGCGGGGAAAATCATCATCGGGGTCTCATAGGGATTGTCATCAGAAATCATCTGATACATGTCGAAGAGGTTGCCGTAGCGGTCGCGCACGACATCCTTGCCGAGACGTTCGATGGCATATTTGAAGTCAAGGTAGACGGCGTTGCCTGTACCTACGCCGAAGCCTGCGTCACAGCGCTCTTTGGCTGCGCGGCTGGCGATATCGCGGGGGCAGAGGTTACCGAATGCGGGATAACGGCGCTCCAAGTAGAAGTCGCGGTCCTCGTCGGGAATGTCTGTCGGTTTCTTGCGACCCTCGCGGATGGCGCGTGCGTCTTCCTCTTTCTTGGGCACCCAGATGCGACCGTCGTTACGGAGCGACTCGCTCATAAGGGTGAGCTTAGACTGGTCTTCGCCGTGAACGGGGATACAGGTGGGGTGAATCTGAGTGAAAGCGAGGTTGGCGAGGTAAGCACCTTTCTTGAATGCCTGAATTGCAGCCGAGCCGTTGCAGCCCATGGCGTTGGTCGACAGGAAGAAAGCACGGCCGTAACCGCCTGTGGCGAGGACTACGGCGTGAGCTGCGTAGCGCTCGATTTCGCCTGTGATAAGATTACGGACGATGATGCCGCGTGCACGGCCGTCGATAATGACGATGTCGAGCATCTCGCGACGGTTGTATGACTTGACGGTGCCTTTCTGAATCTGACGGTTGAGCGAAGCGTAGGCGCCGAGCAGGAGCTGCTGTCCGGTCTGACCTTTGGCGTAGAATGTACGCGAAACCTGAGCGCCGCCGAACGAACGGTTGGCGAGCAGACCGCCGTACTCGCGAGCGAAAGGAACGCCCTGCTGAACGCACTGGTCGATGATGTTGTTAGACACCTCGGCGAGACGGTAGACGTTGGCCTCGCGAGAGCGGAAGTCACCGCCCTTGACAGTGTCATAGAACAGACGATAGACAGAGTCGCCGTCGTTCTGATAGTTCTTGGCTGCGTTGATACCGCCCTGAGCCGCGATAGAGTGAGCGCGACGGGGGCTGTCCTGAATACAGAAGTTCTTAACGTTAAAGCCTAACTCTCCGAGAGTCGATGCGGCTGAAGCGCCTGCGAGACCCGTACCGACAACGATGATGTCAAGATTACGTTTATTGGCGGGGTTGACGAGTTTCTGATGGGCTTTATAGTTTGTCCATTTCTCAGCGACAGGTCCTTCGGGGATCTTCGAATCAATCTGATACTCCGGAAGCTTGCAAGACTCGACATCGGCGAAGTCCTTCATGATGGGGCTTGAGTCAATCATGCCCTCAAGGTTATTGAGATTTGCCATATTCTGAGAAATATTTATTCGTTTACTGATTGGTTGTTATCTGCGGGAGCTGCAGGCTCTTCCTCGAGACCCGAGCCGGCGGGAAGATTGCTCTTGACAAAACCGGCGAACTGCTCAAGATTGTTTACGCCTTCGAGAGCCACATCGGGGCAGAATTTTTTGGCCCCGCTGAGGATGCCCTCAGCTTTGGCTACGAAAGCGGGACCCTCCTTGACGATATAGTCCTGCTGAGCGTTCTGAATCTGCATACGGTCCATCTGAGAGATGTCGACGCTCTTCATGAAACCTGACTGGAAGTCTTCGGCAAGGACATTGGCCTGCTCGTTCCAGTATTCGCCGTACTGCTCCTGCAGGGCGGTATTCTCGGTATAGTAGTTTTTCTGAGCGAGGACAGTGAAGACAACAGCCTGAATGATGAAAAGACCGACAACAATCGATGTCCACCAGCAGCCGATGGTTTTGAGACGGTTAATCCAGATATTGTTGTCCCAGCCCACAGTGTGGAACATCGACCAGAAACCGTGATTCATGTGGAACCACAGGGCGATGAAACCGATGATATAGACTACGACAGTCCAAATCTGGCTGAAAGCCATCTGGATGAAGATAGTGCCGAGCGCGGGAGGCACGGGAGCACCCTCAAGTGTGGGCAGAGCGCTTAATTCGTGGTGCATCATCTCCTGATACTGCATCTTGTACCAGAACTGCACAAGATGCACAATAAGGAAGGCAACAATGACGAGGCCGAGGACGAGCATGTTCTTAGACGACCACTCGACCTGAGGCGGACGCGATGTCACTTTGTAGGGGTCATTGCCGCGGGCTTTTTTATTCTGAAGAGTCAGCCAGCAGGCATAAATGATGTGGATGATGAAAAGCAGAGCGAGTCCGGCCGAGGCAATCAGAGCATACCAGTTTGCTCCGAGGAACTCACAGATCTGATTGTAGGCGGTAGGCCAGAAAATGCAGACCGCATTCATCAACACGTGAAAAGTTACGAATAGGACAAGACATACGCCCGTGATGGCCATCACGAACTTCCTTCCTATAGATGAGCTTGTTAACCACATAAGATGATTGATTTTAAATTAGATATAATAGAAATTTATGATTAGATGCACTCTGATGAGGATGTGGCATGACAAATATAGCGCAAATTTAATTAAAATCGGCGTGTTGGCAAGGATTAAAGAAAAAAATCTTTAAACAATAATTAATTAGGCCAATTAGACCAATTAGGCCAATTAGACTAATCAACCACCTCAGCCCTGCAGCTTCTCTAACTCAGTCTTGAGCTCCTGCTCGGTGGCGGTCAGGCGACTGCGGCAGAAGTTGAGTAGCGCTACGGCGCGACGTGTCATGACGGTCAGGGTGTCGACGTCGCAGCTGTCGGCACGCAGCTTGGCTACTATAGACTCGAGCTCGGCGAGAGCCTCGGTATAGTTTAACTCTTCGATTGGTTTGAAATCCATAACTATCTGTAAACTCTAGATTTAAATTTGCCATGGGCGAGGATGGTCTCAATCTCGTCGCCATCGGCGAGTGTGTCGGCGTCATTCAGCGCACGGCCTCCGACCCGCGTTATCGAAAATCCGCGCCGCAGCGTGGCCTCCGGCGCCAGTGCACCGACTATCTGCCCGAGAGCATCAAGACGGTCAGTGTGGCGTGTAATAATTTTATTAACAGAATCAACTATGCGCGTCGCATAGCGCTCGTTGACGGCAGTCATGGCGCGGCTGACGACCGACTCGGCCAACGCCGGCAACTGACCTTCATAATAGGCAATCTGACGCATCGCTCCGCTGAGACGTTCGCCTGCAAGACGATAAATATCGGCTCCGAGGCGGCGCACTCTGTCTAACGACTCCTCGCCACGCTTGACGAGCCACTCGGCGGCGGCTGTCGGAGTTTTGACGCTGACGGCGGCTATATAGTCGAGCACGCATCGGTCGCGGTCGTGGCCTATGCCGATGATAACCGGCAGGGGGAAGCAGCAGACGTTGAGCGCGAGGTCATAGTTGTCGAAGGCGGCCATGTCGCCCGTCGCACCGCCTCCGCGCAGTATCGCCACACAGTCATAGTCGTCAGACTTGGCGGCAATCTCCTCCAAGGCCGAGATAACACTCGGCGGCGCGCTCTCGCCCTGCATCACGGCCTCAAAGAGCGTGACTTTAAACGCTATAGACGAGCGGTTAGCGAACAGCTGATTGATAAAGTCGCCATAACCGGCGGCTCCGCGCGCCGAGACGACGGCCACGCGCAAACAAGGCTCAGCAACGGCGAGTGTGCGGTTCATGTCACTTACGCCCTCCGCATCAAGACGGGCCAGTATCTCACGGCGTCGACGCTCGAGTTCGCCGCAGGTATACTCGGGATTTATGTCTGAGATGACGGCCGAGAGCCCATAAGCCGGGTGAAACGAGACGGTCACGCGCACCATGATGCGCAAATCAGTGTGCAAGTCAGAGCCGGTAACATCTTTAAACTTGGCGTTAAGGCGCAGGAACTGTGACGCCCAGATGACGGCGCGCAGACGCGCCACAGGCAAGCCGGCGGTGTCTTTCTCGATAAGTTCCATGTAACAATGTCCGCCCGAACGACGCAGGTCACTTGTCTCGGCCACCACCCACTGCTCGCGCAGGGCTGTGTCAGAGGCAATAAGTGCCGTGATGCGGCGGTTGAGCTCGACGAGGGTCAGAGCCTTGATTTCAGGCGTCATTTTGCGGGCTCTTTGATAAATTTACGCCCGTCCCACACATACACTATCTCATCGACGAGCATTGACAGCTCGGCCGGGCGCTCTTTCGGGGTAAAAAAGCTGTCAGTGAGATTGGTGAGAATCAGACGTCGCGACGCGGGGTCGTAGGAGGCCGTGCTTAGGATAAACGGCACTGAGCCGTCAAACGAGCGTGCCTGCTTTCGGTCAGCCGGTTTAATCCAGTCAGCAAGCATAGGCTCTGCCATAGGCCGACGGTCGAGCACGCCCCATCGTTTGTCATAAAACTCGATGGTCGAATCCTTTACGGGCGTCGGCACTGTGCGTATGACCATCAGCACCGTGTCGCCCTTTACGCCCGGCAGCATGGCGATGGCCGTCGTCACCGAGTCGTCACCGGCATAGACAATCTGTGCGGAGTCAAGGCTGACGATGGCCTGACGATTGCCGAGCTTTGTCTCGGTCGACACCTTTGAGCCGCCGCGGAAGTAGTCGACCATGTCAAGACGGCCGTACTGCGGCAAAAACGACACACACTCCATCGGAGCGCGGCTGAAGTAATCGACGATGTCAGCGCCGAAAGCCGCCACCGAGACTGCAAGCTCGACTAAGGATGCCGCTACGGCACGTTTGAGATGCTTGGTCATAGACATTTTTTACTTATTAATGTTTGCGGAATTTGGGGGCACGGCGTTTGGCCCCTTTGCCTTCGGCCTTACCCTCGCTTTTGGACACGCCGGCATAGTTCTTGTCAGGGTCTGCAACCTCGCTGTAGAGTCGCTTGCCGAAGAAATCAGCGCCCTTGAGTCCGGCCACAACACGCTTGGCGTCAGCCTTTTTGACATCAAAGAGCGAATACTGCGGCAGCAAGTCTATGCGGCCCACGTCGACACGCTGGCCGGCCACATTGTGATTGAGCAGGTCGATAAGGTTGCCGGCGAAGAATCCGTCGGCCTTACCGGCGTTGACATATATACGTGCCATGCCGCGCTCGGCGGTGCGTCTATCTTTGTCGCGGTCAGAGACAGGCTGGCGGTCTTTAGACTTGCGGTCCTTGTCACGCTGAGGTTTTTCGTCGATAAAATCGATTTTGGGAGCATCCTTATAATAATCGAGCAGACGGTTGAACTCAAGCGAGAGCACGCGTTTGAGCAGGTCCTCGGTGCTGAGCCACGAGAGTTTGCGCAACACACCCGGCAGATACTTGTCTATCTCATTGTCGTTGACCTCGACGCGCTCTATGCGGTCAGCGAGATTGTAGAGCTGTTTCTCAATGATGTGCTCAGGTGTCGGCACCTCCTTGCGCTCAAATTTCTTACCGATAATTCGCTCTATTTCACGCAATTTACCTTTCTCGCGCGAGTGTATTATGGCAATCGACACACCCGTCTTGCCGGCACGGCCCGTACGTCCCGAGCGGTGAGTGTAGACAGCCGTATCGTCGGGCAGACCGTAGTTGATGACATGGGTCAGGTCGTCGACATCAAGGCCGCGGGCGGCCACGTCGGTGGCCACGAGCATGGTGATGACGCGGTCACGGAATTTTTTCATCACGATGTCGCGCTGCTGCTGAGAGAGATCGCCGTGGAGGGCGTCGGCATTGTAGCCGTCCTGTATGAGTTTGTCGGCCACCTCCTGCGTGTCGCGGCGTGTGCGACAGAATATTATGGCGTATATATTCGGATTATTATCAGCTATACGTTTGAGCGCGAGATATTTGTCACGAGCATTGACCATATAGTAGATATGACGGACGTTGGTCGCGCCCTCGTTGCGGGTGCCTATGACAATTTCCTCCGGGTCTTTCATGAATCGCTTGGCTATCTTGGCTACCTCGGCAGGCATGGTCGCCGAGAAGAGGAGCATCTTGCGCTGCTCGGGCACATGGCTGAGAATGGCTGTGATAGAGTCGACAAATCCCATGTTGAGCATCTCGTCGGCCTCATCCAAAACGACCGTGTGGACATCATCGAGTTTGACGACGCCGCGGTCAATAAGGTCGATGAGTCGACCCGGAGTAGCGACTATAATCTGCACGCCCTCGCGCAGCGAGCGTATCTGGCTCTCGATGCTGGAGCCGCCGTAGACGGGCAGCACACGCAGTCCGGGAGTATATTTCGAGTAGTCGGCGAGGTCACCGGCAATCTGCAGACAGAGCTCGCGTGTCGGCGCGAGTATCAGCGCCTGCGGACGACGCATCTCTGTGTCAACCCTCTGTATTACGGGCAGACCGAAAGCGGCAGTCTTACCTGTGCCGGTCTGGGCGAGTCCGACGAGGTCATGGTCTTCGTTGAGAAGAACAGGTATCACCTTCTCCTGAACAGGCATCGGAGCCTCAAATCCAAGTTCGGCAATGGCTTTTAACAGGTCCTCACGGACTCCTAAATCTTGAAATGTCATGTCAGTTATGAATTAATTGCATTTACAAAGTTATAACAAGATTTTTCAACCAAAGCCTCAGCCGATATATTTTTTTAACACGAGGCTGCGAAATGACTGTGTCATTAGCCGAAAAAAAGCTAACTTTACGTCGTTATACAGATTACCGAAAGTTTTGATGAAATACACCATATTTTCAATTATATGCGGCGGCATCCTGCTCGCCGCCCCGCTAAGCGGATGCGGCTCGGACGAAAACGCCAATGACCGCGACGCCGATGAGAGCGAGAATGTCACCCTCGCCGCCCTGCTTGCACCCCCGCCTCCGACAGTGTGGGACACACATTTGGACAGCGCCCCCGACGAAGGATGCATAAAAATTAAAATCAGGCCAATCGGACCGCTGCGTAAGGCCTTCAACGACAGCAATTACATGCATCTGCAGGCCGCCGAGGCAATCGGCACCGGCATAATCAACGGACCTGACGAGGCGTGGTCAATAGACCGTCCGTTAGTCGAGTTGCGCTCGTGCCGCGACTTCTTTGTCGACAATCTCACCCACAGCTACCCCTATCTCGTGCCCGAGGCCGCCGACCTGCTGCACGAGGTCGGACGCCGATTCAACGACTCGTTGGACGCTCGCGGAGGCGGTGATTACCGCATCAAAGTGACAAGTGCCTTCCGCACCCCGGCCACAGTCAAACGTCTGCGCCGTGTCAATCGCAACGCCTCCGACTCGTCGGCCCATCAGTTTGCCACGACATTCGACATCAGCTATTCGCGCTTTATCTGCGACTCCATCAACGTCAACCGCTCGTTTGAGGACCTCAAAAATCTGCTCGCCGAGGTGTTGTCAGACCTGCGCGACGAAGGCCGCTGCTATGTCAAATACGAGCGACGCCAGAGCTGTTTCCACGTAACAGCACGCCCATACAATCAATAAGTAATCAGCAATTATCATTTTACAAAACGACAATATGCAGCCGACAGACAGAGCCGACATAAAACCCGCCAAAGCGCCCTATCCTCTTTGGCGCCGTCTCCTCAAGATTTTGCTGTGGACGCTCATGGCCTTTGTACTGGCTGTTTACGGCATCCTCGCCACATCCGTCGACCTGCTCAGGCCCGAAAGGCTAACGCCTCTCGTTGTCAACATAGCCAACCGCGCGCTTGACGCCAAAGTCGACATGGCGCGTGTCGAGTTGTCGACCATGATGACCTATCCGTTTCTCAAGGTTGAGATTGACAGTCTCGAGGTACTCAGTCCGCGCATCACCGCCCTCAAAAGCGACACAGCGCGCCGGCTGCCGGCTTATGCCGACACGCTACTGACGCTCGACCGTTTTATCGGCGAGCTCAACCTGCCGTCATTGGCCATGGGCGAGCTTCAGATACACAATGTGTGTCTCATACGCCCGGCTGTCAACATCGTGGTGGTCGACGAAGCCGTCAACAACTTCAATATATTCCCGGAGACTGACACGACAGCCGTCGTCACTGACAAGTCTGAAGCTCCCCTCGACCTGCCTCCGATTGTTATACGCAGATTTGCAGTCGAACAGCCCGGGCCGTTGCGCTATTACGACCAAGCCAATAATACCGAGACCCTTATTGACTTCCGCGCCATAAAACTCGAAGGTGCCGATGCGCCGCTCTACAACTTCGATTTCGGCGGACGGCTGGTCTCGCCGCTTTTAGGTCGATTTAACCTGCGTGATTTTCCGTTCAGTCTGAATGGTGACATCAGATGGGACGCGCGCAAACCGTATGCCGTCCGGCTCTCTGATTTTGATGTGGAACTGAGTTTCATAAAGGGCCGTTTCAATGCCGATTTTGACTTTGAACGCGACCTACGTGTCAACTCATTTGATACTCAGGTCGAGGCCGTCAGTTTCGAGCAGTTGCTCGCCACTGTTCCTGACTCGCTCATCGACGCCTACGGCCTGCACGGGCTTACGACCGACGGCTCGGTAAGCGTCAATCTCAGATTAGACAGTGTCTATAACACGGCGCTGCAACGAATACCATACGCCACAGCAGAAATCACGGTGCCCGCTTGCAAGGTATCCTTAGGGCGCATGCGTCTTGATAAATTCGCCCTCGACATCGTCGCCGGGCTGCGTGGCGACGACATTGACGCCGCCACTGTCGACATCCGTCAACTTAACGTGGCCGGCCCGGCCACTGACATAAAGCTTTCGGGCCTTGTCAGCCGCCTTATGTCAGATCCGAGTTTCGACGGACGGGTGCTCGGCTACACAAATATATCAAAACTGCCCCCGCAAGTGGCTAATCTTGTCAACGGCAGCATCAGCGGACGTCTGACCGCAGCATTGGATGTCAGACTGAGTCAGTCAATGCTTGACCTTAACAATTTCCACCGCATTGCCCTGCGCGGAGATTTAGATGCCGACCGTGTCAGCTATCTCGCCGACGACACCCTCGAGATGGCTTATATAAACCACGCCTGCCTGCGCTTCGGCTCAAACATGCTGCTCAAACCGGGGGCATATAAGCATCGCGGCGACAGCCTGCTCGCTGTCAGCATCACGACAGACTCGACAGCCATTATGCACAGCGATTTGTCAATGAAACTAATCGGAGCCAAACTCGGTCTTGGCGCCAAGGGACTGCTGACAGCCCGAGACACCCTCAACGTCGTACCTATGGGCGGTAGAATTAAAGTTGATAAATTCGGCTTGTCGGTGCTTACCGACAGCGCGGGAGTCAGACTGCGCAATCTCGAGGGATCTGTCGCAATCAAACGATTTAAAAATCTCAAGCGTGTGCCACAGTTTATTTTTGACCTCGGTGTAGGCAGTATCAGCGCCGGCTCCAAATCTACCCGACTGCTGATACGCGGCTCCAAGCTGCACTTCACGGCAAATAAGAATCCGGACGCAAGACGCCAACGTCTGCCGAGACGACTCCGCGCGACTGTAGATTCCATCACGCGAGTGCATCCCGAGCTGCCGGTCGACTCTGTCTACGCCTATGCCATCAGAGAGCATCTCGCTCACCGCACGGGCTATCCGCACGTACATCCCGAAATGACAGACTCGGCAACCGAAATAATTGACTGGAACACGACGCGAGGATTCAGACGCCTGCTTTTAGACTGGCAGTTAGAGGGCTCGTTAAAATCAGAGCGAGCCGGCATCTTCACTCCCGTCTTCCCGCTGCGCAACCGCGTTGTCAATCTCAACGTGCGGTTTAACAATGACTCCGTCGCCTTTGATGACATAGCATATAAAGTCGGACATTCTGATTTCATGGCCAGCGGCCTCGTTTCAAATCTGCGCCGCGCGCTAACCTCAAGAGGTTACAAATCGCCGATAAAGGTGCATTTTGATGCTGTCAGCGACACTGTCGACGTCAACGAACTCGCCGACGCGCTTTTCAAAGCCGGTGCACGCTCAGAGGCCGCATCCAAAACAGACTTCGCCGAGTTTGAACGCGACGACGACCTCGACCGCGAGATAGGCCGCTATGTAGCGGACGCACCCGATTCCATCTCTCCGCTGCTGATACCCGTCAATGTCACCGCCGATATAAATCTGAGGGCCTACAATGTACTTTACGGCGACATGGATTTCCGCGACCTGCTCGGCGAGATACTTATCTATGACGGCGCTCTGAGCCTTCATCGTCTGCAAGCCGACTCCGAGGCCGGCGACGTCAATCTGTCAGCTCTTTACTCGGCGCCCGACCCGAGCAACCTGAAATTCGGCTTCGGCATGAAAGTCGACAAATTCAAAATCGAACGTTTCATGGACCTTGTGCCCGCGCTCGACTCCATCATGCCCCTGATGCGCGACATGACCGGCGTAATCAACGCCGACATAGCCGCGACTGTCGACATAGACAAACAGATGAACTTTGTGCTCCCGTCACTCAACGCAGCCGTCAAATTAGAGGGAGACTCACTGTGCCTGCTCGACCGAGAGACATTCCGCACTATTTCGAAATGGCTGATGTTCAAGCATAAAGACCGCAATATAATCGACTCTATGCGCGTCGAGATGGTCATAGCCGACAACATGATGCAGCTCTACCCGTTTGTGTTTGACATCGACCGCTACCGTCTCGGAGTGCAGGGACACAACGACCTCGCTCTCAACTTCAATTACAAGATATCGGTGCTCAAATCGCCTCTGCCCTTCAAATTCGGTATAACGATCAAAGGCAATCCCGACGATTACAAAATCAGACTTGGGCGCGCCAAATTCAACGAGCGCGAGGCCATCGAGCGCACGGCTCTGACCGACACGACCCGAGTCAACCTTATCGAACAGATAGAGAATGTCTTCCGCCGCGGCGTAAGACGCTCACGCTTCGCGCGTCTCAACATCGCGCCCGACGCCAACGAGGCGGCCGACATAAATCTTGACTCCGAGCCGGTGACAGCAGCAGACTCGGCCGTATTCATCCGCGAGGGCCTCATACCGGCTCCCGAGGTAACACCGGCCGACATTACAAAAGATAAAAAATCGAAGAAATCCAAGAAATAACCGATGAATCAAGACGATTTCACAGCATGCATCCAACGCTTTGTCAAGCGTCACCATTATAACGACTTCAAACCCCGGGCGTCCCTCGTCGACATGGACGGAACACTCTATGACTCGATGCCGCGTCACGCAGACGCTTGGACACAGATGTGCGCCGAGGCCGGTCTGCAGTGTGACCACGACGAGTTCTTTCTGCACGAAGGCATGACAGGCGCGCAGACCATCGGGCTGCTGATTGAACGCAATTGGGGCCGAAAAGCCACACCGGAGGAGTGTGAGCACCTCTATCACCGCAAAACCGAGCTTTTCCGCACCGGTCCGTCAGTCGACGTGATGCCGGGCGCACAGACGCTCATCTCGACAATGCTCGCCGTAGGCCTGCGCACCGTCTTGGTGACCGGCTCGGGACAAAACTCCCTGCTCAACCGCATCGAGAGCGACTACCCCGGCGCCTTCCCCGCTGACCGACGCGTCACATCGCGCGATGTCAAAAAAGGCAAGCCTCATCCCGAGCCCTACATCCGCGCGATGCAGCTTGCCGGCGTCAGCCCGTCGGCCTCGATTGCAATAGAGAACGCGCCGTTAGGAGTGACATCGGCCGATGCCGCGGGAGCCTTCACCGTCGGTGTTGTCACAGGCCCCGTGCCACGCGAAGAGCTCGAACGCGCAGGCGCAGCAATTGTCTTTGATTCGATGCCTCAGTGTGCCGATTTGTTTCCTTATTTGTTATATACAATGGTAACATTCATCAATCAAGACATCTGACCCTTATGAATCAAAAGATTATATTCACAAACCATGTCGGCGAGGCCGTCGACGACCTCGTAGCCGAACTCGGCACATCAGACGTGCACGTCATCTGCGACGTCAACACCTCAGAATTTGTAATGCCGCTCTTAGTCAACGACTCTAAGGTGATAGCCGATGCCGGACTCATAACCGTCAAATCAGGCGATACTAACAAAAACATCGAGTCGCTTAGTCAGATATGGCGCACGCTGTCACAGAGCGGCGCGACCCGTCAGTCTGTCATCATAAATGTCGGCGGAGGCGTCATCACTGACATGGGAGGATTTGCCGCAGCCACATTCAAGCGAGGACTTAAATTCATTAATATCCCGACTACTCTGCTGGCAGCCGTCGACGCATCGGTCGGAGGCAAAACAGGCATAAACTTCAACGGGCTGAAGAATGAAATCGGCACGTTCACCGAGCCTGAGGCCGCCATAATTTCCACCATTTTCTTCAACACTCTGACACAACAGGAACTGCTCTCGGGCTACGCCGAAATGCTCAAACACGCTCTTTTGGAGAGCCGCGAGCGCCTCGCCGAGCTGCTTAATTACAGCGTCGTCTACCCCGAGTTTGACTCAGAGAGGCTGCTGACACTCCTCGAGCAAAGCGTCGGAGTCAAACAGCGCATCGTCGAACAGGACCTGCATGAACAAGGTCTGCGTCGCGCACTTAACCTCGGCCATACCGTCGGCCACGCGTTTGAGGCCTTCGCCATGCAGCGTCAGTCACCGATACCTCACGGCTATGCAGTGGCTTGGGGACTTGTCTGTGAACTGATTATCTCAAACATGCAGTTAGGGTTCCCGTCTGACACTTTGCATCAGTTTGCAGCCTATGTCAAGACCAACTACGGCGCTTTTGACATTACCTGCGACGACTACCCGACCCTGCTGCAGCTGATGAGCCACGACAAAAAGAACGCCGACCCTGACAAAATCAACTTCTCGCTGCTGCGCGATGTCGGCGATGTTGTCACAGACTGCACGGCCGACCCCAAGACCATCACTGCGGCTCTTGACATCTACCGCGACCTGATGGGACTCTGACGCGCCGCACGATTTTCAGCACCCAATCATTAATCATCACACATTAATATATTATGTCCGCCGCCCTACTGCGCCGATATGGCAAAGCACTGCTAATCACAGCCGCCGCTGTGACCGTGGCAGGCTTTATATATATATCGAGCGGATTAGTCAGAGACCTGTCGGTTCAGGAACGCCAGCGCATGGAGATATGGGCCGACGCCACGCGCGAACTCATACGCCTTAGCTCGGCCGACGACGGAGAGGATGTGACGAGCGTCGACATCGACTTTCTGCTGAGCATTATACGCCGGAACTCGACTATCCCCGTGTTGCTGACTGACGGCGAAGGCAATATTCTGCAGAACCGCAATTTCAGTCTGCCGGAACCTGATGCGGCCAACGACGGCGACGGAGGCTGTGAGGCTAACCGCGAGTTCCTCAAAAAGAAATTGGAGAAGCTCGCCGCCGGACCGAATGTCATAGACATCCGTCTCGGCCCGGAGACGATGATGAACCTCTATTATGAGGACTCGACGCTGCTCAAGCGGCTGAGCTATTATCCTTATGTGCAGCTGCTTGTGATGATAGCCTTTATCCTCGTGGTCTACTACGCCGTGCTCTCGACCAAGAAAGCCGAGCAGAACAAGGTGTGGGTCGGCCTTTCTAAAGAGACAGCCCACCAGTTAGGCACCCCCATCTCGTCGCTGATGGCGTGGATGGAGCTGCTGCGCTCAATGGGCATCGATGAGGAGACAGTCGGTGAGATGAACAAGGATGTCAACCGCCTGAGCATGATTGCGTCGCGCTTCTCAAAAATCGGCTCCAAACCGCAGATGGAGCCGGCCGACCTCAACGATATCGTCGGCGCGGCCACATCCTATATGAAGACACGCATCTCGCCGCGCATCAAGCTAACGGCCGAACTGAGTCCGCTCCCCCTCGAGGTCAAGGCCTCGGCGCCGCTGTTTGAATGGGTGATGGAAAACCTTATAAAAAATGCTGTCGATGCCATCGGAGGCAGCGGCAGCATTGATGTGGTCTGCTTTGAGTCGGGCGAACGCGCTGTAGTCGAAGTGACCGACAGCGGCAAGGGCATCCCGCGCAAGAATTTTAAGACGGTTTTCTCGCCCGGTTTTACATCCAAGGCGCGCGGATGGGGTCTCGGCCTGACATTAGCCAAACGTATCGTCGAGCAATATCACGGGGGCTCAATCTTTGTCAAGACGTCGACGCCCGGCGTCGGCACCACATTCCGCATCGAGCTGCCGCTGAGCCGGAACTGACAAGACATTGCAGCCGAAAAAAGTCTTACACGTCGATGCGGGGTGTGTCGTTGCGGTGGGTTATCCGCCGTTTCCATGTTATCAGGCGGCGCCATACGCCCTTGAGCTTGAGCCACAGGGGCGAGGGAGTGGTGGCGATGTCAGATGACATCGGATCAGCGAACGAGGTCAGCGGCTGTGCCTCGCCGAACTGCTCGGGATATATGACCAGCAGGTTGTTGCCCGAGAAATAGCGCTGGAGAAAGGCGGGCATCTCGACCATCATAGAGGTATATGACACAGAGTTGGCGCGTGCGCCGATGACCACGAGCAGATCGTCGTCGAGGACACGGTTGGCGAGCAGCACGTAGTCGCCGGGCTCCTCGATGGTGTCAAATTCACAGCGTATGCCATAGTTCTCATGGAAAATCACGCCGCGTATCAACGGCTGAATCTCTCCGCGGCAACAGAAGATGATGCGGCAGCCTAACTGGCGTGTCAGTCGCGCGAGACAGCGCACCCAGCGGCTGAATCCGGTCTCATACTGAGCATGCTCCGGTATCCAGACGACGATGCGCGTAATGGTGTTGAGCGGTATGTAGCAGCGCGATATAAGTATCATGCGGTTGGTGGCCTTGAGAAGACCGTCGACCTTGGCGCCGAAAAAAGAGTCGATGACGCTCACACGGCGGTGCATGCCGAGTATGACCTCGGTGATATCGCGTTCCTCGATGGCATTGAGCACACCTGTGACAGTGTTGAGGTCATAACGGTCGAGGGTTTCGACGGTTACATCAGCCGAGGCTCCGATCTTGCGCGCCGCTTCCAACGAACTGTGCGACAACGCCTTTGACGTCGGCGAGTTGTCGGCGCGGACATGCAGGGCGAAGATGCTGTGGCGGCCGCGGTCATTACGCATCAGCACCGCCAATTCGACGAGCGACTGAGCGGTCATTGGATTTGCCACCGGGATGAGAGTATTGTTGACACGCGTGTGGCGTATCACGCCGTCCTCGTCTTCCTCGGCGAGCAGCTGCAACTTGAGCTTGGGGGCGTTGGCGGCGGTGATGATTGGTGCGACGGCACAGGTGACGAGTATGACGAGCACCGTCGAGTTGAGGATACGTCCGTCAAGCATACCCATGTTGTAGCCGAGAGTGACAACTGCAAGTGCGACGGCCGTATGGGCGGAGGTCAAACCGAAAAGCACGCCCTCACTATAACGGCCGAGGCCGTTGCGGCGGCAGACTATCCACGCCGGCAGCCATTTGCTAATCAGGGCCACCGCAAGCATCACGGCGGCCACACCGAGGGTGTCGGCGTTGGCTATGACACGCACATTAATCATCATGCCGACGCTGATTAGGAAGTACGGGATAAACAGCGCATTGCCGACAAACTCTATCGAGCTCATAAGCGGCGAAGCAGACGGCACGTAGCGGTTGAGCAACAGTCCGGCTAAGAAGGCTCCGAGCACCGGCTCGAGCCCGATGAGCTGTGCCGTCCACGCTGCAAAAAACACCATGGCCAGCACAAAGACATATTGTGTCACCTTGTCGCTGACAGATTTGAAGAAACGCCGTGTCAGTCGCGGGAAAACATACAACAGCGCAAGGCACCAGAGCAAGAGTTTGCCGACAAGCAGCAAAATCTCGGATGGCTCAAACGTGCCGACACGATGGACATTGACAACGGCGGCAAGCACAAGCAGGGCGCCGATTACGGCGATGATGGTGCCGACCACGGCGATGAGCACGGCCGGGGTACGCGTGATGCCGAAACGGGCCGCGACGGGATATGACAGCAGAGTGTGAGAGGCATACATCGAGCCGAGGAGCATCGATGTGAGCCAGTCGAGCCGAAGCAGGAAGACAGATGTCGTAACGCCGAGCAGGAGGGGCAAAAACAGCGTCAGCAGACCAAACAGCATGCCTCTCCGTATATTAAGCCGAAGATGGAACATGTCAATCTCCAGTCCGGCAAGAAACATAAGATAGAGCAGTCCGACCTGACCGAAAATATCAAAACTCGAGTCGTTATCGAGTATGTTGAAACCATACGGACCGATAACGACACCGGCCACAATCATGCCTATGATGTGAGGAATCTTAAGTTTGTTAAGCAGCAGGGGCGCAAGCAGAATGATGACAAGCACGATGAAAAAGATTTCGACGGGCTGTGTCACCAAAGGATTGTTTGCGAGTATCATAACTGTTGTAAAACTTACGATTATATGAAGAGAGAGCGCCTGATGTCGTCAGAAGCGACCGCGGGCGTGAAGATAGGCGGCAATCTGCACCGCGTTGAGAGCCGCGCCTTTGCGTATCTGGTCACTGACGGTCCAGAATGTCAGGCCGCAGTCGTCAGATATATCGCGGCGTATGCGGCCGACAAATACAGGATCAGTACCGGCAGCCTGCAGCGGCATGGGGTATAATTTGGCGGCAGGATCATCAACGAGGACAACCCCGTCGGCTCCGGCAAAGGCCTCGCGGGCCTCGGCAACACTGACCGGGCGCTCGGTCTCGACCCAAATGGCCTCGCTATGGGCGCGGAGCACGGGCACGCGCACACAGGTGGCGCTGACCGAAATCTCGGACGAGTGCATAATCTTGCGTGTCTCAAAGAACATCTTCATCTCCTCCTTGGTGTAGTCGTTGTCCTGAAAGACATCGATGTGGGGGATGACGTTATAGGCGAGCTGACTGACGAATTTCTCGACATGAGGCTCGCGTCCGGCAGCGATGTCGGCGTGCTGCCCCACGAGCTCGTCCATAGCCGAGGCGCCGGCACCCGATGCAGCCTGATAGGTGGCCACGCGGACACGTTTTATCTTTGAAATGCGGTCGATGGGCGCGAGTGCTACGACCATCTGTATTGTCGTGCAGTTAGGGTTGGCAATGATGCGGCGGGGCGCGTCGAGGGCGTCGGCGCCGTTGACCTCGGGCACAACCAAAGGCACATCGTCGTCCATGCGGAAAGCGCTGGAGTTATCAATCATTATCGCTCCGTGACGGGTGATTGTGTCGGCAAACTGCTTTGACGTAGAGGCGCCGGCCGAAACAAAAGCTACGTCGACGCCGCGAAAATCATCATTATCGGCGAGACGCATCACCTTATATTCCTTGCCTTTAAACATATAAGCACGACCCTCACTGCGGGCCGACCCGAAAAGTTTAAGCCCGTCAACCGGGAAATCCTGCTGCTCCAAGACTCTGAGCAACTCCTGACCAACAGCGCCGCTTGCGCCGACAATCGCTACGTTCATTTCTCCTATAGGATGGTTTATATAGACTTTTGAAATTATAAATGACTTTTACGCTACAAAAGTACAAAAAAAAGCTCGTAAACATTATACATTTGACAAAACGGTGCGACTCTTATGCACGCAAACCTAAAAAACGTGCGGTTTTTAGGTTTTTATAAATTTAAGCCTTACTTTTGCACCACCAAAACAAAAGTAACATGAACAAAGAAATTAACTGGGCGTCATTGCCCTTTGGTTACTATCCGACAGACTATAACGTGCGTTGCACGTACCGCGACGGCAAATGGGGCGAAATCGAGGTCAGCAACTCAGAGAATGTCAGCCTCCACATAGCTGCTACCGCCCTGCACTACGGTCAGGAAATTTTTGAGGGACTCAAGGCATTCCGCGGCAAAGACGGCAAGATACGCATATTCCGTCTCGAGGAAAACGCCAAACGTATCCGTGAGTCTGCCAAAGGACTGCTTATGGAACCCGTACCCGAAGATATATTCTGCGAAATGTGTATCAAGGCCGTAAAACTCAACGAACGTTTCGTGCCCCCATACGGCAGCGGCGCATCGCTGTATATTCGTCCCATCGAGATAGGCCTGTCGGCACGTGTCGGCGTCAAACCGGCCGACGAATACATGATTATAGTGCTCGTTACGCCCGTAGGCCCGTATTTCAAGACAGGCTTCGGCTGTACCGACATCTGCATCATGCGCGAATATGACCGTGTGGCTCCCCGCGGCACCGGCCGCTGGAAAGTCGGCGGCAACTATGCCGCATCGCTGACTGCCGGCGAGAAAGCACACTCGTTAGGCTACTCGGCCGTGCTCTACTTAGACCCGAAAGAGAAAAAGTATCTTGACGAATGTGGTCCGGCCAACTTCTTCGCGGTCAAAAACGGCAAATACATCACTCCGGCGTCTGACTCCATCCTCCCGTCTATCACCAATATGAGTCTGATGCAACTCGCCCGCGACATGGGCATCGAGGTCGAGGCACGCCACATCACCGTCGACGAGCTTGCAGACTGCACCGAGGCTGCCGCCGTAGGCACTGCTGCCGTAGCATCGCCTGTAGGAGAAATCGACGACTTAGACACCGATCACAAATATGTCATCTCTAAAGACCGCAAGCCCGGCCCCGTCACTACAGCTCTCTACAACAAGCTGAACGCTATCCGCTTGGGCGAATGTGAAGACACCCACGGCTGGAACACCATCTTGGAATAAGCGATGGCAACAGACTGGCAACGAATCATTGACAAATATTATCCCGAGGGCACACGCCTTCGGGATATTCTTATTCACCACAGCCGTCAGGTTGCTGACAAGGCGCTCGACATCATGCGCCGCAAACATCTTGACCTTGACCCGGACGAAGTCGAGGCAGCGGCCATGCTCCATGACATCGGCATATTTCATACGGATGCCGACGGCATAGACTGTCACGGGACCGAGCATTACCTGCGCCACGGCTATCTCGGCGCGCGTCTGCTTCGCCACGAGGGCGTCGACGAAGCCATAGCCTCGGTGGCAGAGCGACATACCGGCGCGGGCATTACGGCCGACGACATCAGACAGATGGGTCTGCCGCTTCCCGAGGGCGACTATATGCCGCGGACACTGCTTGAGCGCCTCGTCTGCTATGCAGACAAATTTTACTCAAAAAGCGGCGACATGCGCGAGAAATCGCTCGAGCGCGTGCGTCAGTCGATGCTGCGCCATTCTCCGGCGACTTTAGAACGCTTCGAGGCGCTTCACCGCGAGTTCGGCGACGAATAATCCTTAAAATTTAGTTGCGAGGAAGTCAGCGATACGTCGTGCGGCGTGCCCGTCACCATATGGATTGGCGAGACGCGTGCGGCGCTCATAGACTTCGCTATTGTCTAAAAGCAGCGATGCCTCGGCGACGATGCGCTCCGGGTCTGTGCCTACGAGAGTGACAGTGCCGGCAGCAACTGCCTCGGGGCGCTCGGTGACGTCACGGAACACAAGGACAGGCTTGCCGAGCGAAGGAGCTTCCTCCTGTATGCCGCCCGAGTCAGTCATAATCAGATAGGCACGGGTCATCATATAGACAAATCCGAGGTAATCGACAGGCTCGATAAAGAACATGTTGGTTGCATGTCCGTCACCGAAAACATCGGCTATCGGCTTGCGTACATTAGGGTTAAGATGCATCGGATATACAAAGTCTACATCAGGATAACGTGACGCAAGTCTGTCAAGACCAGTGCATATTCCCTCGAAGCCGCGACCGAAATTTTCGCGACGATGACCGGTGATGAGTACCATGCGACGGCCGGGCTCGGCGAGGCGCGCAGTGATATCATAACCGAGAGCCTTGACGTCGGCGGCAGCGCGTGCCTCAAACTCCGAATCAGACTCAAGACGCTGTCGCACAGAATGAAGTGCGTCGATGACGGTGTTGCCCGTGACAACGATGTCAGCAGGGTCGACATTCTCACGCAGCAGATTGCCGCACGATGTCTCGGTGGGAGTGAAATGATATGTTGCGAGACGGCCCGTCAGACGGCGGTTCATCTCCTCGGGAAAAGGCGAATAGATGTCGCCGGTGCGCAATCCGGCCTCGACATGTCCGACCGTTATCCGGGCGTAGAAAGCTGCAAGGGCGGCAGTAGTAGATGTAGCCGTGTCGCCGTGGACGAGCACTATATCAGGGCGAGAAGCGGCGAGGACGTCGCGCATGCCTGTCAACATTCGCGCGGTCAGGTCATAAAGATCTTGTCCCGGGCGCATTATATCGAGATCATAGTCGGGCTTTATGCCGAAAAGCCCGAGCACCGAATCAAGCATCTGGCGGTGCTGGCCGGTGACCGTCACCTCAGTGATGAATTCCTTTTCATGCGACCTGAGGGCGTCAATGACCGGAGCCATCTTGATGGCTTCGGGACGGGTGCCGAACACAAGCATTATTTTGCGACACATAGTTGTGAGAAAATTGTGTTAGAAGTTATTAGTCAGCAACCACCATGCATATTTAAACCTGACGACATCACGACGTATGCGCGAGGGTTGCTTTAACAGACGGTAGACAAATTCGGCATGATGGTCAATCCACCATTTAGGAGCACGCTTGACACGGCCGGTGTAGACGTCAAAACTGCCGCCGAGGCCCTGATATACAGCCTTGTGACGTGCAAGCATGTCAGCCATCAGGTACTCCTGACGGGGCGAGCCCATAGCCACAAACACATAGTCGGGGCGCTTGTCGGCGACGTCGTCTATGAGAGCCTGACGGTCAGCGTCATCGCGGAGATAGCCGTCGCGATGACCGACGATATTGATGCCGGGAAAGTCGGCGCGCAGTCTTATAATGGTGTCGGCATGAACGTCGGGACGACCTCCGATGATGTAAAACGTGCTGTCGGCGGCGTGACGGCGTATGATGTCTAACCACAATTCGCAACCGGCAATCTTGACAGCTCCCGGCGCGCCGTTGCGTCGCGAGGCGAGTACGACACCCGAGCCGTCACAATAACCTATATTATTATTAATCAGCTCCCTGAGCTCGTCGGTAGCATTTGCCATTTTCTCGGCATTGACAGCGATGAGTATACCCTTGCGGGTGTCGGCAAAATCGACAAGCGCTTGCCGGCTTTCAAAGGGATAAATGCGTATGCCTCTGAGTGTGATTGGTTCCAATACGGGTTACTGGTATATCTGGTGGTGGCAGTGCGGAAGGGTTATTTATCTTTGAATACTCCGCAGAAATCAAGAATTACTTTGTCGGGGTCGGGCGCAAGCTCTTTAAATGGCGTGTGTGCCGTCAGGAACACGACGATGTCAGCGGCCTCATAAGCCTCCTCGTAGGGAGTCAGTTTGAAGACGGGGTGCTGTGAGACGTTGGGCTCGACGACGAGGATGGTGGCGTCATGTCGCGAGTTCATCACCTCGGTGGTAATGCGGCGCGCCGGACTTTCGCGCAAATCGTCGATATCGGGCTTGAAAGCGAGGCCCATCATGGCCACAACAGGTTTGCGCTTGTTGTCAAGCTCAAAGCGCAGAATTGCGTTGATGACTTTCTCGGCACACCACTCGGCCTTGAAATTGTTGGTAGAGCGGGCCTGAGCGATGAGCTTGGCCTCTTCGGGGAAGGCTGAGGTGATGAAATAGGGGTCGACAGCGATGCAGTGGCCGCCGACACCACAGCCGGGACGCAGGATGTTGACGCGCGGATGACGGTTGGCGAGTTCTATCAACTCCCAGACGTTGATGCCGGCCTTGTCACAGATGAGTGACAGCTCGTTGGCAAAGGCTATCTGCACGTCGCGCGATGAGTTCTCGGTAAGCTTGCACATCTCGGCAGTGCGCGAGTTAGTGGCAAAGAGCTTGCCCTCGACAAAACGGCTGTAGAACTCGATGGCCTTCTGAGTCGACTCGGGGTTGATGCCGCCGATGACACGGTCATTGTGGACGAGCTCGTAGATGACGTTGCCGGGAAGAACGCGCTCTGGACAGTATGCGATGTAAATTTTGTCCTTGAGTTCGGGACGCTCCTCAAAAATTATTGCTGCCATCTGCTCGGTCGTGCCTATAGGCGATGTCGACTCGATGACAAAGAGGTCTCCCTCTTTGAGAAAAGGTATGACCGAACGTGTAGCTGCCTCGACATATGACGTGTCGGGCTCGTAATCACCCTTGAACGGAGTCGGGACAACGATAAAGAACGCATCGGCCACCTCGGGTTTTGCCACGGCGCGGAGACTGCCGGCTGAAACGGTGTCGCGCAGCAGAAATCCGAGACCGGGCTCGACAATATGCAGCTCGGCGGCATTTACTTTGTCGACAACCTCGGGATTAACGTCGACACCTACTGCTTCAACGCCGTTACGCGCAGCGATAATGGCTGTGGGAAGTCCTATATATCCGAGTCCTATAAAGCATGCTTTCATGATGATGGGTCTTAAATGGTCGCAATTATGTTGTATAATAATCAAATTTAATAACGCAAATTTACAAAAAAAATTGCGTACTCGGGTTACGATTATTTATCACAAATCACGTTTTCGAGCAAAGCACTGTTTCATGCGATAAAGCACTCGCGATATTTACCTGAAATCATCGAGATTGAGGTCCTGAATGAGACGCAGCTGTTTGCCCCTCTTTGTGCGCGGTATCGACGGGACAATCTCGATCAAGCAGTCAAAGCTGTCCTTGAACGAAGTGTGGAGATCCTCGGTCAGCATGCGGCGGTCGTCATCATTAAATTTCTCATTGACAACGAGACGAAGCACAAATTTGCCTACGGCCGGCTGATAGTACTGACGGTTGATGACATTGCGCGTCGACTCGCGGCGGTTAAGAAAGAGACAGGGCACAATCTGTCGGTCTTTGTTGACGATGAAGTCAGAACTGCGACCGATAATGGAAACCACGTTACCGTCAGGGTCGAGCTCGGCGAAATCGAGGGTGCCGTAACGTATGAACGGCATCGTGCGGTTGACGACCGATGTGCCGACAATCTCGCAGATGCGGTTGCCGTTAGGCAGGCGCTCGCCCGTGTCGTCAAACTCGACGTAGCCTACGCCGGTAAAGAACTTAAACGGCTCGAGGTCAATCGCCGCGGCCGAAACCACAAGCTCATTGTGCCCGTAAGCATCGACAATCTTCACGCCGGGAAAGACTTCCATCACAAACTCTTTGTCCTCACGAGAGAAGATTTCAGAGCTGGCGAATATGCCTTTCAGCTTAAGCGGCGAGACGCCATAACGCTGATGTATGAGACGGGCAAAAATATTGAGTGCCGACGGATAGACATGGAGGCAGTCTATGCCTATGCGCTGCATCTCGAAGAGGTATTCGTCTAATTTGTCAGCCGAAAGCAGATACGGTGAGAAGAGCCAGTGACCGGTGCCGACGGGTTGCACAAAGCGTCCGTTAGTCGTGTGGTCACGCAGCACGCCGATTTTGAGATTATCGCCTATCAGCGAGAAGAGATAACGCGGTATGCAGTCTTTGTCAATGACAGCACGGGGCGAATAATAGACGTTGAGGGGTATGCCCGTCGAACCGGCTGTGCGCTTATGCATCAGCAGCGGTCGCCACACACGCCGCGACACCATCTGTCGCGAACAGTCAAATATATCTTTTTTGCGGATAATCGGCAACTTTTTCAGGTCAAACCCGTCGGCAAGCAAATCTGCGTATGGGGCGTAATAAGGACAGTCTCCGACCGCTCGGCACACGGCGCGCTCGACATCCTCGTCAGTCGCATCTTTAAGCTGACGCCGTAAAGAGCGCTTGGCTGCCGGCGTGAGCGACAGCAGATGGCGTATACGTTCTTTGAGACTAAATCCTAAGGCCATTACTTGAGAAATCGGTTAATGAAATCATCTGTGACGAGACGTCTTATGTCATAGGCATCGGCCCGCTGACGACAAGGGCCGAAATAATCGTTCAAAGTTACGCGATTATCTGCAAGTTGCCAAAAGATACGCGCAAAATCGTCGGCATCCTGCGCCCGACAGATGAATCCGGTGTCAGCGCCAACATATTCGCAGTTGAAGCGCCAGTCAGACGCGAGTACCGGCATCGACGCAGCATAAGAGTCGACGATGACGCCCGGGAAGCCTTCGCCCTCCCAAAAAGTAGGGAACAGCGAGATATGATACTGCGAGAGCGTTGCGAGGCCAGACGGGTCAAAGAAGTCAAGTTTGCCGCAATAACGCAGTGCGGGGTCGGAATCAACCGCCGCCATAAATCGCTCTTTAATAACAGGGTTAATATCGCCGTAGAAGTCAATAGCCACACGATTGTCGCTCAGTGAGCGACGACGGGCAGCCTCCAAGATTATATCTACGCCTTTGGGCGTGTCTATGCGCGAGAAAAATACGCAACGCAGCGTGTCTTCGTCACCAATATGCTTTGAACGGCAGTCAGGGCTATACGTAAGATCCTTGAAATTAGGCATGTGGATGACATTAGCGCAGCCCGAGTTTTCAAGTGGCTGAAGCATTCGGCGCGACTCGACAATCAGGAGGTCGAAGACCGCAAGGTCAGCCGTCGTATACTCGCCTTTTTCGACCTGCTCGGCTAACGAGCCGCCTATGACCCATAAAATCATGCGCCGGCGGGGATAAAGCCGACGAATCCAGCGCGAAATGACCTTGATGTTGCCGAAACTTGTCGAAATGATAATCGGAGCCTGACGGTCGGCCATAAGCGCGGGCACAAGAGGCAGTAACCTGTACGGCCGTCGGCGCGCACCATAAGTGTCAACCACCCTGACATCACAGTCGAGCTCACGCAGACGACTGATGATGAGCTTGTTCTTTGATAGCTCGCCACCATACTCCTTGGGCGCTCCGACGCCCCCGATCATGAGGAAACGGTTGTCTGTATCAGCCATGATGAGTCAAAGATACAAATATTTTCGCAAAAATCAACAATACAAGGCCAGACCTCAACAGCAATCAGACTATGCCCTGACCCTTAGTCAGCTTAAGTTCCTGTCTTATAGCCGTGGACAGAGCGCAGAACATAAACGCATTTGACCACCGCATATAAGAAATCTTCGAGGAAATCCCGCGCTTAAGCTGATAATAGAAATAGCCCTCGGGTGCGCGCATATTCTTGAATGTCCACGCAAGCACCTTATTTACAAGAGCTTTGTTTTCAGCATACTTTTGGAGGCGGTCAAGCGTCATGATCAACTGGCCCGGACAATGAATATCAATCGGGTACTGACGGTTGTGATAGTATTTGGGTGAACCGTCAGGGAGGAAGAACGTTTCGAGATAATATTTCAGACCGCGCTCTATATTGCCGCTGAAAGTGTTGTCGCCCGAGAGTTCCTGATAGGCGATGAGGCCGTCAAGGTTATAGCCGGTGTGAAATGAATCAATCCAGCCGGTGACGGGCTTCACCCCGTAAGTCCATGAGCCGTCGGGATTCTGAGCATGACAGCATGCGGCCACACTCGAGCGAGCAAGCGACATATACTCTTTATTGCCTGTCAACGCAGCGACACGGGCCAAAAGCCGCGAGCCGAGGAGCGAAGCATTATATATGGTGTCGTTGCCCTGTAGCTTGGAATATGAAATTATAACGCCCGGACCGTAAGGCGTCTTGCGCAAATCACGTGCTATAAATTCAGCCGACGAAACGGCCGCGGCACGGAAGTCGGTGCGACCTGTGATTTCAGCCGCGTCGAGAAGCGCCCACGCGCAAAAGACGGTCGCGACAATCGTGGGTTCGTCAGCCGGGAACAGGAACTCGCGGCGACACTGCCACGGGAAATTATAGCCCCATGCCGCCCCGCTGACACCCTTTGAGCGCATGTCAAGCAAAAGCTCGCCCAAACGGTTTATCTGAGCTTCTATTGAGTCGGGCTGACCAAAACACGAAGTCTGTTCCGGATTTTCGCGAAGTGTATGCCACAGCGTGCAGTAGCCTTGGAGAAAAAGGCCGACGCCCTTGGCATTGTGCTGTTTTGGCACGCCTAAGACCGGACGCAAATTAAACGGCAGGCGTTTGAAAAGCTGAATCCACACGAGGCGGCACACGGCCGAGTTGCCGACAAAAGGCAACGCCTTGAAAAATCGTGAATTGAGTCCGTCATAAGGGTCCCAGCCCTTGAAATCCTCCTTCTCACAATAAGCGCGAAGACTGCTGAAGACTTCACAGAGGTAGTCAACAGGAAGTATATTATCCGACAATATCTGCGGTTTGTTACTCATTTACATACTTGTTTGTTCACTGCAAAAATACACAGCGCAGAGAGAATTACTCACAAAGTTATTACTTTCAAAACTTTTTACCAATTATGCGGTATGCGCTATGCATCAACCGCCGCATAATTTCTTAAGGCCATAATTCCTTTTTAAGCCACTCTTTTAAGACGGGGTCAGGAATCATCACCTTGCATTTCTCAATCTCAATAAGCTCTTTTTTCAGCAATGCCTTCTTTATGACCACAACATTTGCCGATGAGCCGAGATGATATTTCTGTAATATCTCTTGCGACGATAACTCACTGTCAGGCGATTCTATTACTGCACGTAAAAAATTGAGCTGATTGGTTGTAAGACTCTCGGTCTGTTTTTCAAACAGGGGCGTATTTTGGTCAAGTATATCCTGATAAGCTAATTCAAAGTCTTGGCTTGTAGCCGTCTTATCAGTGTGAATCCAAACAAGCCAAGCCAACTGCTGCACATAAGACGAATGATTCTCGACTTGCGTGCAAATTCGTTCAGCTAATTCTTTACTGATGTGCTTGCCCGTCGATTCAAAGCGCCTGCAAATATAATCCACCCAATTTTGAGTGTCAATTTTCTGCAAATAAATAGCGTCACCAAATTTGTAGAAAGGCAGACTCCTTTTTTCAAATAATTCATTCATCAGATGCTTCTTACTGCCAAAGAGGCAATACGAAACCGATTTCTGCAACTGCCACACGGTGCGCAAACGTTTCTGAAAAGTTTTCGAATCATTAAACTCGGCGATTTGCTGAAATTCATCTATACACACTACTATATTGATTCCTTTTTCCCGCGCTATCCTTTCGGGCAACTGCAATATCTCATCAATGTCATCATCTTGAGGATTAAGGTCAAGCGACAGTGAGAAATCATTCATCGGGTCAGTTCCAAAAGATATTTTAGGGCTGATACGCGATAGAAACATTTTAACATGCTCTAACCACTCATCCAACTTTGATGAAGTTTGTTTCAAAACAGCAGAAGCAAACGCATCATAAAAATCTCTGTCACTGCGACATGAAAAAATATCAAGATAAACTATCTTTAGCTTCTCCGAGCGGGCAAGCTGACACACTTTCTGCACTAAGGATGTCTTACCCCAGCGACGTGGTGATATAAGAACGGTATTTACCCCATGTTTGAAATTCATCAACAAACGTTCGGTTTCCCGCTCCCTATCAGTAAAATTTTCACCGGAAGTAGCTACTCCAAATATAAAGGGTTTGTTTTCCATAATTATGCGTTTCTTTACCCGCAAAGATAAGTAATAAACTTATAACTTACAACTTTATTACTAACAAAGTTATTACTTATAGACTTATTACTTTTAAATGCTTGTTAACAAACTGCCTTCATCCGCGCCAAATTACCGAATGAATTAGTGGTGCGTATAAAAGGCTAGGTTTATCACTATTGTGATAAAAATCATAATTTAGTAAAATTCAATCTCCCAATGTGTCTTAACGAGCAAATTTGGCTTATCTTTGCAAAAAATGAATGAGATTTTATGAGCAAAATACCTCGCATCATACATTTCTGCTGGCTGAGCGGCGACCCCTACCCTAATAAAATCAGACGCTGCATAGAGTCATGGCATCGCTGTCTGCCCGGTTATGAAATCCGACTTTGGGACTTCAATCGTTTTCCGCGGGGCAAATCGCGGTGGGTGGACGAGGCCTTCGGCTCGCGCAAATATGCCTTTGCGGCAGACTATATCAGAGCATATGCTCTTTATCACGAGGGTGGCATCTATCTTGACTCTGACGTGGAGACCCTGAAAAACTTTGATGATTTCCTCGACCTGCCATATATGCTTGGGCGCGAGAGTGACTCGGGTTTTATAGAAGCTGCTGTCATGGGTGCGCCCGCAGGTCTGCCAATATTCAAGTCTCTCCTTGACTATTATGATTCAAACTCGTTTATCCTTGCTGACGGCACTTTTAATACCACAGCTTTGCCGCGACTCTTAGAGAGTCTGCCCGGTTGGCCCGCAAAGCGTGTCGACATAGATAGTCCGGAAGAAATGGGCGATGACAAAAACACATTATATTTGTTCAAATCAGATTTCTTCAGCCCGATACATCTTGTAACTATGGAGGACTCACGTACTGCGCGAACGGTTGCCGTCCATCACTTCGCCGGGACATGGAATAGTCCATATCAAAGACTCAAGAAGAGGCTTCAATGCATCATAGGTCCCAAACCGACGGCGATAATACAACGCGTCAAACGGTTTATCAAAACAGGGAAATAGCCCCCTACGAAACATTCGCAAGAGAAGCCTTATTGGCAACCCTCTCTTCTTTGTCAGGCCCCATCACTACAACCGCAAAGCACAGAGCACATAATAACAAACCCACAGGTACCGTAAGACCTCCGTATGCGCCGAGACCGTCAATAAAAGACATCACAAGCACAGACATGAAATAGAGCGAATAACGTTTGCGTCGGACTATGACATACATCGCGATAAAATAGGCGAAGTAAAGGATGAGGCCCAAGTAGCCCATATTGATATAAACCTGCACAGGCTCTATCTCGACACCGACAGCCGTCTCCTCACTTTTTTCGACATCACGATAATATTCATTTATTAGAATATACTTAGTATTTGTGGTGAGTTCGGCATGGAGGAAGCCGAGACCTGTCAACTGTCGGTCATACTCCCTGACCATCTCAAGTTTGGGTAACATCTGACCGAAGCGTCCGCTACCGAACTCCGCAAGGTCAACGTCATCCTGTATTTCTCCGAGTTCAATAACTTGGTCGACAGATGATTTTATACGGAGCGCCGATTCATGATCTTTATTGGAAGGGAGCAATCCATCAACATAATACAGCGCCGTAAGTAATGCAAGACCAATCGTGGCATATTTTAACAAGCTGCGCCATGTAAGCACGCAGACGAAATAGCCTATAACGAAGCCGAGCATGACTGTAAATGTGCGACAGGCCGCCAAGGCTCCAAGAAATAGTAGCCATTGCCACCAACGCAATTTGTAAGTCTTGGCGAGAGGGTAAACACAGAGCAACAAAAGATACATTCCACGAGGATATTTTCTGACGAAATTCCCCGAGAAAGGATGAAGAAACGGTTTAAAAAAGGTAGAATCTGATTCAGAACCCAGAAAAGGTGTTCGCGGAAGCAAAATAAAACCGTCGATTATAAAACCGTCGACTATATAGAAAGCACAGAGAATCAGCGCAAACGGGAAGAGCTTGGCAGTAAATTTGTCAAAATCAAATTCCATGCCGCTGAAAACAACAAGCGGGACAAGGAAGTAGATAAATGTCAGGTAGTTACGTATAGTGCGCAACTGTATGCTCATGCTTTCCTCACTGAATGACGCAATTATCAATATACCTGCGAGATAAAGCGCCCATCCGATACAAGCTTTACGCACGATGTCAGTCTTGCGATAGACAAAAAGCGCGATAAGAGAGATACCGAGCGCAACATCAGGCATCTTAAGCGGCCCGAAAGTGTCCTGACCGATCAGACCGTAACCGCCGAAAAAGAGTGTCAGCATGATGATAAAATCATACTTGTCTTCGCGGAAACGGTTGATAAGTATTATCGCGACAAAGAGATAGCCGAGCGGGAACTGCAGGCCGGTCAGCGACATCGAGAGCAGAAAAAACAGCGGCCAGCGCATGTTGCTCCACGACAAGTCGAGATAGCGACGCTCGGGGCGCACTTCAGGAGCCTTTTCAACCTCAGGCGCAGATGCTGAATATGTCGACGTCAACTGACTCATCGGTGCGAACTGAATTTATTAATTACTACCTCTCTGACAGCCATATAATAAGAAGGCTTAAACCACTCGTTTACTAATACCAGTATGCCTCCGAAAACAATGCCTTGGGCGATAAGGTTAACCCAAGAGGGAAGATATGCCGTAAAGGTGGTGCTGATGAACCATGACGCCACAAGAGTCAGAACAGGGATAATAAAGGGGAGGAAAGAGCTTTTGAAGTAGGCTCCGAAGGTCTGCCGCACATAAACACGGTAGCCGACGACGTGGGCACTGACGGCAAGCAGCGCCGGAATGACCTGCGACAAGGCTATAGCCATGACGCCTTTGTCGTAAACCAAGAAAAGAAGGGCCACCTGCAGTCCGACTTCAGCAAACGTCAGATTGCGGATTAGCTTTGTGCGGCCGTAGACCTTGAAAACAGTCTGATAATAAAATTTCATGGACTGGGCTATGCCGAAGACAAGCAGCAGGCGGAAAACGGGGATGGCGGCATCCCACTTCGCACCGTAAAGGGTATTGAAGGCAGCCGTCGCGATAAAAAACAGCAGGCAGCCGGCCGAGACATTTACAAACAGGATAGAGGCGTGCATGCGCACGGCGGCCTTAACCTTCTCAGCCGGGTCGGTAATATTGGAGAGCACCGAGAAGAATGGCCAGTTGAAAATGGCCTCTGTGAGTCCGAAGGGTGTACTCTCGAGTTTCTGCGCCTGAGAATAAATACCTGCCGAAGCTGCGGGAGCAAATTTACCGAGGACTGACGTATTGACATTCTGCGCAAACTGATTGCAAATATAGGCGAGCATCAGATGTATGCCATAGCCGAACATCTCACGGAACGAGTCGCGATAGAACGCCAAGCGCGGCAGCCAGCGCGAGACCAGAATATAGTAGAACCAAAGGAAGACCGAAAGGAAAATCTGTGTCGAGACGAGGCCCCAGTAGCTGTAGCCGTTAAGAACGAGAATGATGCCGAGCGTCAGCGCCGAAGCCGTTGCCGAAAGGCGCACGATGGCAAGCTTCTTGAACGACATGTCCTTACGCATCTTGGTCTCCTGAACCATACACATGGCCTGAAACAAGAAGCAGATGCCGATGGCTATCATGATGCCGCGCAGCTCGACGTGGCCGAAGAACTGCGCCACGAGACCCGAGCAGGTCAGAAATAGCGTGCTGAAACACAAGCCGAGCACAAGGTTGACCGTGAACACTGTCGAGTAGTCACGTGCAGTGGGAGAGGCTTTATGGATAAGTCCGTCACACATGCCGCAACCCGAGATGTTCTGCGCGATGGCCGTGAAGACCGCAACCATGGCAAGCAGACCGAACTCTGACGGGTCGAGCAGGTTGGCCATCAGGATATTTCCCCCGAAGGTCATGACAGTGTTCAACAGGCGGTCGATAGCCGTCCACTTATATACACTCGAATTGGTCACGGCGTGCAGATGACGATGAAGGCTCAGCCACAGTGGCGGAGCGTTTACGATTTCTTTTTCTCGCCGTAGCCATAGCCGTAACCGCGGCGTGTGGCCGTGCCGTTGACGGCGACGGTGAGCTTCTTGAGACGGTGGTCGCGGTAGATCTCCTCGATGAAGCGGAGGTCAGAGCGCGAGGTGTAGTTGGCCCGCACGACATAGACTGTCGCATCAGCGAGGCGGTCGAGGGTGAATGTGTCGCTGACCATGCCCACGGGAGCCGAGTCGATGATAATGTAGTCGTAGCGCTCGCGCAGCTCAGCCATCATGGTGTCAAGTTTCTTGGATGTAAGCAGTTCGGCGGGGTTGGGCGGAATCGGGCCGGCCGTGATGATATCGAGCGACGGTATGCGCGGGTCGTTGACAATAAGACTGTCGAGCGTAATCTGATCAGAAGCCAAATACTGCGTCAGACCGAAGCGCGGGTGGATATCAAAGTACTCGGCCAGACGCGGTTTGCGGATATCCATGCCGATGATGAGCACCTTCTTGTCAAGCAGCGAGAGCGTGGCGGCAAGGTTGATTGACACAAACGATTTGCCTTCGCCTGACGTGGTCGATGTAATCATTATTACCTTCTCATTGCGGTCGCCGAGCACAAAAAGCAGATTTGAGCGCATGAGTCTGAACAACTCGGTTGTAGACGAGGTGTCTGTGGCGCTGACCACGAGTGAGTTGCCGGTGCGGTCTTGGCAGATTTCGCCGATGATGGGCACGTCGATGACGTCCTCGACCTCGTCCTTGGTGTCAAACTTGGTGCGGAGCACCTTGCGGAGATAGAGCACGAAGGGCGGCAGGCACAGACCGATAAACAGGGCAATCAGCAGTATCATTTTCTTGCTCATCGATACAGGTTCTGTAAGCGTATAGGCTTCGTCAACAATCAGGCCCTTGGGCACGGCATTGGCAAGCATCATGGCGGTCTCCTCACGTTTTTCGAGCAGGAAGAGATAGAGCTGCTGCTTGACCTCCTGCTGACGTTTCATATTGAGAAACTCACGTTCCTGACGGGGCACATTGCCTAACTGGCCGGAAGCCGAGTTGACCTGACGGCGTATGTCGCGTATGCCTACCTGCAGGTTGTCATAAGTGCGTTTAACCGACGTGGCTATATTGTCGCGCATGGCTCCTATCTGGGCGTCTATCTGCACGAGAGCACGGTTGCCGGGCTTGGCGGTCGCGGCGATTTCCATGCGTTTGAGCACCGTCTCGTTATAAAGTTTTATACCGTCCTGCAACGATTTATTGTCGACAGTCATCGGTATAAGCGCGTAGGCGTTCTCGGGATTGGAAATAAATTCGCCGGTCATCTTGACCACTTCGGCCTGAGTCTCGGCGTTGACGAGTGCAGCCTCGTATGTGTGCTGTTTGCCGGTCTGATACTGGGCCTCGGCGCGTACATCGACGATGCCGCGGTCTTCCTTATACTGCTGTATTGTCGACTCGGCTTCATTCAAATCGCCGGTGATGATGGCGAGACGGTCATCGATAAACTTGGCGGTTTTCTGAGCCTGAAGGTTTTTCTCGGCAATGCCGCGCAAATTATATCGTTCGATAACCTGATTGAGTACATCAATGCCGTACTCGGGGTTTATCGTCCTGATGCCTAGGCGTATGGCATTACTGCGTTTACTCGCGATAGATGCCGCGACCTCTTTGGCCAGATTCTCGGCAGCGAGGTCATAACTGATGATTGAAACCGTCGATTTGAGCGCTTTGCCGGGAACATAGGCGGCCGTCGTATCGACGACAAACACACCGAAGTCTGTCGTAAGAGTAGCCGGGAGCTTTGAGTCTTTGACATCGGCTATCTCTTTCTTGCCGGCCTTGGCGGTGATGTCGGCGAGACCGTTTTTATCTAAATTGATTTTAAATGTAATGCCTTTGCGGAGAGTGTCGGCTATGGCAGGCGTAAAAACGACATCAAGCGGATAATCGGGATATAAGAATTTAGTATTGAGAAATCCGCCTTTTACATAGTGCTTTTTATTGATGCCGAGGTCTTTGGCTACGTCACGATAAACCGAATGTGACGAAATGACAAAAATCTCGTCGTCGACCTTGCTGTTTGAGCCGAACAGGTCGCCGAGCGAACCGAGAGCGGCCATGCCTCCCTTGTTGTCCTGCGAGATAATTACGTTTGCGTTGACGGCATAGACCGGTTTCTTTATTTTGGCATAAACAAAGCCCAAGGCGCCGCATACGGCTATCGAAATGACAAACCAATACCATTTGGAAGCGTATTCACGCAAAATGGCTTTGATGTCGATAAAATCTGATTTTTTCTTTGCCATGTCTGACTGTTATTTTACGGTTAGGGCGATGACAAGCGACGCTATCACCGATGCAGCGCTCACAATGGTTGAAATCACGGTCAGTTTAAACGAATTATTCTGGTTATACTTCGAATTTGCCTGACGTATCTTATTGGGCTCTACGTAGATATAGTCATTCTGTTTGAGATAGAAATAAGGCGACGTCAGCGTCTCTGAAGAATTCAGGTCCAAGTGAACAAACTTGCGCTCGCCGTTTTCCTCGCGCACGAGCAGCACATTTGAACGCTCACCATACTCTGTCAAGTCACCGGCGGCAGAGAGGGCGTCGAGGATGCTGAAACGATTGCGGTTGACAGGAATCGTGCCGGGCTGACGCACCTCGCCGGCGACCGACACTATGAAATTGACAAGCGAAACCGTGACCATCGGATCGTCAACATCCTTGGCAATATCGGCAGTCAGCTTGTCAGCAAGCTGTTCGACAGTCATACCGGCTGCATGAATCTTGCCGAGAACAGGAAAACTGATATCGCCGTCGCTGTTGACAACGTATGTCTGCTGGCTCGGCGTAGCTGCCTTAAACATGGCCGATTTCATGGCCGGATTCGACAGCGGCAGATTATAAATAGCCGTGGCCTCGGGAACAATTGAGGTTACGGTAATCATCAGTTCGTCATCAGGTTTTATCTCGGGAGAGTAATTGTCAGCTTTGAACGAGCCCTCGCTGACCGCAGAAATATCCTGAAAATAAGGCAGTGCCGACTTTGAGGTCGAACATGAGGCCATAAAAACACCTAAGGCAGCAAGCAGGAAGATACGCATCTTCATATATACTGTGTTGATTGGTTTCTAAATTGTAATACAATAATTCTTAAAAAGTAACGGCAAAGTTAGCGCATTATTATATAATGAGCATCTTTTTTATAGCGCATTTTTTGAGTAATTTTGCTGTCACAAACCGACAGAGAGGAAATGATATTTAGTTTTGAAATAAATCTCACAACAGCCATAGCGCTCGCCATAGCACTGATTGCCGCCGCAATCTCAATAACAGTCAGCATAGTATCAATCGGGCGTGTCAGCCGCAGGCGTAAGCAATGCGAACTGACAGCCGACGACGGACAGGCTTGTCCTGAAGCATCGATAATAGTTTACTCTCAGAACGACCCGACTCCTCTTGAAAACCTGCTTCCTGTAATCCTCGCCCAAAATTATCCGGGTAATTTTGAAGTTATAGTGGTAAACGACGGCGAGTCTGTCGACGTACGCAACACTGTCGGCGCTCTCTGTGACATACATCGCAATCTGTATCTTACACATACGCCTGACGGCGCGAGATCGCTGAGCCGCAAAAAGCTCGGAGTTACGCTCGGCGTAAAGGCCGCACGTCATGACATCGTCGTGCTGACGACCACAGCAGCCGTCATCGACTCCCCGCTGTGGCTCGCCAAAATGATGCACCACTTTAATCGCCCTGAGACCGGCGTGGTGCTCGGCTACGCCGCCCCGCTCGCAGGCGACGACCGCGGGCGCGGAGCTTGCGCACGTGCATTTGACTATGCAGCCGAAAGCATTGACTGGCTGAGCGCTGCCACAGCCGGACATCCTTATCGCGGCACCGAAATGAATTTAGCATATCGCCGGCAGCTGTTTTTTGACAATAAAGGATTCTCTCGCTCCCTTAATCTCTGTGCCGGCGACGACGATATATTCATCAGCGAAATTGCCACGGCCGACAATACCGTCGTCGAACTGTCAGAGGAATCTATCGTCAGATTCGGCAGCTATGATTACCGCCGGTCGATGCGCGAGGCAAAGTTGCGACGCCGGTTCACCGAGTCATTCATTCGTCACAAGCCTCTGTCAGCGACATCAGCCGCCGAATGTGCGTTATGGACATGTCTCGCGGCAGCGTCTACCGCCATCGCAGCCGCTCTGACAAACATAGCGGTCATCACAGCGGGAGCGGCAACCATAATCGCAGCATGGACAGTCTACACGATTTTCTTCCGCAGAGCCATGTGTGCGCTCGGATTAAGACGTTTGAGACTGAGCATCCCGCCACTTGCGCTGAGTCACTTTGCGCGCCGTATCTCAGTATTATTCAGTTCCCGCTTTTCACACCAGAAAAAATACACATGGGACTGAGCTCAGCTCAGTCCCATGCAATAAATCGTTGGGTATTTCTTATTTACCGATTTTCTTTAACGCTCCGTCAAGCACCTCGACCACCTTGCGGGCAAGGGCCTCATAACCGGCCTCGCGCGGATGCGAGCCATCGCCCTGCAAATAATATTCGGGATGTCCGACCATCACCGAGTGAAGGTCGTTAATTTCGACATTTTCGTCTTTGAGCAGTCGCAGGGCAATCTCATTACGTGCGTCGCCGCGCAACGAGTGTTCGGTAATCTCTGTCATCTCGGGAGCCTGATAGAGAGGCGTAAAATTAGCCCAGATAAGATATGCACCCGGGGCATATTTCTTAATCATGGCCACAAAGTCAGGGAACGCTTTTTCATACTCCTCGTCTGTATACTCCATGCCGTGGAGGCCATTGTTAAACTGAACGATATCAAAACAGGTGTTCTTCATTACGCCCTCGAGTTCGTCGAGCAATGCAGGGTCACCGACACTCTTTGACGTCGAGAAACGCGCCACATATGCTCGGTCGGCCATCATTTTCTCGACTTTGGGCTGATAACCGCGTGTTATCGAATTGCCAATCAGCAGTATGCGCGGCTTGTCGGTATTGTTGCCGCCGGGAATCCAGACATCGGTCCATTCATAAAACTCACGGTGAGGCTGTTCGACCTGTTCCTGAGCATATGCAGGCAAAGCGCATGCGGCAATAATGGAGGCAAATAAAGTGTGACGAATAAGATTTTTCATGTGATGAAGTAATTTTAAGTTCCTAAGGCAAAGATACAAACTTTTACCCTATAAATTACGCAAAAAAATACGGAGCGTCAATCTCGACGACCCGTACCGTTTAGTTTGTGAATGTTGCTTGTATACTTTATGCTTATGCTTTTATTACTATTGTTTGCAGGAATTAGTTTTCAGAGGATTGGATTCAGTATATGTTGTTTGATTTATTATCTTGATGATGTCGCAAATTTATTGCCGCAATGTTACATTCGGGTTACATCGGCGCAACAATATTGTGTCGCTTTGAAAAATATGTTATTTTGTCTTGATTTTGGGCAAAGTATATCGGAACCACAGGCCGCCGTTATCGCCGTTAAGCACTTCAATACTGCCGCCATGCGCCAAAATAGTATTCTGGACTATAGGCAGACCGAGGCCTGTGCCACCGCTCTTGCGCGAACGTCCGGTATCGACACGGTAGAATCGTTCGAAGAGATGCGGCAGATGCTCTTCTTTGACTCCGACTCCATTGTCAAAGAAAGTGAAATGATAGAATTTGTCGTCTTCGCCATCAAGTCTGACACCACACTCAGTACCCTTGGAATAGGCAGCCGCATTTTTAGCGAGATTGATAAGCATGCCGGTAAGCAGATTATAATTGCCCATAATCAGACATCCCGTCGGGACATCATAGACAAACTCCATCTCGCCGAGAGCGCCCGACTCTTCGAGGTCGCTGCACACAGTGTAGACAACATCATGATAGTCAAGCTCCTCTGTGCTGACAAGCGACGAGCCTTCCTCAAGACGTGTCATGGCCGATACATCGGTGATAAGATTGACAAGGCGGTTTGCATGTTCAAGCATCTTGCGCAGGAAATGGTCTCGTGAAGCAGGATCCATGTCAGGATTCTCGAGAATGGTATCCAAATATCCCTTTATAACTCCAATCGGAGTTTTAAGTTCATGATTGATATTGTTGGTCAGCTGACGTTTCATGCGGGCTTTCTCCTCCATTGCATGCAGAGCGACCTGATGCTCACGTTTTAATTTGAGCACTGCTTTCGAACGCTCGTTATACATATGTATAATCTGATGCGTTATGTCGCCGAGCTCATCGTTGGGATAATCAAGAGCGGGTATGAAGTTCGGATCGGTAGCGGCATTGAGTGCAAGTGTACGCAGATTCGATATATTACGTCCGAAGTATCTCGTCGAAAAATAAGCGATTACCGTCAGTATAGTAGCCGCACCGAAAAGCACAAACCATATACTCGGATCAACTATGCCTATGGCATTTATGCCTTCATTGAACGGAAGAACGGTATAGACCTGCATACGCCCGTCACTGCTGTGACTGTTCCAATAGAAAAAATCACTGTTGGTTATCTTACGGGAGGCTGATTGCAGATAACCGGCCGTATGCGGCTTTTTGACATCATCATCGTTTTCGGATTCGGAGTCGTGTATAAAGCCCTCGGCTTTGTCAGAGTCTACCTCGCTGAGTGAAATTACATTACCGACAGAGTAGATTAGCTTATTGTCTTCATAGACAGATATGCGTATCTGGTCATACAGCGGGTCGGCCACATAATAACGTGACACGAAATTATAGAACCGCTGGGGGTTATATTCGTTCTCGTAAGCATCGACAATGCGTTCACCAATCAGTTTAAGTTGCTCACGCAACAAGCCGAGGCGGTATTCGCGTTCGTTATAGGACTGCCATAAGGCCATGCCTATAATCGTTAGCCACAATGTGCCGACAAGCGGTATAAACAGCTGCCACTGATAACTAATATGTCTCCTTAAACCCATAGCCGAAGCCCTGACGGGTGATAATATAGTTGCCGTATTCGCCGAGTTTTTTGCGCAGCCTTGTTATATTTGTGTCGATGGTGCGGTTTGTGACAACGACATCCGCACCCCATACCTGCTCGATAATCTCCTCGCGCGAGTAAATGCGGTTACGGTGTGTCAGGAAAAACAGCAATATATCAAATTCCGTACGAGTCAGCTGCACCTCCTCGCCGTCAAGATAACATATCTTCTCATTACGGTCGATACGTAGGGTTTTGAAGGCGATATCAGGCTCATATATACCCTGCGATATATTATAAGCGACTTTCTGGGCCGCGGCCGAACGACGCAAGACAGCACGTACACGCGCAAGCACCTCGCCGATGATAAACGGTTTGGTCACATAATCGTCTGCTCCTATGTTAAGGCCCATAACCTTATCATCTTCATCAGTCAGAGCCGAGCAGAAGATTACAGGAGTGTTCTCGGTCTCGGAAATATTACGAATCCGCTTGGCAAAATCAAACCCGCTCAAAGCGCCCATCATTATATCGACGATAAACAGCGAATAGCCGCCGAGATCCATCGAAAGGGCCTCTTCTGCGCTATATGCACAATCGACCTCATAACCTTCTTTTTCGAGATTGAATTTAAGGATTTCGCACAAAGCTTCTTCGTCGTCAATAACTAAAATTTTGATTCTCATTTCGCAAGGGTTGATAACAAATGATTGGAACAAATATATGCGTCAATGCAGCCGGATGACACGACCAAAATTATTTGATGCTAAATTACAAATTTGAGAATGATTTTTCTGTTAATAAATATTAATTCGAACATCGCAATAAACAAACCACACACATGAAATGTTGTTTATAGTACACATTACTATATTTGCACTGTGTTTTTCATGGTATTAGATTTAAGGTTAAAGATTTTCGGTTGTCGTGAGACAGCCGATTTTTTTATGTCGTTTTGTTACAGACATGTAACATCAAAAAAATCATCTTGTCCAGAATGACGGGAATCCGGGCGTAGAGACAACCGACATGCTGTCTGCCACACTATCCCCCCTCACAACCAAAAGCAGTTCCGCACCGGGATAAGATGAAATCATCTCAAGGGCCTCATCGGGCGTCAAAACCATACAGGCCGTAGCAAGGGCGTCAGCTACAATACATGTCGGAGCAATTACTGTCGCGCTGAGCGTTGGTGTTACAGCCGGGAAACATGTACGCGGGTCAATCGTGTGCCCCACCCTTCCACGACCGGTCTCACGATAATTTCTATAATTGCCTGATGTTGCTATGGCGCAATTGTGCGCCTCGATCAACCTGAGGGCCTCATGTCCGTCAAATCCGCTTGCGGGCGAATCAATCTGCACACGCCACGGACGACGGCGCGGCGACAGTCCGCTGACCGCTATTTCGCCCCCGATTTCAACTATATAGTCATTACAGCCATTGCGTCTGAGCATTGCAGCGACACAATCTACACCCAATCCTTTTGCTATAGCCGAAAAATCAAGGCCGGCGCCATTTCCGGCAGCCTTCAGACGACCGTTATCGGTTAGCAAAACAGTCTCCAAGCCCACAAGCGCACGCACAGAATCGACAGATGCCGAGTCGGGCACACAACCTTCCGGGAGTCGCCGTCGCCCGAAACCCCACTGCTCGACAGCCGGTGCGACAGTCGGATCAAAGGCCCCGCCGCTGCGGCGCCACACATCACGCGAGACGTCGAGGACCTCGGCGAGCATCGGACTGACATCGACCGTCTCGCCGCGGTTGAAACGGGATACAGTCGACAATGAGTCAAACATCGACAGCTCAAGCTCGACACTGCGCATGACCGAAGTCACCGAATCCGACAAATCGCCGGCCGGAGAGGAATAGCATATTCTATATGACGTCCCCCATACCGCGCCCTCATTAATATAATTTTTTTCGCCACAACTTGCAAATGTCAGAATAATGACATATATTAGCGCAATCTTAAACCTTATTCTCATAATTGCTATAATTTTTCCACAAAAATAAGAAATTCGGCATCAAATACCGAACTTTTATCCGCTGAGTTTGTTAACACCCTAAACCTACCCCTAAAACCTTAACTATTATGCACAGCTCATTTATTTTCCTTGCCGACGGATTCGAGGAAATCGAGGCATTAACCCCTGTCGATGTCATGCGCCGCGCAGGTATGGACGTCAAGACTGTTTCTATCAACGATACACGCCACGTGACAGGCGCTCACGGAGTCACAATCACTGCAGACCTTACATTCAAGGAGGCTGATTTCGACCGCGCCGAGTGGCTTATATGCCCCGGCGGTCTGCCCGGAGCCGAGAATCTTCATAATTTCGACCCGCTGTCTGATCTGCTCAAAGTGCATGCCCACAAAGGCTCGATAGCCGCTATCTGCGCCTCACCGGCAATGGTCCTCGCGCCGCTCGGCATACTCAAGGACAAGGAGGCCACGGGCTACCCGGGCACAGAGGATAGTCTTCGTGCAGGAGGCGCCATCGTTCGAGACGCACCCGTAATAAATTCGGGCAGAATAATCACCGGCAACGGCCCGAGCTCGTCTCTGAGATTTGCGCTTGCGATTGTTGCAGCGACAATGGGCGAACACACAGCCCAGCAAATCGGCAGTGCCATGCTCTATTACCCTAAATCTGTAAACTTCTATTTCTGATTACCCATTTAACTCATATCCGGCCGGTTATGTGTGGCTAAAGCACACTAACCGGCCTTTTTATGTCGTGAGCCATATTTTGACGTAGATTATCGTCAAAAAAAGCGTAATTTTGCAGCGGTAAAAAAGAAATGGGGCTATGTCGGTTTCACAATCCAATAAACGTGTTGATATGCTGCAGGGCAACCTGCTGCGTGCCATCATTGCCTTTGCCATACCTTTGATTGCGAGCGGCGTGCTTCAGCAGTCGTTCAACTCGATTGACGTAGCTGTCGTGGGTCGTTTCGTCAGCCACCGCGCGTTAGGAGCCGTCGGCAGCAACGGGCCGGTCATCAGTCTTATCATCAATCTTTTTGTAGGCATCTCGATAGGCGCTAATGTTGTGATAGCAAACAGCATCGGACGGCGCGACAAGGCGGCGGTCATACGCGCTGTCTCATCAACTATGCTGATAGCAGTCGTTTCAGGCGTTCTCCTCCTTTTGCTCGGGCTGTCAGTGGCATCGCCGATACTCAGCGCCATGGGCACGCCTGACGATATCTTGGACGAAGCGGTCACATACCTCCGCATATACGCCGTCGGCTTTCCATTTATGATGATATATAATTTCGGGTCGGCGATATTACGTGCGACAGGCGATACCCGGCGCCCGTTCTACGCGCTTGTCGCGGGCGGCATACTCAATGTGATACTCAATCTGCTTCTGGTGCTCGTCTTCGGCTTGGGCGTCGAGGGCGTAGCCATAGGCACAGTCGCAGCAAACGTCCTTTCGGCAGCCATTATCTTGGTCATGCTAATGCGCGAACGCAGTGATGTACGTCTCGACTGGCGCGAAGTTTTCACCACGCGTCCCTCCGTGCGCCGCATCCTCGCCATAGGTGTGCCGGCCGGTGTGCAGGGCATGGTCTTCTCGCTGTCAAATGTCTTTATACAGTCGACCATCAACTCATTCGGCTCGGCAGCCGTCGCAGGCTCAGCCGCAGCCATCAACTACGAGTATTACTGCTATTTCGTCATCAGCGCCTTCGCGCAGGCCACTGTAGCCTTTACCGGCGCAAACTACGGAGCCGGACAGAAAACGCGCTGCCGCAAGATATTTCGCACATCAATGGTGCTCAGCTTTATAAGTTGCGGCATACTAAACGTTACCATCGTATTACTGCATCACCCGGCCATCGAAATATTCACCACATCGTCCGAGGTTGCCGAGTTTGCCTACAAACGCCTGTTCTATGTGCTTGCTTTCCAGTTCATAGCCTCGAGCTATGAGATTGCCGGCGCGTCGCTCCGCGGCATCGGCAACTCGATGACACCTATGCTACTGACCATATTCGGCACTTGTGTACTGCGTTTGGCTTGGGTCTTCGCCGTAGCACGCGGCCACGGTGATTTCGGCGTTTTGCTCGCCATCTATCCATTGTCGTGGGCGCTGACCGGCGCAATGGTCGTCATCGCCTATCTGCGCTCCGCTCGCCGCCACCTTGTCTGTCAACGCCACGACGTAATTAATTACGTAAAAGAGAGATTGCCTGCTTTATAACATTATTCAGCTGAGGGATATCGTTTTTTACAGCTTCATAAAGAAGGTCGGCATCAAGTTCGAAATATCCGTGTGCAATATGATTTCGCATCCCGATTATAGCACGCCACGAGACCTGAGGAAATTTAGATTGAAGGAATTCCGGCAAAACACGATTTATACGATTAATCCCTTCACCGATTGCAGTTATCAGTGTGCAATTGGCTGCAAGTAACTGCATACCGCTTGGAGCCCCGTAATAATCATCGACCGAACGAATATTGCTATTCCAATCAATTAATTGAGTGATAGTCTCATCAATAGATTCAAGAGTCTGCAACGCACGCTCTATATCACCCTCAGAGTATTGAAATTGCGTCATTTGAAATCTGTTTTAGGAAACGTTTTGACAAATGTGAGTGTCTGCGCACTAAATCAACCGATGAATGCAGCAACTGCTCAAGGTAATCTTTCAAAGCACTCATAAGAAAAATCTTCGGAGGCATATCGACGAGAATATCTACGTCACTGTCAGGCCGATTGTCGCCACGCGCAACAGAGCCAAAGATACACAAACCAGTGACCTCATATTCTTTTTGAATATACGGAAGATTCTCTCGTAATTTGATTATACATTCATTGGAATCACACATATCACAGAGATGTCAATGACAAAAAAGAGATGTCGGTGCCCGGCATCCCTTCTCTAAGGTAAATATCTGCGGAATGAGGGGGATTCGAACCCCCGATACCCTTTTGGGGTATACACGCTTTCCAGGCGTGCCTCTTCAACCACTCGAGCATCATTCCTTAAGGTTGAAAGTCATCGGCCGCAGAGACCTACAGACAGAGGACAAAGTTAGGAAGATTTTTTGAATTTCGGGCTCCAATGATTAATTTTGTATCGTAAAATTACAAATCAAGTCACCAATTTATTAGCAATCACTATTTTATGATTACTCAGGAACAATTAAAAGAGACTTTAGAGCGCAAGTTGGCGCTGAGGAGGTATCTTTGACATCGACAGCAAGTTAATTGAAGTCGAAGAAGAAGAATTACGCACGCATGTGCCCGACTTCTGGGAGCATCCCGCCGAGGCACAGGTGCAAATGAAAAAAATAAAGGATATACGCCAGTGGATTGACGGCTACAAAGACGTCGAGAGCGCGGTCGACGAACTGCAGGTCGCATGGGACTTTATCAAGGAAGGTCTCATCGAGGAGGCTGAATTAGACGCTCTTTATGCCACGGCGATTTCAAAAATCGAAGACCTCGAGCTGCGCAACATGCTGCGCCGCGAAGAGGACAAATTAGGCGTTGTGCTCAAAATCAACTCCGGCGCCGGCGGCACCGAGAGTCAGGACTGGGCGTCGATGCTGATGCGCATGTATCTGCGCTGGTGTGAGAAACACGGTTACAAGACGTCAATCGCCAACCTTCTCGACGGCGACGAGGCCGGCATAAAGTCATGCACCATCAATGTCGAGGGCGACTTTGCCTACGGCTATCTCAAGAGCGAAAACGGCGTGCACCGCCTCGTGCGCGTATCGCCCTACAACGCTCAGGGCAAGCGCATGACATCGTTTGCTTCAGTCTTCGTGACGCCGCTTGTCGACGACACCATCGAGGTGCGTGTCGACCCGGCGCTGCTGTCGTGGGATACCTTCCGTTCGGGAGGTGCCGGCGGCCAGAACGTCAACAAGGTCGAGTCAGGTGTCAGACTCCGCTATCAGTTCACCGACCCATACACGGGTGAGAAAGAGGAAATCCTCATCGAGAACACCGAGACGCGCGACCAACCCAAAAACAAGGAAAACGCCATGCGACAGCTGCGCTCGATACTCTACGACAAAGAGTTACAGCATCGTTTAGCAGAGCAGGCCAAAATCGAGGCCGGCAAGATGAAAATCGAATGGGGCTCGCAGATACGCAGCTACGTCTTCGATGATCGCCGCGTCAAAGACCACCGCACCGGTTTCCAGACATCAGATGTCAACGGCGTCATGGACGGCGACCTCGACGGTTTCATCAAGGCTTATCTGATGGAGTTTGCCGCCGAGGAGCAGGACAAATAACAACTCGCGCAAACGAAACCTTTACGGACGTCCCGTCAAAAGGACGTCCGTTTTTATTTCTCATCTTTCTTTTTAC
>DXYS01000047.1:0-4696 GCA_019415705.1 Bacteroidales bacterium | reverse complement strand
GCACACGGCGAGCCACACGGGCCCAAGGCGAGTTGTTGGCCGAAGCCTCGTTCTCAAGTATCGACCAGAATTCGCGGAAACATATCATCGCCGCCATAAACTTCATCACAAACGGCTCGGGAGAGCCGACTATAATGCAGTCGACACCATGTGAGAGCAAAAGTATCGCATAACAGCGGCCGAGGCGCCCGAGCATATGGCCTAAACGCATAGACGAGAATTTGAGACGCTCGGCGGCCGCACCGGATGACGGCGCATACTGTCCAACGTCCCGAAGACGGCGGCGGATGCGGCATGCGAGCATACGCGCCGACACAAAGTCGGCGGCAATCATAGCCGTAATCAGGGCTAACGATGGAAGCGCAGGCGCGATAAACGTGACAACAGCCGAAATTATAACGGCTGATACATGCTTGATTATTTCGGAATTGTTGATTAATGTGTTCATAGTGCTGCAAAGTTATACACGCCGCGCAATCACACTGCGACTAATTGCGCGCCCTTGCGTTTTAACTTTTAATAACGTCACACTGTGTCACAAAACACGCCGGCACGGTGTCTTATTACAAACGCTTAAAACAAATACTCATGCAACGCTCTACAATCATCACAATTGCGGCCGCCGCTCTAATGCTGTCGTCATGCTCGTCAAATATGTCACACACACTGACTCCGTCAAAAGAGACCGTCACATTTAACGTGCCGGCAAAAGACATCAAAAGTCTCGAAATATTCAACAATTTCAAAGTCACATACACGCAGGGCGACAGATGCTCTGTGACGGTCACGACACCCGTCAACTTGCGGGAAGAACTGAAAATCAAAGTCGACGGAACGACTCTCACCGCGGCTCTTAAAGACGGCGTCACACTGCGCGGCGGCGATGCAATCGCCATCAACGTCACGTCGCCCTATATCAACGACATCAATATAGCCAACTCGTCGTCACTGTATATCACCGACGGACTGACAACACCTGACTACGTTAAAATCGACGCCGAAAACTCGGCTACGGTCTCAATCAGTTCTATCGATACACGTGATTTTAAAGCTGAGGTCTTCAACTCGTCAACTCTCTCTATTGACGCCGTCACATCCGCCACCACCGATATGGAGTGCTTCAACAGCGCTGCGGTCAATATCGGAAAACTAATCTCTGACAGTATCGAGGCCGAGATTTTCAACTCGTCGAGAGTTAGCTTGGACGGCATCGCCGCCAAAACGCTAAAGGCCGAGTGCTACAACACATCATCGCTTAAACTCGCCGGCAATGCCGACAAAACGATGTTAGAATCATACAACAGCGCTCGCATCGACACCTCAGGTCTTAAGAAATAACATAGGTTTTAAGAAATAACATAGGTTTTATCTAACAGAGCTTCCTATAAGCAGCAGACGGGGCAGCCGGATTTGATATCCGACTGCCCCGTCCGGGTTTATCCAAGAATTATAATGTGCTTATTTCTTAACCACAGTTGCCGTCCAAGGCACATTGTGGAGGTCGAGGGTTATGTCATAAGTACCGGTCTCCTTGCAGACAATGTTAGCGCCGTTGAAGGGCGAGAGATTGTCAAGGTCGCCGCCGAGGCTGACAGCCCAAGCGTCATTAAAGCGGAACTTCCACTCGTCGCCTTTGTTCATCTCGGTTGTCACCGTGTAGGTAAGTTGGTCAGCCGAAGCGGTCATGGGCAGAGATGCTTTCCACTCATTGAATCCACCGATAATGCCGACAGTCTCGAGTTTGGTCATGTTGACTTCGCGGGTCTGGTAATTGAGGGCGATATACCACAGGCCGGGAGCACCGACGTTGATATTGCCGCCGCCGTCTGCCTTACCTTTACCGGTCATTATGCCGTCCTTATCTGTCGTGTAGACAAACTCCTCGCTGTTGCCGAAGTCACCGCCCCAGCCTGCCTTCGGAGAGAACTTAAACTCTTTTCCGAGCACGGCGAAACCTGCATAGTTAACGTAATCGTTAGTCTGCATCTGCGGGTCGACACTGAACGACCACGAGAGGCCGTTGACATTATCACCGGCAAGCCAAAAGTAAGGCAGAGCCTCCAGATACTCGAATGTCATCTTGAGAATATCCATCTTGAACTGTATCGCGCCTCCGAGGTCGATATAACCGGGCGTTGCATCTTCAGCCTCAGACAGTGTGCCCTTGCGGCTTTCGGCCGACTTGGGATCTGCCTGATACATCTGACCTTCGTTGAGGTTACCGCTGTCGAAGGTCGATTTGGGGACTATACGCCAGTAAGCACCGTCTGCATTTGACATAGTGGTGATAACTGTATACTCTCCGTCATCGTAGACACTCTTTGACGAGGTCTTTGAGAAAGCCACGGCATCGTTGGTCGACCATGACTCTCCGTCAGGCGATATCACGAGATAATACTCCTCCTCAAGCTCCTTAGTCGGGGGCAGAGGCATCACTTTAATCTTGGTGGGACACATCCATGTGTCAGCGTCGCCGATGCGTATTGTCTGAGCACCCTTTACAGCCTCGAGGCCGAAACGCACCCACAGGGTCTGCTCAACGGGAGCATGAGTGATTTTGTCATAGATATAACCCTGAAGGTCGTCGGGATTGACGCTGATTGTATTGCCTGAGCCAAAACCCTCGAGAGTGACAGCGTTATTAAACTCCTCATTATCAGCCAGCTCAACCACAGCTCCGAAACCATAGCCTTCGGGCCACTCCTCGCCGACAGTTACTTCGGCAAGAGGCACATTGATTTCATCATTATTGTAAGGTTCGAGCTCAATCACATCCTGAGCCACAGCCGCAGGAGCCATCGTGGCGATATTTTCGTCAACGATAGGCAGCTGGGGATTAGTAACGGGGATGCCGAGCGTGTCATCATCGTCACAGGCGGCAAAGCCTAATGCAAGCGCCAGCGCGGGGACAAATATATATTTTTTCATTTTGTTGATGCTTTATTGATTATTATTCGACAAAACTGAAAGTCACCTCATTGGCAGTGGCGTCAAGCACCACCGAGAGAATCTTGCCCTTAGCACCGGGCACTTGGAAACATCCCTCTCCGTCCTTGGTCGGTGTGGCCTGACCGAGCGTCACGAGATAGTCGGCGTCGGTGGTAGATGCCCACTGAGCTTTACCCCAGCCGGTAAGAGCCTGATAAAAACGGCAGTAGAGGTCGTCAGCGCCACAGTCTTTCAGGTCAAACTGACCCTTATATACATTTGTGCCGTCGTTGCACTCCAGCTTCCAGTTCTCATAGAAGGCCTCGTTGGCGGCAGAAGGCTCGGTCCAGTCCGAAGAAGCCATGTTGCCGCACATATAGACATACTTTGTGGGATGAACCTCGACCTCACCGGCCTGTATCTTGATGGTCATCTTGTTGAGGTCGACAGTGATGGTCATCTTGCCGCCGGCGAAGTCAGCGAATTCAAATTTGTCTTTTGTCTCGGTCAGGGTGCCGTTATATTCACCATTGGTGAGCGTACAAGCGACCTCCTTATCTCCGTTAGGACCGCCCGGGCAGCCGAGGAAGTCAGTATCCCAGCCGTTGAGAGCTGTGTAGAAACGGAAGACAGGGTCTGCAGGCATATCGAATACGGCCGAATATACTTTCGAGCCGATAGCATCCTCCGACTCGTAGAGACGCCATGCCTTGTAATGCTCGGTATTTGTCTCCAGAGGATCTTTCCATCCTGACGGTGAGCCGACGAGATAGATATAACCGGGGGTTGGAATAGCGAAATAGAAACTTACGTTAGGCAGTGTGACCACGTTTGAGACGATGCGGCTGTAGTCGGCATAACCTGCGATAGCTGTAGCGCGAACGTAAAGGGGGCGCGTATGGTCATTGGCAAAGGGCACCCATGTGTCTTCGTCAACGATGCCGAGCAGGTCACAGATGGCGAGAGCGACTTTCTCCTCAGGGACAGTAATTGTCGCATTGAAAGGCTCTTTAGGTGTAATGACAGCCGATTTCTCAAAATTTTCGTCTAAAGAAATCTCGACTCCATAGGTTGTCTGCACACCAACCCCATAATCAGGCTGCGAACATGTCAGCTGCAGCTCGCCCTCGGGACTCAGCTGATAGAGCTGATTGACAAAAGGCGGAGTATTGAGCTTAAACTCGGTCGGAGTCTGCAGCACGGGGCTGTCATCCTGACTACATGCTGACAGTCCGGCCATCGCTGCGACGGTTGCAATGAATAATGCTATTTTTTTCATTAGTGTCATTCGTTTTAAATGGGTTTGACCATAAGGTTATCTTCTGTAGCCGTCGTTCTGTCTGTAGCCTGAGAAAGAAATCACCTTGTCAGGAATCGGGAAGAGATTCATGTAAGTCGGGGTACCTGCTCCGTGCTGCACGCCGCCCTTCCAGTTCCATATATAATTAGAGCCTGCATATTTGCCGTGGCGCACGAGAGCGGTGCGGCGGTCATTCTCGCCATAAAGCTCACGGTTACGTTCGGCAAGAAGATTGTCTGCAGTCAGATCCGAGGGATCCCAGCCGGTCAGGCCTGCACGTCCGCGGATGTTGTTGACATAAATCAGAGCGTCCGTGGCATTGCCGGCATTGCCAAGCACGTAGGCCTCTGCGGCCGACAGATAAATTTCGGCCAGACGTATCACAACCCAGTCTGCATCAGAGAATGCCATGGTGTTGGCGGGCGAAGAGGCTGCGTCGACAGTGCCGTCGGCGTTATATGCGAAGTT
>DXYS01000046.1 GCA_019415705.1 Bacteroidales bacterium | reverse complement strand
GTTATGCCTTCGCCCGGCCGGGCCGAGCCTACAAGTTTGAGAAACGGGAAGCCCGTGCGGAAACGTTCGAGCTGCGCCTCGACGGTCTCGGGCGAGATGCCTTTTGCCGCCATCTGAGAGAGGTCTTTTTCGTTCAACATGGTTTTTAGGTATTAAGTTAGGTATTAAAGATTATTAGCGTGAAATGCGTTTGATAAGATTATAGGCACCCACTATGCCAAGCTCGCCGGCTTTGCTGAGGTCAGCGACACCGGCCGACTGATTGCCAAGTTTGAGATAGACATATCCGCGGTTGAAATATGCCTCACCCATATCGGCTTTCAGCTCGATTGCACGGGAGAATGCAGCGATAGCCGAGGTGAAATCCTGTTCCTCAATGAGCACACAACCTTTGTTAAACCACACGGGAGCCGTGCGGGGCGAAATTTCAAGAGCCTTATCGTAAGCGGCGGCGACTTCGGCGAGAGCCTGCCGGCGCAGCGCGAGACGTGCCGCTGCATCTGTCTTGCCGTCATCGCCCTGCAGCTCCATCAGCTTGTAGCGATGCCAGTTGGCCTGAGCCTTAAGAATATATGCAGGCGAAAAGTCGGGCGTCATGGCAATCGCGCGCTCGATGTCGCGGAGGGCGGCGTCATAATCACGCACAGTTATGAAGTCCATGGCACGTCCGATATAATCGACGGAGCGCGGCGCGTGTGTGGCAAGATATGAATTGTAATATTCGATAGACTTGAAATGGTTTGAATAAATATCTTCGTCGAGCACGGGCACGGCGTTGGTTACGACGACGACAAACTTGAGCATACGCGTCGAGTTGAGGTCGTCGATTTCCTTGATGTAATATGTACCGGGCTTAAGTTCGGTGGGCGAGTTGTAGAACGAAAGCTCCATCAGCGGCTCGGTCTCGATGGCAAGATTGCGGTCCTGCACATGGCCGCGGATAGCGCTGTTGTTATACTCCTCTTTTATCTCGGCATTGTCATCGACCGTCAGCAGTGACGCAAAACGCTTGGAGACGAGTTCGGGCGGCACATCACCCTCCTCGCGGGCCTTACGGGCCGCCTCGATGGCCTCGGCCTGCTCAGACTGCGAGCCCTCGCGGGCAGTTTTTGCAAGAGCGGTCGAGCGGTCGAAATCACGCTGCGCTCCGGCGAGATTGCCAAGATGACGATTAAACTCGCCGCGCAGGTAATAAGCCGCAGGGAAGTCGGGGAAGGCTTCGATGACACGCTCAATGTCAGCGCGGCCGGCTTTGTAGTCGGCTTTTTTATAATAAATCACGGCACGGTTGTAAAGCGCGCGGTAATCGTCGGGATTAAGCTGCAAGACCTTGGAGAAATCGTCCAGCGCACGGTCATTGGCGCTGACCTCAGAGTTTAGCAGGCCGCGGTTGAACAATGCGACGGCATTGAGCGGCTCGAGTTTTAGAGCATAGTCATAATCGGCCATAGCGCCGAAATAGTCGTCGCGGTTATAGCGCAGGAAGGCGCGGTTGATATACAGACCTGCGAAACGCGGCTGCAGACGTATGGCCTCGTTCATGTCGTTGAGCGCCGACTCATAATCGCGATTGGAGTTAATGGCGATGTCGGCACGCATGATGTAGGCGTTGAGTGAGTTGCGGTTTAGCTCGAGAGCCTTTGCAATGTCCTCTGAGGCGCCGACAGTGTCGGCAGTCGCCAGACGCAGACGGGCACGGCCGAGATAGCCGTTCTCAAACGACGGATAGTAACGCAGAATCTGAGCGAACGTAGAGTCAGCCCCGGCATAATCTTTGATTTCAGACTGTGCGAGGGCCATGTTGAACATCAGCTGACGGTTGCGCGGAATCAATTCGAGAGCCTTGCGATAGTCGGCGACAGCCTCACGGTTATGCCCGAGATTTTGTCGGGCCACGCCTCGCGCCTCCCAAGCATCGGTCAGAAAGGGATTAATTTCAATGGCTTTGGAAGCATCGGCCTCAGCGCCCGCATAATCCTCGAGATTGAGTTTGGCAATGGCTCTGAGGAAATAGGGCCGCGCAAGATATGGCTTGGCGTTTATGGCCTGATTGAAATATTGTATCGAGAGCATATAGTCCTCAAAATAGAGGGCGTTCTGCCCGACAATCATCACCTGATCGGTGTTGACCTGTGCGATAGTGAGAGCCGGCCGGGCAGCAACGGCAAGCAATATGACAAATAGTTTTTTGAGAAGACCCGGCATCTGTGGGGAATATGTGATTTTTTGGCTATACGGTTTATTTGACAAAGATACAAATTAGTCGATAGCAATGCCAAATTTATTTGAGCTTTGCCGAGCTTTTGCGTTTTTTTAAGCAAATCGGCCCGAACTCGGGCCGAAAAAAGAAGCTGACTGCCCGAGCTCGGGCAGTCACAATGGAGGGCTTACTGCTGAGGCTTGGAGGGACGGCGGCGGTAGTAGCGGCGCTTTTTCTTGGGTTTGACCTCGGCGTTTTGGGCCGTCTTGGCTTCGGCTGAGGGAGTAGCCGAGGTGTTTTGGGGCGCTTTTGAATCAGGGGCCGCAGAGGCTTTGGGCGCGTCCTTTTGCTCTGCACCGCGGCGACGGTCGCCATGGCGACGGCCCGACGATGAGTGGCGGCGGTCATTGCGGCGGTTGCGGCCATCGCGTGAGCGCGGACGGTACTCTGGGGTGTCACCGAGTTCGTCGGGCAGTTGCTCCTTACGCACCTCGCGGCCGATAAAGTCCTCAATAAACTTGAATTTTGACTGCTCGCGCTCGCTGACCAGCGTGACGGCACGACCGTCGGACCCGGCGCGGGCTGTGCGGCCGATGCGGTGTACATAGTCCTCGGCCTCACGCGGGACGTCGTAGTTGACGACCATGCTGATATCGTCGATGTCGATGCCGCGGGCCACAATGTCGGTGGCCACGAGGATGTCGATGCGTCCGGCCTTGAACTCGTGCATGACCTTCTCGCGCTCGGGCTGCTCGAGGTCAGAGTGCATCTCGCCCGTGCGCCAACCGGCGCGGCGGAGCTCACGCGAGAGATCCTTGACCTTGAGTTTTGAGGCGGCAAAGACGATGACGCGCTTTGAGTGATAAGTATGGAATAGATATTTAAGCACGTCTGACTTCTGGCCTTCGTGGCAGATGACAGCCGACTGGTCTATCTTCTCTGAGGGTTTTGAGACGGCGATTTTGACTTCGAGAGGATCGTTGAGGATGTTTGACGCAAGTTGCTGAATCTTAGGTGGCATCGTGGCCGAGAAAAGCAGCGTCTGACGCTCTTTGGGGAGCTGACGGGCTATCTGCATGATGTCGTCGGAGAAACCCATGTCGAGCATGCGGTCAGCCTCGTCAAGCACAAAGAACGATGTGCGCGAGAGGTCGACGTAGCCCATCTTCATGTGGGCCAAAAGACGGCCGGGGGTGGCGATGACGATGTCGGCGCCCATTTTGAGACTGCGCTGCTGACGTGCGAACTCCTTGCCGTCGTTGCCGCCGTGGATTGCCGCAGAACTGACCGATACGAAATATGAGAAGCCTTCCAACTGGCGGTCAATCTGCTGGGCAAGCTCGTGAGTGGGGACCATGATGACGCAGTTGATGGCGTCCTCGGGATACCCGCCGTCGTTAATAAGGCTGATAATCGGCAAAAGGTATGCGGCAGTCTTTCCGGTGCCGGTCTGTGCGACCGCTATAATGTCACGCCCGTCAAGCACGGGGCCGATAGCCCGCTCCTGTATGGGCGTACACTCTTCAAAATGCATGGCGTCGAGTGCGTCGAGCACGTCATAGCCTAAGTCAAACTCGTCAAATCTCATCTGCAGAAAGTCATAATGTAAAATTACCGTGGAGAGAGGAGCTTAGGAGTTTCAGAATACAAAATTAGTAAAAACATGCAAATCAGCCACGCGGATATGGACAAAAAGGTTGTAACGTTATAACCTTTTTGGCGTTTTTCGAGGATTTTTATCATCGGGAGGGAGCAAACCTGCGGGGACGACAGCTTGTTATAATCATAAAATCAAGTTCTCATGTCAGACAAGCATCGCATCGTTGTCATCGGCGGCGGCTTCGGAGGTCTCAACTTTGCCAAGAAAATAGACAAAAAGACTTTCGATGTGACGGTCGTCGACTGTAATAACTATCACAGTTTTCCGCCGCTATTCTATCAGGTTGCATCAGGCGGTTTGGAGCCGGCGAGCATCTCGTTTCCGCTGCGCTCGGAGTTTCACGGACGACGGTTAAGAGGCGTGAGGTTTGTGATGGGCCGTGTCTCGACTATCGACACCACGGCCAGAACGGTCATAACAGATTATGATGAAATCAGCTATGACACCTTAGTTATCGCAGCCGGTACGACCAACAACTTCTTCGGCATCGAGGGATTGGAAGAGCGTGTGCTGACACTGAAATCGACGTCAGAGGCCATACGCGCGCGTAACGAAATATTACTGCGGCTGGAGCACGCCACGATGGAGAACGACCCGGCACGGCGCCGCTCGCTGCTGACATTTGCCGTCGTAGGCGGCGGTCCGACAGGCGTGGAGATAGCCGGCTCACTCGGCGAAATGAAACGCTATGTCATAGCCCGCGACTATCCGACATTAGACGTCAGCGAGGTGCGCGTCATCTTGGTCGAAGGTACTAACCGCCTGTTACGCACGATGAGTCTCAAATCATCGGCCGACGCATACGCCGACCTCATCAAGTTAGGTGTAGACGTGAGACTGTCGACGGCCATGAAATCATATGACGGCGAGACGCTGAACTTCGGCGACGGATCGTCAATCGACGCCAAGACGCTGATTTGGACCGCCGGCATCAGCGCTGTCCCGTTTAAGTTTATCGGCACGAACGTCAAGCCCGGCCCGGGCGGACGGCTCGTCACCGATGCCTTCAATCTCGTCGAAGGCACGGACAATATCTATGCCATCGGCGATATAGCCCTACACACCGACGAGCGCTATCCTCGCGGCTGCCCGCAGTTGGCACAGGTGGCGATACAGCAGGGCGCGACGTTAGCCCGCAATCTCAACCGGCCTGACGACAGAAAGCCGTTTGAATATAACGACAAAGGATCTATGGCCACGATAGGCCGCAACCGCGCGGTGGTCGACATGAAGCACGTGCACTTCCGCGGCTGGTTTGCGTGGATAGTGTGGATGGGCGTGCATCTGATGAGTCTTCTCGGCATGCGCAAGAAAGCAATCGTGCTACTCAACTGGACGTGGAGCTACTTCAGTTTCTCGTCAGCGCTGCGCCTGATTTTACGTCCGAGCTGTCAGCCCGAGGGTGAGGACAGCTGCTGTGAATAGGGATATAAAGCTTGTAAGTCATGGATAAAAAAGAATGTGTAAGAACAATTTACGAGGCCGGATTCAGAGACTCCCGCAACTGGACCGACTGGTATTTTGACCGTGTCTATAAAGACGAAGACGCTCTGACGGCTACAAATCCGGACGGAGAGACCGTGGCGGCACTGATGCTGACACAATATCGTTTTGACATGCTGCGTACGCCTCTGACATGCTCTTACATATCGGGAGCGACAACTTTGCGACGACATTGCGGACAAGGCCATATGAGCGCCCTTATGCGCGAGGCTCTATCAATGTCGCAGCAACGCGGAGACGCAATCTGCTGCCTTATTCCGGCCGCAGACCGTCTGTATGGATTTTACAACCGATTTGACTTCGAGACTGTCTTTTTTGTCGACGATTTGCGATATACGTCGGTCCATAAATTCGACGACAACGGACATTTCAGCGAGAGCGCCCCCGACTATGAGACATTTGAGCACTTGGAGGGCCTGCATCCGACAGGTGTGCGTCATTCGCGCCGTGATTTCGACAACATCCTTGCTGACAATCGCTTGGACGGCGGTATTGTGGCCTCAGTCAGCGACGGAGAGGGAGCCGCAGGGATGGCTTTTGCCACTGTGAGCGCCGACTGTGTGACGGTCAAAGCGTTGCTTGCCGATAATACAGAGGCAGCCGAGGCTGCGTTGGCAGCCGTCAAGCGCCGTAGCGGCGAAAAACGCTTTATTGTGTGGGCTCGCCCCGGCGAGCGCCCCGCCGCCCTACGCGCACGCGCCATGGCGCGCATAATTGATGTAGAGAAATTGCTCGTTGCGATCGCGACCTCCGACCGCCGTCTTGACTGCGTCATCCGCGTCCATGACCGTCTGCTGGCAGCCAACAACGGTGTGTTTATAATTCGTGAGGGCCACGTCGAGAAAACCGACAGCACCATGCGGCGCCTGAGTTTGGACATCAGTGTCAGCACACTGACCAAGCTGCTGTTCAGCAGCCGGACAATAGGCGAAATATTCTCCCTGCCTACCACCCGCCCCTCCATCAGCCTGATGCTCGACTGAGCGTGGCGATTATGCAAACATTTTGACTTAACACGCCAAAACTTGCCGATATCGGCAAAAATTGACTATATTTGCGAATAAAATCAATCAAAACTTGCCGATAAAATGGATTTTCTATCAGTCAAAGAATGGGCGGAAGAACACGGAGTGTCAGAGCGAACAGTTCGTAATTATTGCGCACAAGGTAAAATAGCGGGGGCTTATCTTATCGGAAAGACATGGAACATACCGAAGTCGGCCGAATTGCCCAAACGCAAAAAAACAGCGAAGCTTTCGCCACTGCTTTCTATATTACGAGAGCAAAAAGAAAGCAAAATCAAGGGTGGAATATATCACAGAATACAAATAGACCTGACATATAACTCAAATCATATAGAGGGCAGCAAATTATCCCACGACCAGACGCGTTATATCTTTGAGACAAATACAATAGGCGTTACAGACAGAGCTGTAAACGTCGATGATATTATTGAAACATCAAATCATTTCCGTGCCATCGATTATATTATAAGCGAGAGCGACGGCAAATTAACGGAAGCATATATCAAACACCTGCATTTAATTTTAAAAACCGGTACTTCAGATGAGCGAAAGGAATGGTTTAGGGTCGGCGATTATAAAAAACTTCCGAATGAAGTCGGCGGCAAAGATACTGTAGACCCGGAAAATGTTCACACCGAAATCAAAAACCTTCTTTTACACTACAACGCTATCAAACGCCCCACTTTTGAAGACATTCTGGATTTTCATCATCGTTTTGAATCGATTCACCCTTTTCAGGACGGCAACGGCCGTGTCGGAAGACTAATAATGTTCAGAGAATGTCTTCGATTAGGTTATGTACCCTTTATCATAACCGACGAACTGAAAATGTTTTACTACAACGGACTACATAACTGGCCACACATCAAAGGCTATCTCACTGATACATGCCTCACGGCTCAAGACAATTTCAAGATCCTGCTTGACAAATTCAAAATCAAATACGACGACTAAAACGATGGAGTTATGAAAGATGGCCTACAAATTCAAAAGATACTATGGCTAATTTCTAATTCATAATGACTTATTAAGCATTATTTATCAAGCGGAAGGGGTGCGGTTTAAAAAAATGATTAACTTTGCGGCCGAAATCCTCACTGACATTCTGAGCCAATGACTTCCACTTACAAAGAACTTTACGGACTGATAGGCCTGCGTCTCGGGCACTCCTTCTCACAGGACTTTTTCAACCGCAAGTTTGAAGCCGAAAACATCGATGCACGTTATGTCAACTTTGAGATTGACAATATCGAAGCTTTTAAAACCATCGTATCCGACCATCCCAATCTCAAAGGGTTAAACGTCACTATCCCCTATAAACAGCAGGTAATGCACCTGCTTGACGAAATCGACCCCAAAGCCGCAGAAATCGGAGCGGTCAACGTAATCAAATTTATCAGAGACGGGCGTAAATTAACCCTAAAGGGGTATAATTCGGACTTCGTCGGATTTCGTGACTCCATCGAGCCGCTTTTAGGCGAGGGCCACCGTCGCGCTCTAATCCTCGGTACAGGCGGAGCCTCACGGGCCGTGGACTTTGCTCTCAAGGAACTCGGCATAAGCACAACCTTTGTCTCACGCAGCAGCCGTCCCGGCATCTTGGGTTACGACGAACTGACACCCGAGGTAATGGCCGCCAACACCATCATCGTCAACACGACACCCTTGGGCATGTACCCCGACACGGAGCGCTGTCCCGATATACCATACGAGCTGCTCACACCGGAACACATCTGCTATGACCTTATTTATAATCCCGATATCACCATGTTCATGCGCCGTAGCTCACATTACGGCGCCGTTGTAAAAAACGGTCTTGAGATGCTTCTGCTGCAGGCATTCGAATCATGGCAGATATGGCATAGTTAACAAACTGACAGACAAACCAACCAATCATTCACAATTTTTCTATAAATAAATGACGGCTAAACTTATTTATATAATTTTTATCGCACTGATTGTCGCCCCGCTCGATAAAATCGGAATCCCTCAGATAAACGCTCCGATCGCCCTGCTTGCCGGCCTGATTTTCGCGTTTACGTTAAAGAATCCCTACCCCAAATTCAATAAAAAGACTTCAAAATATCTGTTACAGGTCGCGGTCGTCTGTCTCGGTTTCAACATGAATCTTCAGGAATCTTTGAAATCGGGCTCTGAAGGCATGATGTTTACAGTTGTTTCGGTTGTAGGAGTCATGGCCATGGGCATACTTTTCGGCATGTGGCTCAAGCTCAACCGCAAGACCGCCTATCTTATATCGTCTGGCACCGCCATATGCGGAGGCAGCGCGATTGCAGCCGTAGGCCCGGTGCTCAAGGCTAACGAGAACGAAATGGCCGTGTCTCTCGGCGTCATCTTTATTCTCAACGCAATCGCCCTGTTTATCTTCCCGCCGATTGGTCACATGCTGGAAATGAGCCAGCAACAGTTCGGCACATGGGCCGCGATTGCCATACACGACACATCGTCTGTTGTCGGCGCCGGCGAAATCTACGGCGAGACAGCCTTGCAGATGGCCACACTTATCAAACTGACCCGCGCGCTGTGGATAATACCGTTAGCACTCGTAACCATGTTTATCTTCCGCGAGAAAGGCTCGAAGATTTCCATACCTTGGTTTATCTTTATCTTCATTCTCGCCATGGTCGCAAACACGTATCTGCCGCTGCCCACATGGCTCGTAGACACCTGCGTGTGGATTGCACGCCGCGGCATGGTGGTGACACTCTTCATGATCGGCGCGTCGCTGTCGCTCGCGACAGTCCGTCAGGTGGGTATCCGCCCGCTGCTTTTAGCCGTGGCTCTGTGGGTGGTCATCAGCCTCAGTTCACTCTTTGTAGTGCTCGAAACAATCCAATAATATAACATCAGCCCCAAGCTCCACAACTTCAAATCGCAGGTCCCGGCGCTGCCCGTTGCACTCGGTCTTATGGCCGGGATTATGCTCTATCGCTTCTGTGAATCAGCAGCAATAGCGGCAGCCATAATTGCGGTCGCAGTGATGCTGTGGCTGACAAAGCGGCGCTACGCGGCGTTTGTCACAATCAGCGCCGCCTTGGGATGGTCGCTGATGGCGTTGAACCGCCCTGCCGAGCCGCCCGAGTCACTTATGGGGCGCCGGTCGGTCTGCAAGGGCCGCATCGAGGCGGTCACGCCCTACCCTTCGTCGCTTAAACTCACGGTCACGATTGACTGTTTCAGACCGTCGCCGTCTGCGGCCGACACACCGTTTCACTCTGTCGGCAAACCGTTTAAGGCCTCTCTGCTCATACCCTCAACAGAGCCCGAGGCAGAGGTCGGCGACCATATAATGTTCAGAGCCACGCTCTCATCGGTCGTTGGCCGTCAGGACCTGCCATATGAAACCGACTACAACTCAGGCGCATACGTGGCCGGAGTAACCGCCACGGCGCATGTCGCGCCTGACGAGATAACCGTCGCGGGCCACAGCCACGGCATCATAACATGGGCCGACCGTATGCGCGGCAGACTGACAGACATTATCTACTCATCGCCTGTCTCAAGCCCGACAGCATGGTTTCTCAACGCCACTCTTCTCGGCGACGACAGCTATCTTGAGCCTGAGGTGCGCGAGGAGTTCCGCGCCTCAGGGACAGCCCACTATTTAGCACTGAGCGGCTTTCATGTCGGCATAATAACCATCATAGCCGGTTTTCTGCTTTTCCCGATGAAGGCATGGCGGCGCGCCGGGCGCCTGCGTCATCTCGCCGTCATCGGCCTGATATGGTTTTATGCACTGATTACCGGCCTGACACCATCGGTCGTGAGGGCCGCGACCTTAATCACTGTCTTTCTGCTGGCTCGTGTGCTGCAAAGGCAGTCAAACCCGTTCAACTCGCTCGCAGTAGCCGCGATACTTATTCTTGCGGTCTCGCCGAGGGCTCTGTTTTCGGTCGGATTCGGCATGTCGTTCGGCGCCGTTGCCGCCATACTGCTATTCGCAAGAGCACTCAACCCGTTCACCCCCCGACAGCGTGTCGCGTACGTGCTGATGGAATATGTTGCCGTAACCGTTGCCGCAACGCTTGGCACAGGACTTTTCGCCGCAGTCTGCTTTCATCGTTTTCCGCTGCTATTTCTACCGGCAAACCTGTTTGCCGCACTGATATTACCTCTGATCATGGGATTTGGGATGTTGGTTATGGCGCTCACAGCCATGGGCTTGGACGCATGGTGGTTAGGCTCGGCCATAGATTGGCTCTACGGACTGAGCCACAGCTCCTTCGGCTTCATCGCCTCGCTGCCGTTCGCTGAAATCAAGGGCATTTTTATGCCGTGGCCTGCGGTTATAGCGGCCGTGGCGACACTGTTTTTTCTTGCGGCGACGGTCAACTTGCGGCACAAGCGCTTTTACTCTCTGATGACTCTCGCGCTGCTCGCCGTGACGGCAGGACTTTGGCTGTTATGCGCCGAGCGTATTCCCGAAAGCGAACTGTTTGTCACACGCGCATCGGCGCGCACAGACATTGTGGCCCGCAACGGGCGCAACTGCTATCTGATAACTACAGCGCGCGAAAATGACCGCGACTATGTCAGACGGCAGCTGACACGACGTTACGGCGACTATCTCGCCTCACGCGGCTGCGACTCATTAGTTTTATGTGACGGTGATTTTACAGACGGCCCGGTCGCTTTAAGCGGACCATATATCATCTTCGGCGACAAAACCGTGCTTAGAGCCGACGGATACTCATACGCCCGTGCACGCGAGGGTATCAAGACTGATTATATGATTTTCGGGCGTCACAGCAGCCGTGCGGCCATCGAATCAGTCAGAATTATCAACCCGGACAGCGTCATTGTCACGCCGGGGCTGTATCCCAAGCGTCTTGCAAGGTTAAAAACGCTCTGCGACAGCACCAAGACAGGCCTGCGGCGTTTGGACGACAGACCGTTATTCCTGAAAATAGAATAGTATACAATTGTATGGAATAGTATACAATTGTATAGATTAGTATAGTATTGTATCAGGGTATAAGGGACGCTTCACAATTTGTTGTAGCCGAGGGTGAAATAAGGCTTGGCATACTGGCGCTCGTCGATGACTCGACCATTCCAGACAATAATGTCGACATCAAGAGGCATGATGCCTGCGGCCTTTGAGTCGGGCAAACGACCGGCTCTGATTTCCAACTCCTTGCAACGCCTGAGCATATCGTCAAGTGACAGGCGGCAGCGGCAGCGCATAACGAGATTAAAGAACGGCGCGTCTTTGTGATTATCGGCCTCCGTCTCGTAAATCCCGGTCGACTTGATAACATCGCACACATCTGACAACCGGTCAAGAGCGCTGACAATATTTAATCTGCGGCAGTCGACGTTGCTGCCGAGGCAGATAACAGCTTCTGATGATGTATCGCTCATTTCAACGGTCGGCATCTTTTAACGAAAGTGAGAGACGACGTCGCTCGAGGTCTACGCCTATGACTTTGACGCGCACTATCTGATTGATTTTCACCACTTCGGACGGCGATGACACGCGGCGGTCTGCCATCTGCGAGACATGCACAAGGCCGCTCTCTTTTATGCCGACATCGACAAAGGCGCCGAAGGCCGTGATATTGCCGACTATGCCTTCAAGGGTCATTCCCTCCGTGATATCCTCGAGCTCGCGTATTGAGGGGTCGAATTTGACGGTGGCGGCGTCAGTTCGCGGGTCATGGCCGGGCTTGAGCAACTCGCCTATGATGTCGTCAAGCGTGGCGCGTCCGGTCTTTTCAGTCTCGTAGCGGGTGACGTCGAGAGACTTCAGAAGGTCAATGTTTCCGACAAGTTCCTCGACGGTGACGCCGAGGTCAGCAGCCATGTGGCGGACCACATGATAACTCTCGGGATGGACGCCGGTGTTGTCTAACTTGGAGCTGCCGTCGGGGATACGCAGGAAGCCGGCAGCCTGAGCAAAGGCCTTGGCGCCCATGCGCGGCACATCCATAATGCGGCTCTTGGACGCGAAATCGCCGTGGTCTGCGCGGTAATTTACAATGTTGGCAGCCAACTGCGGCCCGATGCCCGAGACATAGGCGAGCAACTGACGTGAGGCGGTGTTGATGTTGACGCCGACGGTGTTGACACAGCTCATCACTGTGAAGTCGAGGCTGTCTTTAAGGGCGCTCTGATTGACATCGTGCTGATACTGCCCGACGCCGATTGACTTGGGGTCGATTTTGACAAGCTCGGCCAAGGGGTCGATGAGACGGCGGCCGATGGAGACGGCGCCGCGCACTGTGACGTCATGGTCGGGAAACTCCTCGCGGGCCACGTCGGAGGCCGAGTAGACCGATGCGCCGTTCTCACTGACCGTGAAAATCTCGACGGGACGCGGATATACAATGGAGCGGAGCACATTCTCGGTGTCGCGCGAGGCTGTGCCGTTGCCGAGGGCTATCGCATCAATCTCAAACTGACGCACGAGCCGCTGGAGGGTACGGGTCGTGCCGAGAATATCGCTCTGAGGGGCAGTCGGATAAATCACGCCGTGATAGAGCAGATTACCCTGCGCGTCTAAGCAGACAATCTTGCAGCCGGTGCGATATCCCGGGTCGACGGCGAGCACGCGGCGATGATGAAGCGGGGGCGCAAGCAACAGCTGACGGGCGTTGTCGGCAAACATAGCGATAGCCTCGCGGTCGGCACGCTCCTTGGTTTCGGCGGCGACTTCGTTTTCGATAGACGGGCGCATCAGACGGCGATAGCTGTCAGCGACAGCAGCGCAGACCACGTCGGCAACAGCCTTTGACATCGACTCTTTGACAAACAGGCGGCAGAGAGCAGCGATTATAGCATCGTCGTCAATCTCGAGGGCCACGTGGAGCAAGCCGGCTTTCTCACCGCGGCGTATGGCGAGGTAATTATGCGAGGCTATGTGGCCAAGATTCTGGCGAAACTTGAAATATGTGCGGTAGTTGCGCGCCTCGTTGTCCTTGCCTTTAACCAGTGCAGAAGTTATGACTGCATTGCGGCGAAAACGGCCGCGCACCATCTGACGGGCGTGTCGATGCTCGCTGACCCACTCGGCTATGATGTCCGAGGCACCGGCTATGGCGGCGTCGCAGTCAGCAACCTTGTCGCCGACAAAACGTCGGGCGGCCGCCACGGGGTCAGACGACGAGCCGCTCATAATCATCTTGGCCAAGGGCTCGAGGCCAAGCTCGCGGGCGACGGTCGCACGAGTGCGGCGCTTGGGCTTGAACGGCAGATATATATCCTCAATCTCAGCCGCGTCCCAACAGTCGGCTATGCGTGCGGCGAGCTCCGGCGTCATCGAGCCGGCCTCTGTGATGACGCCGGTGATGTAAGCCTTACGTTTGTCGAGCTCGCGCAGGCTCTCGGCGAGTGTCTCAATGCTGCGGACAGCGACTTCATCGAGGCCGCCTGTGGCTTCCTTGCGATAGCGGCTGATAAACGGCACCGTCGCTCCGTCGTCAAGCAATCCGAGAGTAGCGGCGACACTGTGCTCCGTCAGGCCGAGACGGGAAGCTATGAGTTTGGTAAAATCAGTCACCTTAAATCATTTTTTGATTTCAGCTCTATGAGAGTAATCTCGGGGGTAGCGCCAATACGCGCCGGGATTGCCACTTCGCCGGCACCGATATTGACATACAGGCTGCGTCCCTCGCCGTCGTCATACATTCCACCCCACGTCGGATAGCGCCATGCCGCCGGCGAAAGGCCGAACAGGCTTATCTGCATGGCGTGTGTATGGCCTGAAAGCGTAAGAGCTATGTTTTTGTCAGGCGCACCGGCTATATCGTCGACCCAATGGGCCGGATTGTGACTCAAAAGTATTTTAACTGCGGGGTCAGCAAGCGCAGGATATGCCGCGTCAAGGTCTCCGTAAGTATGGAAGGGCGGGTCTCCGACATTTTCGACACCGATTACGACAATCGAATCTGCCGCAACGCCGCGACGCAGCACGACATGGTCATTGTTGAGCATGCGCCAGCCCATATCAGCCTGCATATCCTTAAGAGACTGCAAATTGGCTGCTTTGGCCGCATCAGAGGACCATTTATAATAGTCGCCATAATCATGGTTGCCGAGTATCGAAAGGACGCCGTCAGGAGCTTCGAGACCTGATAGCGCCTTGACAAACGGACGCAACTCGTCGCTGTAGCGGTTGACGATATCTCCGGTAAATACAATCAAATCAGGATGCAGGGCGTTGACACGGCTGACCAGCTCCCTGACAAAACCGTCGTCGTCGCCATATGTGCCGACATGCAGGTCTGAAATCTGCGCGATGCGATATCCGTCAAAAGATTTCGGCAATCCGTCGACCGTCAGTTCGACATCATTCACGTCTATGTTGTAACGGTTGACAAAGGCGCCCCACCACATAAGGCCGAATATAATGACTCCGACAACCGCACCTGCGGCCGAAAGCCATCTGAATGACCTGTGTCCGAAAAGGCGAGGGATGCGTGCAAGCAGGTCAAACAATACAAAAACCGCTTTGGGTATATATATCGAGAAATAGACGTAGAGCCACCACATCAGCCACTCGAATGACACTTCGCCGGCATCTTTCTTGGGATAGGAAATCACCACGACAAAACCGACCGTAAAGACAGCCGAGAGTGCAATATGGATTTTAGGGGCAATGCGCCGCCACAGGCTCTGACGGCGGCCGCCATCTTTCGCCGGGCGGAGTCTTCGCCATATATAAAAGTCAATCAACAGATTGACTATAAGCACAATCAAAAAAGGCACAAGCGGAAGTCGCATATATAGTAGGGGCCGTAAGGGTGTGTAAGTGGTATGATAAACGGGCAACCGGCCGAAAGCGGTCAGATATCGCGGCAGTCCTGTGCAGCCAACTGATTTTTCAGCGGGTTGGCATACATAGTCAGCATCATCGAGCGCATAAACAGACGTTCGTCGTCAGTCACGTCGCTGACATCGACCTTGTCAAGCTGAGCATTGATATATGCGTCAAAACGGGCAACGTCGTCAGAGCTGTAGCACGACGCGAAACGGTCAGTGCCGTTCAGCTCGTCAAACGCTATGTAATTGCACGGGAAGATGCGGTAGCCGCAATGTATCGCACGGTCAATCAGTCCGCAAGTCTCTCTGACGATGTCGGTGCGGTCAGTGGCTGTCGACTTCTCGAGCTCGGCATTGATGCAGCGTCCGATGCGGAAGTGGACACGGCCCTTGTAATGCAACAGACCGGTCTCCATGCTGAAGAGGTCGTCTCGCTGCGATTTCTTGAACTGCGGGTCACGCCGACGGAGCAGAAACTCGCGGGCCTTGAGGTAGTCGTTGGGGTCGTATTCGTATGAAATCGAGACAGGCATCAGGTTAATCTGCTCAAGGTTAGTCTTGAGGTCGCCGGTCGTGCCTCCGAGACCAAGCATCTTGACAAGGCTCTCCTGAGTCAAGTCATTAGAGTCTTTGGCGCGGCCCTCACGCTGGGCAATCCAGACCGACTCATGCAGAGTGTTGATGGTAAAGTGTATGTATGCCGACAGCTGACGCGCGGCCTCAAGCGCCTTGACCATCTTCACATCGCGTTTGACGATGAAACTGCGGTTGACCTTAACCAAATCAGATATCCACTCATAAATCAGCAGGTTATTGCCGATGGCAATCTGAGTGAGGGGGAGACCGGAGCGGATAAAGCACAGATTAAGGAACGAAGCGTCAAGCACTATATCGCGATGATTGCTGATAAATGTGTAGCTCCGACCGGGCTCACAGTTTTCGACACCGTCTATCGAGAGACCGTCGGTCGTCGATGCGGCAAGCATCTCGAGAAAACGGCCCATCACATGCTCCTGAAAGTCCTGCTGGTTGCGCACATGACGCAGGCGGTCGACGAACTCGTCATAGTCTACGTCAGGCATAACATAACGCACGGCATGCTCGAAACCGGGCTCTTTGACCAAACGGTCTATGGCCGCCGTGAAATCCTCGCCACGATAAGGAGCTATATCTGAAAATTGCTCGGGTATATTTATTATATTGTCTTTTTCTGACATGTTTTATGCTGTGTTTAGATTGCCAAAAATAGCAAAATATCTTTAAACTGGCTAATTTGGCCCCATAGTTTAAGGTCATTTAAGACTATGCGGCACAAAGTCAGCGTGACTGTGCAATGCTGTATGCTCTCCAGCGCTCAATCACTGCCGACATGTCATCGGGTATTTCGGCCGTAAAGAACATCTCCTCGCCGGTGCGCGGATGGACGAAGCCGAGAGTGCGCGCGTGTAAGGCCTGACGCGGACAGACGGCGAAGCAGTTTTCGACAAACTGATTGTATTTGGCCGAGGGGATGCCGCGGAGCACACGGTCGCCGCCATAGCGCGCATCGTTAAACAGCGGATGGCCGATGTGACGCATGTGGACACGTATCTGATGAGTACGGCCGGTTTCTAAAACGCATTTTACAAGCGAGACATGGCTGAAAGTCTCGAGCGTCGTGTAGTGTGTCACGGCGTGTTTGCCGGCCGAGCCGTCGGGATAGACGGCCATCTGCAGGCGGTCACGTGTCGAGCGGCCGATGTTTCCCTCGATACGGCCCTGCGGCGGGTCGGGGATGCCCCAGACGAGGGCACGGTACTCGCGCTTGGTGGTCTTGTTGAAGAACTGGCGCCCGAGGTGTGTCTTGGCATCCGGAGTCTTGGCAACGACGAGCAGCCCGGAAGTGTCCTTGTCAATACGGTGCACGAGGCCCATGCGTGGGTCGTTGACATCGTAGTCGGGATTGTCGCGGAAATGCCATGCGAGGGGCGTTGACGAGCGTACCGTTATAGTTGCCGTGGCCGGGATGGACCACAAGGCCGGCCGGCTTGTTGACCACGAGCAGGTCGGCATCCTCGTAGACGATGTCCAAGGGAATATCCTCGGCCGTAATCTCAAACTCATATCGCGGACGGTCCATGACCACCTGCACGACATCGAGCGGTTTAACGCGATAGTTGCTTTTGACAGCGCGGCCGTTTACGAGTATGCAACCTGCCTCGGCGGCCTGCTGGACACGGTTTCGCGATGATTTTTCGAGACGGGCAGTCAGGAATTTGTCGACACGCAGCAGGGTCTGGCCCTTGTCGGCTACGAAACGGAAATGTTCGTAAAGGCCGTTTCCGTCATCGGTGTCTTCATCTGCATCAGTCTCATCACAGACAGCATCAGCCGACAGGTCTGTGACGTCCTCACCACAGGTATCAGCGGAGGCGGAAGCCTGTCGATTCACACTCATGGCCGATTTCTGCATTATTCCTCAAAATTTATATCATCTATGGCCGAGTCAATGGCCACATCAAGCGAATCGACAGCAAACTCGTCGGCGGAAGGTCCGGTGCCGACCTCGAGAGTGACAGATGCCGTCACCGGGATTACAGAGCCTACACTCAGGCGATGACCGTCATAGGTAGCCCCCTCGACCAAATCAGAGTATTGAGACGGCACATCGACAAGTCTTATAGATGTTATGCCGAGCGCCTCAAGATAGCTGACCGCCTGACGTGATGACACACCGGTGACAGGCATCGAGAGCGTCACCATCTTGGGGGAGAAAGCTGTAACCGTGACATATACCTGACGGCCGCTTTTTACGACAGCTCCCGCATGGGGAAACGACTCAATCACTGTGCCGGGAGCGACATTGCGGTCATAAATCGAGTCTGAAATCTCGATTTTGAGGTCGCAGTCGGCAAGCAGCTCGGCCGCGCGGTCATAGCTCAGACCTTTGACCTGAGGCACCGTGGAGTCGTCGCCGTGACGTGTCCACACATCCAGACACAGCATCGCAAACCACAGCAAGACTATGCCTGTCAGAATGATAAAGATGATATTTGAGATGATGGGGTGTTTTACGTAAAATTTTTTCAGGCCGTTAAAAAATCTGTTCATGGTCTGTTGTGTTAAGTTTTCAAATATTGAGCCCACAGACAGGCTCGTTTGAGCGCCACAAAGTTAAGTTGTTTTGAGCTAAATAACAACGTCAGATACATCGCTTTTACGAAATATTTACGCACGCGCGGCAGTAATGGTCGGAATGTTAAGAAATTAGAAATAACCGGGACGGGTGCTAAACCTTTGCTACAGCGTGCCGTCTTAATAAACGTCCGGCAAGCAAAAAACAGTGCTTGCCACGAGTCTGACTCAATCAATAAAAACATATTTAAAATAACCCGAACAACTCCATCAAGACAATGAAAAAATTATTTGTAATAGCAATCGCCGCCCTCTGCGCATGCTCGTCAACCGTATTCGCTCAGAAACCCGCCGATAACACCGCCACCAACGGCTGTCCTTTAAATAAGGAATGTAAACGCGGAGACAAAGCCAAATGCAACAAGGCTGACCGCAATGCGTTCAACCCCTTCGAGGGCATCACTCTGACAGCAGACCAGCAGACTAAATTAAACGCTCTCAAAGCCGAGTGCAAGGCTCAGCGCGAAGCATGCAAAGGTCGCGCCAACTGCCCGCAGCAGGCCAATTGCGACAAGAACTGCAAGCCCGGCGAGAACTGCGCCAAAACCGAGTGTCCCGTAGCAGCCGGCAAGGACAAGGCTGTCGCCAACCGTCTGCAGCAGAGACGCGACTGTCTTAATAAGGTGAAAGCCATCCTCACTCCCGAGCAATATGAGGTTTTTCTTGAGAATATTGCCGTAAGCCGTCCCGCAGGACATCACTGCGACAAGGGCAAAATGGCACGCAACGGCCGCAAATGCCACGGGATGCGTCACGGCGACCATGGCAAAGCCATTTCAGCCAAGACTTCCAAAGCATCAAAGAACTGATAAAAATTTAAATCATTAGCCAAGGCCGCACCTCAATCGGGGCGCGGCCTTTTTTAATGTGGCACCCCAAAAGCGCGCGACGCGTCATGGATGGCCGATTTGCAATCGACCGTTGCAATAAATTGATTATCAACACAATGTAGAGACATGCCTTTGGCATGTATAATGCTGCCGCCCGGGAAAGCGCGGGACGCGCGAGCGCCGTAGGTGCGTCCGGGGGTGTTGCATAACCGTCGTCAAAAAAGAGTAAAAGCCTCAACTTTCACAAGC
>DXYS01000045.1 GCA_019415705.1 Bacteroidales bacterium | reverse complement strand
GCGTAGCCGTGGGACACCAAACCGCTACTATAAGTCCGTGACAAGCGACGGAGTCTGCGCAGTCACGGTGAGGCGATAGCCAAGGTCGTAATTGAAGATTCCAAATCGAAGTGCAAAACTTTGAGTTGAGAATTACTCATTCTCCTCCCTCCTTCTGGCGAGGGGGTGCCCAAGCGGCGGGGGTGGCCTAAACCGCCCCCAAGAGCGGACAGCAGTAGAAACATACTGGCAATACAAAACAAAAAAAGGAGACCGAAGTCTCCCTGAGATTAACTAATTTTGTATTGTCCTATGTATCATCAATTAACCTCGCAGCAAAGGTCGCAAATTTTCGCCTTACTGCAAAGAAAAACTCCGAGAAAAGAAATCGCCCTCATCGTAGGGTGCAGTCAGTCAACACTCAGCCGCGAAATCAGGCGCAACTCCACAGAAAAAGGCAACTATCTGTGGGATAAGGCTCATGTCAAGGCCATGGAGCGGCGCAGGCGCAGCACCTCAAACAAGAAGCTGGACAGCAGACTGGTATGGCGGATAAAGCAGATTATTGTTGACCATCAGTGGTCGCCCGAACAGATTCGCGGCGTATTGGGCAAGGAAGGTATCTCTGTTTCAATCCAGACCATATACAATATCATAAAGGCGGATGAAAGCGGAGAGTTGCGCCGGAACTGCCGTCATCCCAATTTCAGACGGCGTCCCGCAGCCGGACGCAGACCGACCAAAGCCACCAACATAGCCAACCGCACAAGCATACACGACCGGCCGGCGGAGGCTGACGGAAAACGCTTCGGAGACTTTGAGATGGATCTGATTGTCGATGCATACGGTCACGCCATACTCGTACTTGTAGAACGCATGACAAACTTCGTGATGATGGAGAAACTGCCTCATGGCAAGAAAGCCCTCCCGCTCGCCCGTTCTGTCGTCAGAATGCTTTACGGCTACCGCAAGTATCTGAAGACCATCACTACAGACAATGGCAGCGAGTTCGCCGCGCACCTTGACATTACGACCGGACTGAGAAGGCGCGGGCTGCCGGATGTGACCGTATACTTCGCCGACAGCTACTGCTCATGGCAGAAAGGTGCGGTCGAACACGAGAACAAACTCATCCGTCAGTATATCCCTAAAAAATCCAATTTCATTGACTTTTCTGATAACTACGTCCGCAATGTCGGCCGTAAACTCAACATGAGACCTCGTAAAAAGCTCAACTTCTCAACACCTAAAGCTGAATTCTTCAAACAAATCGCTATTTTTGCACTTGCCAGTTGAAACTGCGGCCAAGGCCGTAATCAAGGCGACTGTCGCCGGTACGCCATAATCCCCCGGCTTCGCACTTCGTGCTTTGCGCGGGGGTTGTAGAGGATTCGCGCTTCCCGCGCTTTTCAAACTATTATTCTTAATAATCTGCGAATTATGACGAAAATTGAAAATGAAACCCAATACGAATGGGCTGTAGCAAGGGTGGAGCAACTCCTTCCTCTTGTCAATGACGAAACGCCCGAGAGTGACCCGAATTACATTGAACTCGTCCTGTTGTCTAATCTTGTGGCAGATTATTCCGATGAGCATTTTTCGGTCGGTGATCCTACTTTAATAGATGTCTTAAAGCTTAGAATGTATGAAATGGGATTAACTCAGGCTTCGCTTGCGAAGTTAATCGGAGTTAGCCCGTCACGTGTTTGCGACTATCTCTCCGGCAAATCCGAACCAACTCTTAAGGTTGGTCGCATTATTAGCAAAAAATTAGATATAGCTCCTTCGGTTGTGCTTGGCGTATAATGTTTTAAGAATGTGTCTTAACACAATTATTCTTAGAGGAATTTTGACATAAGACTCTCTCGACTTGTGTGTTTTGTCGAAAATTGTTACCTTTGTGTCCCGTTATGATACACGGATTCAACAACGACAAATACCTTAAGATTCAGTCCGAACACATCCGCGAGCGCATCGCGCAGTTCGGCAACAAACTTTACCTCGAACTTGGCGGAAAACTCTTCGACGACTATCATGCGTCGCGTGTGCTGCCCGGCTTTCAGCCTGACAGCAAGCTCCGTATGCTCAGTCAGCTCAGCGATCAGGCCGAGATAATCATAGTCATCTCGGCGCTCGACATCGAGAAAAACAAGATGCGCAACGACCTCGGCATAACCTACGACATGGATGTGCTGCGTCTGCGCGACGAGTTTCAGAAGCGAGGTTTCCTCGTCTCGTCGGTCGTTGTGACACATTATAACGGCCAGAGCAGCGCTGACGCATTCCGCGCTCGTCTGGCGCGTCTCGGCATCAAGACTTACTGCCACTACACCATCGACGGTTATCCGACCAATGTTGCCGTCATCGACTCAGACGAAGGCTTCGGCCGCAACGACTATGTCGAGACGACACGTCCGCTCGTCATCGTCACAGCCCCCGGTCCCGGCAGCGGCAAGATGGCCGTCTGTCTCAGCCAGCTTTACAACGAGCACAAGCGCGGCGTCGAGGCCGGATATGCCAAGTTTGAGACCTTCCCCGTGTGGAATCTTCCGCTCAAACATCCCGTCAACATCGCCTACGAGGCTGCGACAGCCGACCTCAACGACGTCAACATGATTGACCCCTTCCATCTCGAGGCCTACGGCAAGACTGCCATCAACTATAACCGCGACATCGAGATTTTCCCCGTGCTCAACGCTCTCTTCGAGGGCATCTACGGCGAGAATCCCTATAAATCGCCGACCGACATGGGCGTCAACATGGTCGGATTCTGCATCGAGGACGACGAGGTCTGCTGCCGCGCATCTAAAGACGAGATTGTGCGCCGCTACTACACGGCTCTCAACCGTCTGGCGCAGGGTGACGGCAACGACAGCGAGGTCAACAAGATAGCTCTGCTCTTCAAACAGGCCAAAATCGACACCTCATACCGCCGGACCACAGTCGCCGCACGCGAGCGCGCAGAGAAGTGCGGCAAACACTGTTCGGCCATCGAGCTTGCCGACGGCACTATCATCACGGCCGAGACATCTGAGCTGCTCGGGCCGAGCGCCGCGCTAATACTTAATGCCGTAAAATATCTCGCGGGTATCGACCACAGCATCAAGCTCATACCTCAGGACATGATTACGCCCATCCAGTACACCAAGACCGAGTATCTGCGCAGCCGCAACCCGCGCCTGCACACCGACGAGGTGCTTGTGGCCCTGTCTGTGCTCAGCACGCATGACGACAATTGCCGCCGCGCCCTCGAGAAGCTCCCCGAGCTCAAAGGCTGTCAGGTCCACTCGACCGTCATGCTCGGCGAGGTAGACCGCAAGATTTTCCGCAAATTAGGCGTGGGTCTGACGTGCGATCCCTTAAAGAAACGCTGATACATTTTGCGGCAGTTGCTTTAAAGTCGTTTTACTTTTCGCCGATCAACTTGAGAATCTGAGGAATAACAGGTATCCGGTTGTCGTTTACTATAAAACTGACATTAGGGTGAGCAGACTCGGGAGTGAAGGCCTGAGAGTCAATGCGTGCGCGGACCTCGTCGGCGCTTAGACCGTTGCGGCGTATTACGCGCTCGACGCGCAACTCATCGGGCGCGATGACTTCCCACACCTCGTCGGCCACACGGTCGAGTCCGCTCTGATAGAGCAGGGCCGTCTCGACGAAGAGGCGGCGTCCCTTAATTGCGCGCCGGCGATACCAGTCTGCAAGGCGTTGCTTGACGGCCGTGTGTACTATCTCGTTGAGACGACATAGTTTGTCAGCGTCGGCAAAGACTGTGGCCGAGACGGCCTGTCGGTTTATCGTGCCGTCGGGGCGTACGGCGTCGGGGGTTATTTCATTGGTGAGGCGCTGTTTGATATGTGTGTCATTATCCATCAGCGCTTTGGCCTCGGAGTCGCAGTCAAAGACTTCGTAAGACATGGCACGCAGCACGCGGCTGACGACAGATTTGCCGGCGCCGATGCCCCCACAGACCGCCGTAAGCGACGGAGCGTTGCTGTCAGTCGATAATCGGCTCATAGGCGCTCGATGATATATTCGACGCTGTCCAATGACAGCCGCACATTGGTCAGATTGTCGGGTACGTCACGCAGGCGGAGCCTGATTTTATGGCTTGTGCGCGATATGGAGTTATAGTCGGCGAGCACACGGAAATCGGGGTGTGTGTTATTGTAGATGCTCATCGGCACCATGTAGTTGACCTCGATCTCATGCGGGAATGTGATGACTCTAACATCCTTAGGCACGTTGACCGTCTCTATCGGCACGCTGCGTGTCTTCGCAATAAGCGGCTCGACATCTATGGTCACGTCGACGCTGTCGGGGATGACACGCGAGTTGCGCGGAGCGACGAGGCGCACGCGTGTCGTGGTCGTGTGCTCGAGCCCGGTGAGGCGTATCGGCTCGGTGGCTATGGCTGTCAGATTGTCGGGCAGGCGGCGGTTGCTGAACACCTTGACGCTGTCGACCGATACTTTCGGGCGCCCCGTCAGCACTGTGCGCGGACCGGCCGTGGCTTTATAGTCGACAACGACAGGGTAAGGTTGGCCCGGACGGGTGGTGTAGGGCAGATTTATCGAGTCGGGCGAGACCACAAGGATGTTGGCTCCGCCGAAGGGTGAGCGGGCGAGAGCCTTGAGGTCGGCGTCGCCGAGGATGATGCCTTTGCGTGAACGGTAGACGCGGAAGTCAATTTTCAGCTCCGGGACACGTCCGAGTGTCTGCTTGACGATGGTCGTGCCTTTTGTGCGCAGACTGACGCTGACATATTCGGGCGGAGTGCCGATGACGGTGACTGTGTCGGGCACATTGGTGAGCACTACCGGCATGCGCAGGTCATACTGTTCCTCCTCGTTGAGAGTCAGCACAGACCACAGTATTGCCGATATGACAAGGAATATACCGAAAACAAGGATGTTACGCCCGCGTTGCGAGCGAATAACATCCTTGATACGTTTTAGCAGCTCCCCTTTTTGCATGGGGTCGGGTATGAATTGTGTCCGGCACCGGGCCGGGGCAGATTACTTGTTGTTGTTTTCCTGATTGGCCTGAGCCTGATTTGCGTCAACGGCCGAGGGATACACAGAGCCTTTGTCGACACGGATGCTGACACCGTTTGACACCTCGATGATGAAATATGTCTCGGCGACGTCTTTGATTTTGCCGTAGATGCCGCCGGCTGTGACCACGTTGTCGCCTTTGCTGAGGCCTTCGCGGAATTTCTTGATTTCTTTCTGACGTTTCTGCTGCGGGCGAATCATGAAGAAATAGAAGATGGCGATAAGAGCCACAATCATGATGATGCCTGACATGCCGCCGCCCTGTGCGGCTGCGTCTTGGAGGAGAATTGTGTTGAGTTGCATGGGTTGGAATGGGGGATTAAAGGGTTAATGGTCTTTATTGATTATGCCTTGGTCAGAGAGATATTTGACCACGGAGAAGAGTATGCCGTTGATAAACTGTCCGCTGCGCGAGGTGCTGTAGCAGTTTGCTATCTCGATATATTCGTTCATGGTGACCGGAACAGGGATTGCCGGATAGTTGATGAGCTCGGCGATGGCCGTAATCATGATGACTATGTCCATAAAGGCGAGGCGCTCGGGATCCCACTGCGACGAGTTTATAAACCGGTCGATGTATGAGCGGTATGTCTCGCGGTTTTCGACTGCGAGACGGAAGAGGGTCGACCCGAAAGCGGCGTCCTCGTCGTCTTTATATTGCGGCAGCATGTCGACTTCGGCCTCGGGCGACGCGGCAAAATGACGGATTGTCTTGAGCACGAATGTGCCCATGATGGGCAGGTCGTCGTTCCAGTATACCGATTTTGCCTCAAGCGCTTCGGCAAGGTCGTCGCCGGGCAGTATGACCGAACGCATGACGGAGCGCCAGAACTCGCAGTCGGCCGCATAGTCGGTCGAGGGGGCCGACATGTAATTCTCATAAATCTCAGAGGATGTCACGGCGTCGAGCAGTGATTTTATAAGCACGGGGTCCTCGGCCCAGTTGACCGGATGGTCGGCGAGGAAAGCCTGCAGCGATGCGTTCTCGGCGAGACGGCGCGCAAGGGCGTTTTCGACAAAACGCATGTTGGGATTGAGCTCCTCGGGTGTGGCGAGAAATTTGGTTTTGGCGGCTTCGATGCGTTCGGCCTGCTGGCGCGTCAGCTCAATGATGAGAGCAAACATGCTGTGATACAGCTCATAGGCCTGATCGAGCGAACGGTTGAGCTCGTCTAATGCGCGTTTATAGCCGAGGCGCGAATCTTCGTATGATGCAAGTGTGCGGCAGGCGTGTTCGAGACCGGCGTTAAGCGCCGTGAGCGAGAATCCCGCCACACCGCGCAGTGTCTCTATAAAATCAGGGTCTTTGACGATGACCGTGCGCAGGACAGTCTGCCAGAATCTTACGTCGGCGTCAATGTCGTTTGCTTTTAACTTCTTGAAATCACGCCATGCGGCCGACGTGTCGATTTTGTCAGCAAGCTGTTGCAGGAGATTGTCATAGACGCTGAGGTTTCCGTAGCCTTTGACGGTCAGCTCCTGCAGGTCGCCGTTGTCACGCAGCATGTTGCCGACTTTGTTTTTCTGAAACCGGTCTGCACCCTGCATGCGCGGATTACAAGTGCCGTCAGAGCGTCTGACCGTGTAGCCCGACAGCTCGGTGATGAGATTCAGCAGGTCGCAATAAACCGCATAGGCAAATTTTTTTTCTTTGGAGTCTGTATCTTCGGGCGTGTCGATTTTAAACTCGCCGCGTGTGAGCAGATATGAGTAGAGCATCTGCACTACTTTGATTCGGATAAGTATGCGATTTACCATGACGCTTTTTAATGTTCGAATACAGTTTTACGATGCAAAATTAAACATTTAACCGTTAACTGACAAATAAAGTTTAGCCGCGATTACACACGTGACGGTGTAATCGCGGCTGTAATGCAGTCTTAAGCGCCGGCTGATGTCAGAACGGGAAGTTCAGGCCGAGGTTGACGTTTGCGTTGGAGTTGAGTGGCACGCCCTGCTTGGCGAGTTTGAAAGGCGTGGTGTCGGTGGCCACAAAGAAGTTGATGCCTTTGGTTTTGAAATTGACCATCCATCCCAACGCCGGGCCGAATGTGCCCATGCCGAAACTTGCCGTGGCCGAAAACCAGTGCACGGGCTCGACATTGGCCGACAGACGGAAGTCGGTCCACGAGAAGTTGCCGTTGATGCGTGTGGTGTTGAGCAGGCCGAATTTCAGACGGCGATAGACAGGCAGTGTGTACTGCGCGCCGATGTTGAATGTGGCGCCGATGCCGCTGATGCGGCTGCCTTGGTCGCCTTTGTCCTCGAGCTGATAGAGCTTCGACAGATTGTCTTTGAATTTGTCAAACGAGTCGTTGTTGTCGACATTGAATGTGAATTCGTCGGTCGAGACCTGCTGCTCGCCGCCTGTCGTGGCCTCCATGTTGTTACCCCACGAGATGAAGCCGAGGTCAAGCAGCGATGCTGACAGCTGCCAGTCTTTGGTGAGTTCATAGACGGCGCCGAGGTCAAATGCCACGCCGAAGCCGTTGACCGGCGAGAAGTCGTCGAAGTCAAAGCCGTTGACATAATCGCGGTCGGTCTTGTCATTATAGCCCTGCTTGTAGGTCAGACCTTTTACCGAGGTATTGAGACGGGCGTCGACTATGCCGTTCCAGACGTTGTCATGGAGCTGCAGCTCTGCGCGGTCGATTTTGGTGACGGCGCTGCCGACACCGACGAGCACCTTGAAGTTGGCGCCGACGCGCAGTTTCTTGCCGATGGCGTGTGAGTGGCCGAGGCTTACCTCAGCCCAGCCTGCGGCGCGTGCCGACAGACCTGACAGGTCGTAGACAGAGTTTGACACGCCCTCTTTGGCGAGGCGGAAGATGTCTTTGGGCAATCCGATGTTGAGGTCGGCGCGTGCGCCGACAGAGACTGTGTTGTAGCCGCCGATGCCTTTGAATCCGACAGCGATGACTGTCTCGCGCAGCGACACACCGAGCCGGCTCTTGTTTTTGAGTCCGTCGAGCACCTCAGCCGCCGACACACCGGGATTGAGCAGCGTGGTTGTCTTGCCGTTTATATTATATAAGATGTGTTTGACACCGATTGTGCCGTCGACGCCGACATTGAGATTGCCCAGACCGGGCATTGATACAAATCCGTTTTCGTTGGCGAAAGCCGGGTTTGACTGGAAACGATACATGTAGTTGTCGTCAAAGTAGCCGGTCTGCAGATTCTGGGCGTCGGCAGCCGGGGCACTGGCGAGGGCGAGCGCAAGCATCGTACCCCCGATAAAACTTTTGCAAGATGTTTTCATATTTCAGATATTTTTAGGGGGTTAAAGTTCGTCGTCATAATAGCCGCTGACTTTTGCGCGGATGTTTGTAAGCTCGATAGTGGCGGACGGACGGAGCACATACGATGTGGCGTCTGTCACACTTGCCTTGGCCTCGTAGTGTATGCCGTCGAGACCGGTGACGGTGCCGTCGGTTGCGAGGCTTATTTCGGCGGCATGCCCGGCTTTGACCTCTATGCTGCCCAACGATACGGGTCGGCCGGTCTTCGGATCTTTGCATTGATTGCCTTGACGGTCGAGCGGATAGCCGGTCAGGATGATGTCAAACGGCAGCGAGTTCTCTACCCGGGCATTGACGGTCAGTTTTTCGACAAAGATTTTGTCAAATGTGTCGTCGTCGCCTCCCCATCCGGTCTCGTCGCCGTTGTAGATGACTTTTGAACCGGCATTGAAAGCGAGAGGTGCGTAGAATGTATAATTGCCGTCGACGTCGGCGAGAGTGACACCGAGAGTGAAGTCATCGACGATGTCGGGACCGATGCAGGCATTGTCAAAGTTGACGTCGACCGACGCCGGCAGACCGTCGCCCGATAGCACGTCTGAGAGGGCGGGATAGGACACATGCGATGCACCCTCAAAGCCCGTGTAATAAGTGTCGGGCCGAGTAGGCGACAGACAGATGTTGTAGGGGCCGACGATGCCTTTGTCATGGCCGATGGTGATTTCAGAGCCGGCCGGCAGAGGGTAGGGCGTACGGTTTTCACCGCGCACGGCTGTCAGCGTCATGCCGCTGTGGCCGTTTACGCCGTAATTGGCCAACGGGTTGTTGATAGCGAGATAAAGCTGGGGGTTAGCTATTTTGATATTGGTGCCTTCCTGTGTGAGCACGTCGGGCAGGTCGTTGAGGTCGACGCTTGACACATCAAACTGACCTATGGCATACTGTATCGAGCCCGAGTAGCTGTCGACGATGATTTCGCCCGGCCGCGGGTCAAAAGTCATCGTGATGTGTGAGGGTGCTTGCGAGCAGGCGTCGACTGTGCCGGTGACTATGCCGCTCTTGATGCCGATGGAGCCTTTATAAAATAATGTGCCTGGATTCTCACCGTCGGGGTCGGGAGTGAACAAAAACTCCTGAGGGTCGAGCGCGGCAAAGTTGATGCTTGTGACGAGCACGTCGACCTCTAATTTGCCGTCAACCAAATCGCGGTCGCCGAGATTGATGACGCCGTTGTCAGATGTGAAGTCGGGCGTATTAAGGCCGTTAGGCATCTGTATGCGGAGGTCGTGTACCTTCATGTTTGAGACAACATCCTGATAGTTTGAGAATGACAGGGTCAGACGTATGTTCCACTGTGTGCTTATTTTGCTCAGACTCTTGATGCTCTTGTCGACCGACGAGGTGTTGAACTCGAAGTTGGTCGAAATATCGCTGATAGGGAAAGCTACGTTGAAGCCGGCAGGCAGGTTGCTGATGTCGCCCGAGGGAATAGTGGTAACGATTGACTCTATTTCGGGCATGCCGAAGTGCACTTTGTTGATGGTCGTGCCGTCGGAGTGGAATTTGCCGTCGACAAGCACGGCATAAGTGTCATCGATTTCCTTGATGACGCTGCCGTCGTTAATGTCAAAAATACTTGACAGCGTGATGGCGTCGAGTCTGACCGGCACCTGCAGGTCATCTACCGTCACTCTGACCGTCGTATCGACATCTGACAAATCATATTTGTCATCGATACAGCCCGTAAGAGCGACTGCCGCCATCGTCGCAGCGACTACCGGCGGGCATAAGCATAGCTTCTTCATTGATGGGATTTGATTAGATGTAATAATGGGTTTAAAAAAATGCAATTGCGTTATAATTTGCAAATTTGGTGAAAAAATTAGAAAAATCAGCTAATAAATAGTTAAAATTTCTTGCAAAAACATCCGAGATAGCGTGTGTTGCACGCATACGGTTGAAGTGTTAAAAGGACAGGCTGACGCATTTATCATTCTCGGCGCATATATCCCTGCTTATCTTTGTGCAAAAAATTAACGCACAAAGATTATTATGAAAAAGACACGCAAATCATCTCAAAAAACCATTACAGCACACATCCCGGTCGAACTAATCAGCCAAATCCTCGC
>DXYS01000044.1 GCA_019415705.1 Bacteroidales bacterium | reverse complement strand
GTGTTTGATTACAGTTTACCTTTACCATTTATATTTCGTGGTTTACAATACATCATAATTTAATATATTGCATCACTACTGTCCACTAAAAAATGGACGGGGTTAAAAATTAAATAAATTCGGTTCACTTGAACCATAGAGAACATTGACATTTTTGAAATTCGATTTGTCGAAGAGGTCATGCAGACTGGTCTTGTCAGTCAGCGAGATTCCGAGAATCTGAAGGACTTCGTAGATGCTTCGCTCCAGTTTCATGTCGTGCTGCACTATTGCCACGAGGCAATAAGTGATTATGGCGCAATAGATTTGGATACGGACGGCATTCTCGGAGGTCCCCCAGAACTTCTTGATACGCAGATGCTGTTTGATCCATTTGAAGAACAGTTCCACACTCCACCGGTTGCGGTAAAGCTCGGCGATTGTCTCGGCTGAGGCCGTCAGATTGTTGGTCAGGAATATGTATCTTGTACCGTCTTCCGGGTCGATGCATACCACCTTTCGCAGTTTCTCCGGATAATCCTTCGCGCTTTTATAAACCGTGAAGTAGCCGACAGCATCTGAAACCACGTTTTCCGGAAGCCTCCGTTTCCAAGTCTCAGGCTTGAACCTTACATTGGTTTTCGCTCTGACGACAAAGAACGCGCCTATACGGTGGATGGTGTACAGATTGCCGAAATCGTTGTAGCCTCGGTCGAAGATGTAATGGGCACCGTTCTCATACGGAATCTCCGGCATTGCTTTTGAATCGTGGACTTTTGCCTCGGTAATATGCACGAATGCAGGAACTTGAGCCTCCACGTCATAAAGAGTGTGCATCTTGATGCCACCCTTGTGCTTGCGGAACTTGGCCCATTCGAACACCGACAGGCAAAGGTCGATGGTAGTTGAATCGAAGGCATAGACATGGCCGTCAAGCTCGAATATTTTCTGTATCCGCCGCTTGCGTGCTTCCGCTATCATGAAGAAGGCGAACTCCTCGAAGATGCGGTAGTCGCGTTGCTCGTTAGCCTTGCTAAGATTACTTCTCGTTACGGATTTTCCGATTCCGAGGTGATAGACCTTGCCTGCATGCGCTTCCAGTGCGACGATGAGATCCCGAAGGCTCTCCCGATTAGAAAGCTGCCCGAACATCATCGTAAGTAATTGATTCCAACAAGTATAACTCTTTACATACTTGTCGCCATCATACTTCGCGACTATACGATTGAACTTACTCCTGTTCAAGAACTGGGCTAATTGGGAGAAAACGAAAGGGTCTTTATGCATAACGGTCTGATTATGACCGCAAATGTAATTTGAAATCCGTTCGCTCCCAAATCGCTTATAACAAATTGAATTTCAACAATTTCAAAGAGCTCTTATGATTTTTTAGTGGACACTAATGATATTATACAAAAAAGACCATAAACCGTTATGTTGCAATCGACAGTACCATTGTGTATGACACAGACATTCATAGAAGGTTTTTTTAGATTCCACGGCATGCCACTATTTTTCTAAAATACATTTAATAAAATTCTATTCTAATGAAAGTTTCTTGCTTTTCTAATATAATATCGAGGTCACTGATGCCGGTTTTTGCAGGGCTGATTATTGTTGGCTTCGGTCTTTTGCTTTCGGGCTGTAATAAAGAGTCAAAAAGAGAGGTGGCAGGTGACAATGTCATTGATATATCCGAGCTTGATGACGATCAGCTCGGAAGATGTCTGGGGGATTCGTTGTTTACGGATACGACTGATGTTTTCAAAACCATCGCGTTGTTTGAAATTGAGAAATTATGTCATTTCTGAAATGAAGGCCAATGGTTGTGTCAAGTACAAACTCGTAGACATAATGTATGCGAGCGACTACCTGGGGTTTACGCTTATTACGCCCACCGATTTAAGAAAAACAGGCTATGATTGCTATGGATATAACGACGACTATGAATGTGGATTGATTGTCAGTGATTTTGAGAAAAATATGCTAAGGGCAAAGAAAAGTGACAGAAAAAAGACAATCGAGACAGTAGATTCGAGATATTTTTTCCCATATCCGTTCGATTCTCCGGTATGTTATTTCGACCCAGACAATGACTTTGAAATGATTTATCCGCTTAACCTTTATTGAGATAGATTTATTAGGCGATTTTTGATAATAAGCCTATTGCTCTCGGCGTCATTGGCTGCTGATGCGGCAGATCGGTTTGTAGACTGCCGTTATGGAAGGATAAAGGTGACGGATGATTGCTTTTTTCTTGATAAATTTCTTCCTTTCATAACAGGAAGCGACGGTTGTCTGCAAGAAAGTGTAATGGCGGAACATGATGAAATTTTCTTTGATATTGTCTATGCCGCCGACGGTAGTGTGGCTGAAATATTGTATGGACCTCTACTCAATGCGATAATGAATCATCCGGGATTCATAAGCCGTGTGGGTCAATGTGACAGAAAAATGAAGGCCGTCAACGACATAATCGAGGGAGAGGCAGTGATGAGCGGGCAAGAAGATGACGAGAGTATCATGAATTTCAAAAAGAATTTTAAGGATAGGGTAAAGCCCTGTCTGACAACGAGCGAATGTGAGCTGCTCGACAGTATTCTGCAACTGAAATAAACAAGGCTGACAACAGAACAGACCTACTATGATAACCCGGGTGACATTGCTGCCAAAGCTGCAACCCGGGTGTCGGAGGTGCCGGCGTCCGGTTGTTTTGGAGAAAGAAGCAAATTATTGGGCAAATAAACCAAGGGTTTTGAAATCAGTGTTGCTGCGTGATGAAAAATTTAGTAAATTTGCAAGATAATATGCAAACTTGTTAACATAATACTGTTATCATAATTTTCTGAACGTGGAAACCAAATACATTTTCGTTACCGGTGGTGTTGTGTCTTCCTTAGGTAAAGGCATCATTTCATCATCGCTTGCCTGTCTGTTGAAAGCCCGCGGCTATCGCGTGACAATTCAGAAGTTTGACCCGTATATCAACATCGATCCGGGTACACTCAACCCCTATGAGCACGGCGAGTGCTATGTAACCGTCGACGGCCACGAGGCCGACCTCGACCTGGGTCACTACGAACGCTTCACCGACATCCAGACCACCCGCGCCAACAACGTCACCACGGGCCGTGTCTATCAGAGTGTCATCGACAAAGAACGCCGCGGCGACTATCTGGGCAAGACCGTTCAGATCGTGCCTCATATCACTGACGAAATCAAACGCAACGTCAAGATGCTCGGCAACACCGGCAATTTCGACTTCATCATCACCGAAATCGGCGGCACCGTCGGCGACATCGAGTCGCTGCCCTATCTCGAGAGCGTGCGTCAGCTGCGCTGGGAGATGGGCTCCAACAGCCTCTGCATCCATCTGACTTACGTGCCCTATATCGCAGCAGCCAAGGAGCTGAAGACCAAACCGACACAGCATTCGGTCAAGAAGCTTCAGGAGGTCGGCATCCAGCCTGACATACTAGTGCTCCGCACCGAGAAAGACATCTCGCCCGAGATGCGCCGCAAGATCGCGCTCTTCTGCAATGTGGCTCCCGAGGCTGTCATACAGTCGATTGACGTCAACTCTATCTATAAAGTGCCCATCAAAATGCACGAGCAGCACTTTGATGAAATCGTGCTGCGCAAGACCTGTATGCCCGTCGAAGGCGAGCCTCACATGCAGCCTTGGCTTGACTTCCTCAAAAAGATGGACGACGCCACCGAAACAGTCACAATCGGTCTTGTCGGCAAATATGTCGAACTTCAGGATGCCTACAAGTCTATCAACGAGGCCCTTTTCCAGGCTGCCACCTATAGCGACCGCAAGCTCAAGCTCATATATATCCACTCTGAGAAACTCAACGAAAGCAATGTCGACGAAAAACTGTCGCCGCTCGACGGTGTGGTCATCGCCCCCGGCTTCGGGCAGCGCGGCATCGAAGGCAAGTTCGTGGCTCTCAAGTGGTGCCGCGAGCATGACGTGCCGACTTTCGGCATCTGTCTGGGCATGCAGTGCATGGTCATCGAGTTTGCCCGCAACGTGCTCGGTCTCGACGAAGCCAATTCGACCGAGATGAATCCGACGACGCCCTATAACGTCATCGACCTGATGGAAGAGCAGAAGAGCATCTCGAACATGGGCGGCACGATGCGTCTCGGCGCATACGACTGCCGTCTCGCCCCCAACAGCAAAGCTGCCGAGGCCTACGGCGCCACCGACATCCGCGAGCGTCACCGCCACCGCTTCGAGTTCAACAACGACTACCGTCAGCGCTTCGAGGAGGCCGGCATGG
>DXYS01000043.1 GCA_019415705.1 Bacteroidales bacterium | reverse complement strand
CGAAAAGGGTCACATTTTCCCGCCGACTGGGGTCAATCTGAACCGACTTTTCCACCACGTTCTAAATATAGGATTTACTATTGACAACGCCAATTCCTCATTCGTGAGGAGTTGGCGTTTTTCTATTCCTACTTATGGTTTAAGGGGAGTAGTACCTACCTATCATTTACCACCCATATAGCCTAAATAGTCGCCGTAAATTTGCATCGTAATCAGAAATAATCACGGTTACAAAGCAAACATCATATAATAACAAAAGCCTAATGCTGGATAGGTTAAGCGTATATAACTATGTCAAAATTTAATTTTATCAACAATGTTACTATCATTGCTAACGGTGAAACTCGCTATGTCGCTTTCGCCAAAGACATCAATCGTTGCGTCAACCGCGACAATGTGAATACCATCTATCAGAACATGGTAGTGAAAGGCTACAAGAGCGCTGAAATGATACAAGTTATACCTGCCGAAGTCGCCTTACAAAAGGAAAGCGACATAACCCTTGTGTCGATTACGGGAGAAACAATCCCAACAGACAAAGCACACGAATATTCCCTTGTGCTTGACGGACAGCACAGAGCTTGTGCAACTTCACTTTATAATCAATACTTAGAATCACAAGGAATAGAAGAAATGGTATCAGTCCCTGCCATTGTGGTTAAACTAAAAGAAGGAGAATCTATATCAGAGTATATAAACGAAATCAATATTACCAAACGCCAATGGCGTATTGATGATTATGTGCGTGGTGCCGCGCACACCTTTGCAGACAACGAACTGCTGAAACGCTACAATACTCTTTTGAAGCGAGAAGATAACAAAGACGGTTTTCCATTATCAACGCTAAACAGAATCTATTGCGCTGACGCAAAAGCACTCTCCATGTCAGATTTTTCAAAATTGTGTGCTAAGACGCAGCATAAAGGGAGAGGTGGTAAAACCCCCATCATACCCTCATTCAATATAAAGAGGGGCGATAAATACATTGCCCTATGCCGTGAAAAAGGCTTCTCGCCTGCCGATATAGCAAAGCGGTATCTGATACAGCAATTCAACAATATAGTGGTAGCGGATTCCTACGACGAAGCTATGGCAGTCTTTTCAGCTATAACTGACAATGACGTTAAAGCTATGAAAAATCATCATGGTAATCTTGACGAAGAATTAGTCTATACTCAAATTAAAAGGATTCGTGAACGAATGAATCCATGATATAAAAAGAACGGTTTGCATGATATAGAAAATGCGGCCATACTACTAACTACATTATTACCAACTAATAAACAGGAATCTCGGCACTTTGCCGGGATTCCGAATTTTCAAAACTTAAATGTCAGATAGTTCCACTCAATACCGATTATTCCCAATCGGATTAGCTAAGTTCCTCAATAATAAGGAAGCTATGACATTCTTAAATCTCTTGTTCAAAAGCGATTTCGAGAATGGCAAATCTAATGTACTGTTAGATACTCTTGCTGAAATATCGGGTTATAATACTGAAACTACAAGCGGACATCTTCATAAAATAGAGGAGATTGGCAACTTTTTGAAGATTGAGCGTAGATGTATCGGCATGGTTAATGGAATCCCAAAGACCAAAAACTATTATACAACAGTTATCCCTACAAAAGACTTTATAATTGTGGATAAAGGTTTTAGCGATTTTGAGATTGACGGATTGTCAAAGAAAGCACAACATGACATCAAAGGCTTTATCATTCTTATAAAATGTCTTTGTGTTAATAACACTAATACTACATTTTACAGCTTGCGACAAATAGAACAACGAGTTGGATTAAGCTATGCCACGATTCAGAATCTAATGAAGAAGTGCAGGGAACTTGGATTTATCGTACAAACCGACAAAGGATATGAAATTAAAATGCCTTACTTTGACTTAGGAAACTCTCGTATATATCCCAATGGAACGCCAGACTTATACAAGTCGATTTATAAGGATATAACAAACTTCTGCATATTTCACAAAATCAATGTTCCACCATACAAAACAGAATATATCAGCAAAATAGCTGTGCGTTTTCCATATAAGGAAGAAGAATTGGCAGGAATTGATGATTGCGACATACAGATGAAATACTCTATCAAACATCAACTTGAAAAGCGACTCTCTACGCTACCAAAAGAGATTAAAAGCCTAAATTATTTCGTTAAAGTCTTAACTTCTGAAAAACTTGAATCATCAACAAAAGACAAGAATACTGAATATCTCATATAGTCTCAATTCTGCAAAATTTACCACAACTCCATAGCCTCGGTTATGGAGTTTTTTTATTTCTGAAAATTCCAGACTTCTATTATAAGGAGAATAGCCCTCTGCAATTTTAATCCATACAGAAAGGCACAAGCACATATATGCCGGTAACTCTATAAAATGCCCCCCTCTACCCACTTAAAAATGCCATGATTCCAAAATCGGATTGATTCTGCACATAAGATTCCACTTCACATTATAGTCCCCCCACCTTTCTTGAATAAAAAGACAAAACAGTTTTATTAACCTCTAATAATCGCACGTTTATGGAAAATCTAATGATTTTACCTGCGGTTGAGCCTAAAAGAATCAGTTGGCTCAACGAGTATGCAACAGACGCGGAAGTTATTACAGAGCTTCCGCAAAGAGAGAAAAAGACACTTCCGTTCATCGAAGCAAACACAAAGGCTGTCGAACTGTCGCACCTCAAAAACGAGTGCATTGTTCCTGTGTTCAGCAAGGACAATGAGCTGACAATCTCGCACCCTGCGTTTATCGAAACGGTAGCGGAAGCAGTCAGCACGTTCTACAACGGTGAAACAATCGAATTGCCCGAAATCCGTGTGTCGCATATCATTAAGGGGAGAATCCCCGAAGCGATACACAAGCCTGCAAATCAGCTCTTGGAATCGGACAAAACGATTTACTATGAGCGAATGATGTTCTGCATCGAAGTTCCCACTATCTATGAAACGGTAGAGGGCAACAAACTCACTCTGACCGTCGGCGGTGTTCGTGCCTACAATCACATGAACCTCTACTCCAAAAAGTCAGTGGAGCGATTCAAAATCTTCGTGGGCTTCAAAAATCTCGTGTGTTGCAACCTCTGTGTTTCATCTGACGGATTCGTTGAACAGTTGGAAGTGTCAAACACTTCTGACCTCTATCTCCGTACCCTTGAAATGCTCAACCGCTACAACCCTGCCAAACATCTGCACCTAATGCAGACACTTGGCAACACAAGCATGACGGAACACCAATTCTGTCAGATTCTCGGAAAAATGCGACTGTATCAAGCTCTACCGCAAAAGATACAGCGTAACATTCCACGGTTGCTGATAACAGATACACAAATCAATGCCGTAGCTAAAGCCTATATCAGCGATGATAACTTTGGCTCTTACGGCTCTGACATAGATATGTGGAAGTTCTACAATCTTCTTACGGGAGCAAACAAGAGTAGCTACATTGATAGCTTCCTTGACCGCTCTTTCAACGCAACCGAAGTAGCACAAGGCATTAACGCCGCCCTGCATGGCGATGACCGTTATTCATGGTTTATCGACTAATCCAACAGAAAAGAGGACACTTGCACTGATTGTGTGGGTGTTCTCTTTCTTTTTTTGTGAGGTTTCGTGAAGTAGGTTTTTGCGAAACAGTCCGCTTATGCTGAAAAACATTATCCAACACAGCCCCTCCAATAACATTTTTTCGTAACTTTGCACTTGATTCACAGACCCAAAGAGTTGGCAACAGCGAATCAGCACATATTACAAAGGTGTTATTGAAATTTTATCTTCTAAAGTCAAACTTCGCAAATTTGAATTTCCACGGAGATAAGGTTGGCAATAGCACCTGCATCGGTTGCTTATACCCTGCCGAGAATGGCAGATTATATAGCAAAATCGGTGTGGGGCTATTGTTTTATCCGTGGAATAGGTAATGCGAAGACCTGACTTTAGGATAAGACAAAATACAATCCTCACACCTTTTTCATGTTCAAACGTAACCGTTCCGCCGAGGATTGAGGAACACGTTACACTCAGATGAATAATAAACATCTACTTTCGACAGTGCTACTTTTTGCACTCTCAATGCTATTCTTTTCATGCTCTAATGAAGATGAGCCACAAGAGAACTATGTTGATATTGAACTTGTTTCTGAGCCGTATATGGGTGCTTTATTTGACGGCGTAGAGTTCCCCGGTAGTGGCTGTGAATTTGACATGATTGTTATATCTAATTGCGATTGGATTATGCAAGAAAGGATAGGTTTTACAGTAACGCCAACGGAGGGCAAATCGGGAGAAACAAAAGTTCATGCCAGACTTGCGGCCTCTACAAAATCGGTATCACAAGAAAGAAAAATTCGCATTGCATACGGTAATGGCGGTTATAGTGAAAGTACGACATTTTATGCCACACAACGCCCTGCACCGTTAATGACCGTCACACCTAATTCCCTTGACTTCGGCGTGAATGGTGGAGAGCGGACAATTAGTGTATTTGTCAATTACCTTGAAGTTCCCGATTTTGAAATTCCGTCAGATGCGACATGGATAAAGATAAATAGAATTGAGGGTGGATATGTCGATGATAATTACAACATCACATCAAAGTATCAAGTTAAATGCTCCTCTAATCATTCAGCTATCAGAACTGCACAAATCAAACTTAAAACGCAGAATAGTAATTTTCCAAACGAGCAAAACGAAGCCACACTATATATAATACAAGAAGGTCGTTAAACGTGTGCTATATAATACCAATATGGAAGCTATATCAAGAAAAGAAGCCTTTGAATGTGCATTAGCTCAACTTATATCTACTGCACAAGTCGTAAACAACGGCAAGCAAAAACTATATGATTATGCTTTGATATTAAAAGCAAAATCAGTTTATCCAATTATCCCTTTACAACCCTTAGATTATTTCCAATGGAATGATAATCCACTATGCGGAGAAAAAAGTTATGCGTTTGCTCCAATAACAGAGCCTTACAATTCGTTGATTATAGGAATGTGCGGAAGACCTTACTTTGACGAGGTTGGCACTTTTGAAATAATTAAGGCGCATCTGCATCCTGCGAAATGGATTCGTGAAGTGCTTACAAAACAATATATGCTCCTCTCGTATGACTGTTTGCGAGTATTGAATAAGTATGAGTTGGCATACGATACAAGTTTCATTTCTAAAACACATTCTGAATGGGTTAAATATACCAATAAGGAAGATGATGAAATTCTCTACTTTCCGTATTACTCGCAATCACAACGTAATCGCATCTTCGCTAACTTCTCACAGCAAGCAATTAGAGAAATAGCAGATGAATATTGGAATGAATAAATCCGCTCAAAATATCATAACTAAATCAGCAATTACTATCGGGCTAACATTTGGCTCAATGGTAACTACTATGATGGGCTATCTCTCTCTTGGCTGTTTAGTTGGAAGAATACTGCACCCCTCAACACATGAACACGAATATGTTTGTGCTTGCAGTGAGCCACCGATAATGACAGAAACAGAAGCAACAATAGTAGGAGTTATCTTTATGATTGGGTTAATGGTAGGATTGTTCTTCATATTGCGCCAACTGAAATTTTCAAAATGGGAACGACTTATAGCATTGATAATTCTTCTGTTTGCTAATCTCTATGTGGCTTCAACAATACGAGAAATCTTATACGTTCAAGTCACCGGCTAATGTCCTTTTTCTGAGAGATTCTACTTTTATAGGGAGAATCTGAAAAAAGTACCGTCTAACCCTCAATCATACATACTCCTCTACTTCTAAACTTCTTGGATTTATGAAATACTTACTAATATTCATAATCAGCTTGATAACACTCTGCACTTTCAGCTGTGATAGCATACAACAATCAAATGAATCAGACTATTTGGCACAATACAGAGATACGCTAATCGGCAATTTCAGTGGGCAAAAGATTGATACACTTTTATGTGAGCCAATGGATTCTATAAATGCAGATTATAAAGGCAATCATTACAAGTGGAAAATATATACTAAAAATAACACTGTCAGACCTCTAATTATAAATTATAAGACAATCGGCATACACTTCGTTAAAGAGGGAGATTTAGACGGTAACGGAACTGATGAATGGGGATATGTTGCCGAATGGGAAACCTCTAATTGGATGTGTTACCATGCTTTTACGAATAAGAGGGGAAAATGGGAACACATAATAGAGCCAACTCCGATATGGCTTCCGCATTTAGACCCACAAGACAGTATATCATATCGAATTTCAAAAGAAGATATTTTACAGCCCTCAGATAACAGCGGATTTCTTAAAGTCAAATTTAGCGATGTGCGCAATGACGGTGAGGATTTTCTAATAATTGACACTCTGATTCAGATAAGACCTCAGAAATTAGTGGGGTATGAATAATCAACAAGGTACATTTTTCAAGGATTATTCATTTTATAGGGAGGATTGACATTTTAAGGGGATAATTCAAAACATAATAATACACCAATACAGAAATAGTCATAACAACGGCGTCGGTGTTGCGTGTGCCCGAGCGGCGCAGATCGAGGCGCTCGGTGTGGAAGGGCACATGGACATACTTGGTCAGGTAGTCGGGATCGATGACGAGGCCGTCGTCGGCGTGGCCGCACTGATCGAAAATCTCGGAGTGGATGACATAGAGAGTGCCGAAGTTAGAACGTATCTCCTTGAACTCGATGCCCCACTTGACAAGCGTCTCAGAGGCCTGCACGACCTTGCTGAGCTGGATGCGCGAGATGGCGTCGATGAGGCCCGTGCCGGCGATAAGTATCTTACGTTTGGAGCCGGCGTTGTCGGTGAAAGCCTTACGGCAGATGTCAAGCAGATGTGTCTCGTCGAGCGCACTGACAGTCACGTCGATAGAGCGTGGCACCTGATTCCATATGCCGCCTGTCAGATAGATGTTCTCGTTCTTGACCGGGTCAAAAATCTTGGCCTTGGCTCCGAAAAGGTAGTTTTTCTCCATGCCGGCACGCATGTCGATGATGGCGGCCTCTTCCTGATCTGAGAAACTCCAGCCAATCTCCTTGTTGGCGATTTTGTGGAACGTACTTTCCTCGCACTGCATTTTAAAGATTTGACAATTGTTAGACGACTTGGTCGGAAGCGCCTGAAACTGAGCCGTCTGCACATCAAGTTCGGAAGCCGCGCGGCCCATGCGGATGATGCGTGCGCCGGCTGCGATGGCGGGGATAACGTCGTTGCCCGACGAATCTTTGACAGGGTTGATGCAGATGACCTCCAGACCGCCCGCGTCGAGACGCGAGATGACATAGAGCACAAGCGGACCGCCGCTGATGCCGGTCGACTCATCGGCTCCTCCGGCCACCTCGGGGAGCAGCACTGTCTCGGACGGCTCGAAGAGCAGATCGTCGTCGGTCTTGACGGTGTGGGTGTAGATATTGTTGGCCTTGCGGTTTCCGCGTCCAGAGGCGACGGCTGTGGAGACCTTTGTCTCGGTCTTTTTGGTGTCGACCGAGTAATACTCGACGGTCATCGAGCCGCAGCGTCGAGCGCCGGCACAGCGCGAGAGCTGGTCTATGGGGGTCGACATGGGACGGATTTTGACGATGCGCTCGTCTATGACATTGCGCAGCAGGCCGGGAGCGGCCTCGTCGGTTGCGGCCACGGTGAGGGGTCCGTCGATTGTGTGTTTGCCTCCGTTGAGGCCGTTGATGATAGTAGTCATGATTAAGAGATTAACGGATTAAACGATTTGTGTTTTACATGGATTTTCAGTCCCAGAAGCCGGGGCGTAGATGGGCGAGGAACGACGGGCAGCTTTCGCCGACCGTGCTGTCATCTGCGGCCGACGGTGCGGGCGCGGGCATCACCTCAGCCTCGATTGTCTCGTTGCGGCCGCGCAGATAGCCGCGCTGCTCAGCCTCGGCCACAAGGCGCTCGACTTCATCGATGGGGACCGCCGCCGCTGCGGCGGTAACTTCTGCGGCCTTCTCGTCAGGCTCATTTGCAGCCTCAGGCGCAGACTCTTCGGCGGCTGCCTCGTCTGCCGCTGTTTCAGCGGGCTCATTTGCGGGGATTTCCACCGCGGCTTCCATAGGGGCAGCCTCAGCTGAGGCCGTCACTTCTTTTTCGGGTTTCTTCATAGTGTTTCGGGGTTTAATGTGTTTTTCGATATCGATGTCGCAAAGTTACTGCCTCATAGCGCCGCATGACAGGCTATTTTTGTCATCCTTGCTTTTTAACACTTACCGCAGCGACCACATAAACCTATCTGTTGCAGGAACATAAAGCGTCAAATAACCGTTTCTTTTATATCCCGAAAAATTCAATTAAATTTGCAGACATCATAACTTCAACTCACGAGATGAAACGACTCACAGCCCTCATATGCGCCCTCGCCGGCGCGATTGCCGTCATGCAGGCACAACCCGAAATCGCATGGCAGACGACCAAACACAACTTCGGCGCCTTTGACGAGGCCGACGGCCCCGTGACCTGCCGCTTTGTGTTCACAAACACCGGCGATAGCCCGCTGACCATCACCGCCGCCCGCGCCTCATGCGGCTGCACTCAGCCACGCTATCCCCGCGAGGCCGTTGCTCCCGGCGACACAGCCTCGATAACCGTCACCTACGACCCCGCAGGACGCCCCGGCCGTTTCAGCAAGTCAATCTACGTCGACTCCGACGCCAAAACCGACCGGCGCTCGCGCCTGCTCATCGAAGGCGTGGTCGTCGGCACCTCCGAGACCCTCTCGGGACGCTATCCTGTCGACTTCGGCAACCTGAAGATGCGCACCTCGGCCATCATGTTCGGCCAAGTCGCCAAGCCCCACCTCAAAAACGTCTTCATCGAGGCCTACAACCGCAGCTCTGACAGCATACGCCCGGCGCTCGTCAAGGCCCCCGACTATATTACGGTCAACTTCGAGCCCAAAACCGTCGGGCCCGGCGAACAGTTCACCATGATTTGCTACTTCAACTCGGCCAAATGCAAGACCTACGGCCTTGTCGAAGACTCCGTAGCCCTCTCGGTCGGCGACCGTGTCGACCGACTGCCGTTCGTAGCCATTGTCAATGAGGATTTCAGCCGCCTGACGGCCAAAGAGCGCGCCAAAGCTCCCGTCTGCCGCCCGGAGAGCGAGACACTCGACTTCGGTCGCCTCGCAGCCGACAGCGGCAAGGTCAGCCTCTCGACCGACATCTGCAATGACGGTGACAATCAGCTTGAAATAAGACGCGTATACACCGTCGACCAGGGTGTGACAGTCAGCATCGACCGCGACAGCGTCAAACGCGGCAAAAAGGCCACTTTGACCGTGACCGTCGACCGTGACGCGCTGCCCGGCTCGCTGCTAAACGCCCGCATCTCGCTCATCACCAACGACCCGCAGAAACCCGTGCGCACCATCCGCGCCGTCGGCGAGCTTTAATTACTTTTCTCCAATCGCTTGAGCCAGCGCTCATAGGCTGCGTAGAGGTCGGCGGGATTGTCAGTGTACCACGCATAGCCGTTGCGGCGCTCCAAGCCAAGGTCCTCCAAGCGACGGCGCGCCACGCCGTCGCGGTCGCTGAACATCGGCTTACACTCCTCCAGATCATAATAGCGCGCCCATATCGGCCCGGCCTCAGAGTCGGCCACGAGACGCGCATTGCGCTCCAACAGAGGCTTTTTATCGCGCACAAAGCGATAGCCCGTAATCTTATTGGCCTCAAACCACCGCATGGCGCCCTCAACGGCGGCGATGACCGCGCTGTCGGGCTGCTCTATCGTCATAAGGAGTTTTACGAGCGGCACACTCTCGGCCGACACAAATGCCGGCAGCTCGAACTTACGCGCTCCGACCGGCGCGAGCGTCACGCTGTCGTGCTGCTGGCACCATACTGTCGGACGGCCGTCGACCTTGATTTGAGTAGCGAGGATGCAGTCTATACCACGGTCAAAAGCGGCTGAGGCCTCACGGCGCATCTCGTCGGTGAATGTGTCGCCGCCGAAAGGCTCGTCGCCGCGGGCTATGCCGCGCAGCACATAGAGCACATGCGCCATGGCGTTGTCATTATAGGTGATGTGGCCGCGATAACCCTTGTGTACCGGCCAGAACTGCGGCCAGCCGCCCGACTCCTTATACTGTGCATCAAGCAGATAGCGCAGGCCGCGACGCGACGCCTCGCGGTAGCGCAGATTGCGCGTGGCGCCGTATAGGCGGCTCAGAAACCATATCTGCGAGGTCGTGGCGCCGTTGTCGATGGTCGAGTCGTCGCGACGGCCCTTGTCGGCGAGCACGGCTTTCATCGCCGGGTCGTCAAGCGGAGTGGCCATATCGACATTTTTTGGCCAGCCGCCCGTGTCGCGCTGAAACATCAGCACCTGCTCGCCGACAAGGCGTATCTGCTGCGAACAGAGCGAGTCGGGATCGGAGACCGACGGCAACACCGTATCTGCCACGGCGTTAAAACTTATGGTGAGGGCGGCCGCCGCGACGGCCGCACCGAGGCGAAATATCTTCATAAAAATCTATAAATTGCGATTTACGGCAAATTTAGCGCAAATAATCTCACCCCGAGGGATAAAATCTGACTTTTTTATGGCACGCACGACATATATCACGCCCGAAGATTTGGCTTTGCGCCATTCTAATACGTATCTTTGCAGAAAATCTAATTCCAATAACTACATTCTTCATCACATCCGAGCCATGAATTCTTTTGTAAAAATCTTTGCCTTAGGTTTGGCCGTGGGGCTGACTGTTACGTCAGCTGCTGCTGACGTCGCCGACCCGGTCCGCGAGAACCCCGAGGTCTTCGCCGTAGGCCGTCTCGCGCCGCGCGCCACAGCCCATCCTTTCGCCTCGGTCGACGCAGCCCGTGACGGCGACTATCGTCAGTCGCCCTACTACATGAGCCTCGACGGCACGTGGCGCTTCAAGTTCGCCCCGCGTCCCGCCGACAAGCCCACAGGCTTTGAGGCCGTCGATTTCGACGACTCGTCATGGGCCACAATCCCCGTGCCTTCAAACTGGGAGATGGAGGGCTACGGCACACCCATCTACACAAACATCCCCTACCCCTTCCCGGCCAATCCGCCCAAAATCCCGGCCAACGACAACCCCGTGGGCAGCTACCGACGCACCTTCACCTTACCCGAGGGTTGGGCTGACCGCCGTACAATACTCCACTTCGACGGCTCTACAGCCGGCATGTATGTGTGGGTCAACGGCCGCAAGGCCGGCTACGTGCAGTCGACCAAAAATCCGGCCGAGTTTGACATCACGCCGCTGGTCCACGCCGGCGAGAACGTCATAGCCTGCGAGGTCTACCGCTGGACCGACGGCTCTTATTTAGAAGACCAAGACTTCTGGCGTCTGTCGGGCATCGACCGCCCCGTGTCGCTCTACTCTCTCGACCGCCGCGGACGCATCGCCGACTTCTTCGCCCGCACATCTTTAGACGACAAATACCGCCGCGGCATCCTCGACTTAGATGTCAACGTCGAGGCTTCGGAGCCAATGACTCTCGACGTGGCGCTCTATGACAAGGCCGGCAAAAAGATTTACAGCGCAAGCCGCAAGGCTCAGCCTCTCAACAACTTCCGCACGACGCGCGGCGACATCACGCCGTGGGACTGCGACACGCCCGAGCTATATCGCCTCGTGCTGACGCTGCGCGACAAAGACGGCCGCACCGTCGAGTCGACGGCCGCCAACATCGGTTTCCGCCGCGTCGAAATCAAAAACTCGCAGCTATTGGTCAACGGCAAGGCCATCGAGGTGCACGGCGTCAATATGCACGAGCACCATCCGCAGCGCGGCCACGTGGTCGACGAGGAGACCATGCTGCGCGACATCGCGCTGATGAAACAGCACAATATCAACGCCGTGCGCATGTCACACTATCCCCAGCTGCCACGCTGGTATGAGCTCTGCGACATCTACGGCCTCTATCTCGTCGATGAGGCAAACGTCGAGTGCCACGGTCTCGGCTGCGACCATCAGGGCGGTACATACAACAAAAACATGCACCCCGCCCACGACCCGCGCTGGCGCGAGGCCCTGATGGACCGCGAGCACATGCTCGTCGAGCGCGACAAAAACCATCCGTCGGTCATCATCTGGTCGATGGGCAACGAGTGTGGCAACGGCCCCAACTTCTACGAGGCCTACGACTGGATTAAGCGCCGCGACCCCTCGCGCGTCGTGCAGTTTGAGCAGGCCGCCGAAGACCCCAACACTGACATCGTCTGCCCGATGTATCCCTCTCCTGACCGCATGCGCCGCTACGCCGAATCGGTCAACCCCGGACGCCCGTTCATCATGTGTGAGTACTCTCACGCTCAAGGCAACTCAAACGGCAACTTTCAGGACTACTTCGACATCATCCGTTCGTCGCCCCACATGCAGGGCGGCTTCATCTGGGACTGGGTCGACCAAGGTTTCGAACAGAAAGACGAGTGGGGCAACAGCTACTGGACCTATGGTGGCGACTACAACGCCCGTGACCGCTGGAACAACGAGAACTGCTGCCACAACGGCATCGTGGCACCCGACCGCACCGTCCACCCGGGCATCATGGAGGTCAAGAAGGTCTATCAGGACCTGCGCTTCGCCTCGGCCGACCCCGCCTCGGGCCGCTTCACCGTCGAGAATCATTTCTCGTCACGCCACACCCGCGACTATGACTTCGTCTACGAAGTGCTGCGCGACGGCCGTGTGGTCAACCGAGAGCCTTTCACCGTCGACGCCGCACCGGGCCGCAGCGCCGAAGTCTGCGTCAAACTGCCTGCCGACGCAGGCCGCGACGGCGCCGACTGGCACCTGTCGGTCTATGCCTACGCCCGCGGCGACCGGCCCATGCTGCCGGCCGGCCATGAAGTGGCCCGCGAACAGTTTACCATCGCCGAGCGCGACCTCGCCGCCGGAGCCGACGTCAAGGGCACCCCGGCCACAGTCGACGAGACCGACCGCGAGTGGCGCATCAAGGCCGGCAATGTCGAGGCCGTCATCAACCGCCGCAACGGCGAGCTGCAGCGCTATGCCGCCGGCGGACGCAATCTGCTGCAGGGCCCGATGGTACCGTCGTTCTGGCGCGCACCGGTCGACAATGACATGGGCGCCCGCTTCCACATCCGTGCCAACGCATGGCGCTCTGCGTCCGAAAACCGCCGTCTGCGCTCCATCGAGCGCTCGGCAGACGCTGCCGGCAACCCCACGATACGCGCCATCTACCGTCTGCCCGAGGTTGTCGGAGACTACACGCTGACCTACACCATGCTGCCTGACGGTCAGTTACGCGTCGACGCCGAGTTTACGGCTGACCGTGACGGAGCCGAGACCCCTGAGCTGCCACGCTTCGGTATGCTCCTTACTCTCAACAAGTCATACGGCGACTTCAACTGGTATGGCCGCGGCCCGTGGGAGAATTACTGCGACCGCAAGCACTCGGCCCTCCTCGGCCTATATGGCGGCCGCGTGGCTGACATGCGTCATCACTACACCCGTCCGCAGGAGACCGGCAACCACTGCGACGTGCGCTGGGCCTCGCTCACCGACCCGTCGGGCTTCGGCCTGAAAGTCACCGGACTGCAGCCACTCGAGGTCAATGCGTTGGATGTCAGTGTCCATGCCCTCGACCCGGGCTACATCAAGCATCAGGCCCATGACAATGACGTCACCCCTGACCGCGACCTCGTCTACCTCAACGTCGACCTCGGGCAGCGCGGTCTCGGCGGCGACGACAGCTGGGGTGCCAACCCTCACAAACAGTATCGCCTGCAGGCTCCGCACTACGCCTACAGCTTCATGCTCTCCCCGGCCAAATAAGCGTTAACTCCCTCATAAACAGACAGAGCCGGCCCTGCTGCGGGGCCGGCTCTGCTATTTTTAGCTGATTAGGCTCTATTATTTCACGATGACCTTGGTTGTGGTCTTGCCCTGACGGCGGATGTAGAGACCGCTCTCGGGATTGGCAACCTTGATGCCCTGCAGGTTGTAATACTCGGCGGTAGCGTTGTCGTCGGTGATGATACTGCCGATGCCGGCTGACACATCGTCGTAATCACCGTAGACGATTTTTGAAGAAGGCATATAATCATCAGCGTCAGCGTCATAATAAGACTCGACATGCTCGGTAATGTTACCGTCAGCGTCATAAGTGATATCATACTTTACTGCATCCATAAGCTCGAACTCGCCACCGTCGACAGCCTCATACATAGCCTCAAGGACGACATTGCCGTGCTCGTCTTTAATCGTCTCAACCTTGCCCTGATAGACAGGGTCGGCATAGAAATTATACTGGTCATCAAAGTATTCTGAATCAATCGTGCGTTTGCTGCCGTTGGCGTCGATTGTCTCGACCTGACGCGACGAGCCTACCGTCTCGTCATTAAGCGTATTTCTTAAAAAGTAGTCACCCGTGTTCTCATTGATATAGTCGACAGTGATATATCCGTCAAGCTCGTCATCAAAATATACGGCGCATTTTTTCAACAGGTTATCTCCCTCGACAAGTTCGGCCATGTTTTCACTTACGAGCTGGCCGTCGGTCTTCTGCCACTCGATGTCCTTGTAAAGCAAGCCCTCGTAAAGCTCCCATGTCGGCTCGGCGCCCTCGGTATTGTAGGCATAGTAGGCAAACTCTGTGGCCTGTTTTGTGGTCGGGTCATATTTCCACACACTCTTGTAGGCCGGAATGAACTCGCCGTCCATAGGCATGCTGCGCATCATCTCGGTGATGTTGCCGTCGGCGTCACGGGTGATTTCGTTTTTGACACAGTAGAAATTTTCAGCCCAATCCTCGCCGTCATAATCATAACCCATACGCTCAACATAAAAGTCTTTGATAATGGGGTCATACTTATACGTCATCTTGTCCATCGGCTCATCATCTTCGTATGTAATCTTGGATGTCAGCATATTATTGTCGTCATAAGTCATGACCGTGACGGTAGCAATATCGTCGAAGGTATATGACTCCTCGATGAGATTTCCGCGGCTGTCATACTTACAGTTGATGGTGGCCATCTCCTCCCAGTCCTCACCGTTATGCATAAACTCAGTGTAACTGGCGGGGCGCATGATTGCAGTGGCTGCAGCTTTGGCAGCCTTGCGCTCGGCTTTGCGCATTTCGATTTTAGACTTGACGGCGTCGCGTTTTGATACGAAACGGTTGCCGGCTCCGGCAGCACTCAGACACACGGCTGCACATAATGTAACGATGTAAAGTTTTTTCATAAGCACTAATGTGATAATTGATAATTTGTCGCAAATTTAGACAATTTTCTGCAATTTAATATCATTTTGCACGCTTTTACTGAAATATTTTCGCCATTTGACTCATTTTATCCTGATTTATCATATTGTGTGACAATCGCGACCGGCTACGCCTGAAATAGACGCACAAACATGACTTTTTGCCGCAGATAGTGATTCGTTTGCTATAATTCAAACTTTATTCATTTCTTTTTCTTGGGGAGAATTTTCTTCTCGTCTGATTTAAGCCGTCGCTCCACTTTCTTCACGTCCTCTGCGGGTGGCAATGTTTCGGGGCGGATGCCTCGATTAAGTAACATATTGCGCACTGCGCTGTTGTTGTCGATATGTTCTCGCTCAATGCCGACCTGACCGTGCAGGTCTTTCTGCTGAACGTTAACCGAAGTCATTTCTGCGGCGAGGTCTTTGGCCTTTATGGCTATCGTGGAGAGAAAATCGGCCAGCGGTCTTTTTTCCGGTGCTCCGACACGGCGTTTCATCATAGCTGTATCAAGACCGAACAACGCACGGTCGCCTTTGGCGCGGATAATGGCAAAGCCTTTGGAATCTACTCCTCGTTCATAAAGCACTCCCGATAAATTATGCTCGGTTTCAGCGAGTTTGGCACGAGCCTGAACGCGCTCATAATCAAGGAGACGTTGATGAACGATTTCAGCCCGGCGTGTCTGGACTGCAAAGTAATTCTGAGCAAATGCTATCTCTGGTTTGCGAGGGTCGCCGTTTTGCGCCACAAGATAGCAGGCATAGCGAGTCAGCATGATATCATCTATCTCACGCACAGCACCTGAGCCGAGGGTGACCATTTTGCTGACGTCAGCAAAATGGTCAGATAATGATTCTCCGGCATTAGCTGCTGACTCCTTTGCTTTTTCGACAATAGCAGTAAAGTTTCGCCACTGCACATAGCCCATTACAGGGGCGAGTTCTCTTGCACTCCAACACTCGATGCCCTCATATTCGATAGCGATGGATTCAAAGCTATTGAATAATTCCTGAATTTATGTCGCTTTCATGATAATACAAAAAACGGAAACATCATCATAGCATCTGAAGGGAGACCTTATCGAGCTTTGCTACTGCAAAGAACGCCTGTGCGACTATGAAGATGTTTCCAAAGTTTATTTAGGTCCGAGCCGCAAGACTTGGAAAAATCAAGCGGCGGAGCCGATTACTTTGATAATGATTCAGGTCATTTCAGATGAGGCTCGCGATTAAACGCAAATCTACTAATTTATACTTAGAATAGACTTAATCTCGACCCGAATTAATTATCGACAGTGCCAAATATAATATATCCAAGTAAAATTCCGTCGCTAAGGCTGGCCGCGCCAAAAAATCGGTGTTTTTAATCGCCGCCGACGGCCTTTCTGTCAAAATTTACGCCGCCCTCGCGAGTGTTTTGATATAATTTTGTTTCGTGGAGTCGTAGCGACTCACGTGTAAACCGATTTTTCACACTCTGCAAATTAACCATCGAACTTAATACCACATGAAAATCAACAGCCTGATTATGGCCATGGCGGCCCTTGCAGCCGCCTTCACGGCTCACGCGGCAAACGACCCCGAGTCAGTCGTCGAGCAATGGAGCGAAGTGACTTCGTCGCCCCGTATCATTGACATCAATTTCAGCGACACAGCATGGCCCTCGACATGGGCCGGCGAGACAGCGCGCGACTGTCCGGCCTACACCGACGGCGGCTATGTCAACGCCATCCTCGACGTGCCCGCAGTTGCCGGCGCCGACGCCACGGTCAAATACCCCGTGCTCTTCCATCACTGCACCTTCGCCAACAAATCAACCTATAACGGCTTCGGCGGCACGACGGCGGCCTTCGCCCGTCAGTATTACATCGGCGAGAATCCCGCCGGCAACTCCGACGCCACACGCAACAATTGGACCGTCCCGGGCCACACCGTCTACCTCGAAGACAACATCGAGCGCGACGGCTCGGGCCGCCCGACTCATGGCGAGGCCGGCTTCGTGCAGATGTGCCGCGACGCCGCTGCCGAGATTGACGGCGTGCGCCAGTCGATGCACGGCTGGGTCGAGATTGACCATATCCCCTATGTCGACCGCCTCCAGTGGTCATGGTCGTCGACCTCGTGGGGCCGCGGCATCAAATGCGACATCAAGATTGGCGACGGCGAGTGGAAACCCCTCGTCTGGATGGGCTCCGAGCGCCAGAAGCAGGGCTGGACGGTCTTCTCTGACCAAGGCTACTTCATGGACAACGTCATTGACGCTCACGACGTGTCGCTGCGCTGGCGCGTATGGGACGGCGACAGCCAGAGCAATCCGGTGCAGGTCGGCTTCCCGTCATCGCAGGACGTCGACCCGATGGCTCAGCGTCAGGCTCCGCGCGTCCACAAAATCCGCATCTACGGCTCGCACATCACACAGGCTGACGCCGACTTCGCCCGCGCAAATCCCGTCGGCAATGTCGGCAAGCTCTCTGACCTCGGCGGACTGCTGCCCGACAACCCGGGCAACACCCCCGACGCCGATGCCGATGTCGTGCTCTACCGCGTCAACCCTGACGGCTCGGCTGACTTCACCACCATACAGGCTGCCATCGACGCCGTCCCCGCCGGCTGCCGAGGCATCATCCACATCGCCCCGGGCATCTATGAGGAGAACGTCTACGCCGGCCGCCGCGACAATGCTCCGGCCTTCATCAGCCTCATCGGCGACGACCCCGCCACGACCATCCTGACCTCGTCCGTCAGCCGCGGCGGACAGAGCACGGCCACCTACAACGACTGTGCCGCCCTTAACGTCTTCTGCGAGCGTTTCTATGCCGCAAACCTCACGATACGCAACACCTCGGGCAACGTCGGTCAGGCCGAGGCGCTCTACACACGCGGCGACGCCCACGTCTTTGAAAACTGCATCATCACCGGTTATCAGGACACCTACAAGGCCAATGTCGGCGCCCGCGGCTACTTCCGCAACTGTCTTATCTCGGGTGCAACAGACTTTATCTACGACGGCGGTCTCGAGTGGTTTGACGACTGTGAGATACGTTCTGTCGTCGGCGGAGGCTACATCACCGCTCCCGCCGAGGCATCGCTGTCGATGACACGCGTCATGTATCCCGAACTTTCGGCTCAGTCGTTCCACGCCGGATTCTTCTTCAACAACTGCCGTCTGACAGCCGACGACGGCGTCAAGGCCGGGGCCTACTCACTCGGACGCCCGTGGGGCGAGAATTCAGGCGCCATGTATCTCAACTGCCGCATGGGCAGCCACATCTCCCCTGCCGGCTGGACAGCATGGGACGGTCGCGAATCATCGGCATCATTCTTTGAATACCGCAGTCTAAACGCTGACGGCTCGCCGCTCGCCACCGGCTCGCGCACCTCATTCTCGTCACAGGCCACCGACGCCGAGGTCGAGGCCTATTTCACATCGCCCGACTTTGTCTTCGGCAAGCTCTCTGACGTACCATTCGATTACAAGCGCATCACAGCCGCTCCCGCCGCCCCGGCCGACTTCATCGTCGACGGCAGCCGAGTGGAGTGGGCAGCCGACGCGTCAGCCGCTGGATGGCTCGTTTATAAAGACGGCGCGGCCGTAGGCTTCGTCACTGACCCCGAGTGGACCAAAGATGCTGATGGCGCATACACCGTGGCTGCCGTCTCGCGCTACGGCGCTGTCTCTCAGCCCGTGGCCGCAGAGCCAGTGGCACGCATCAAGGCCTTCCCGACCGCTGAAGGCTTCGGCAAGTACGCCACAGGCGGACGCGGCGGCAAGGTCGTGACAGTCACATCTTTGGCCGACGACGGCTCTGAGGGCACGCTCCGCTGGGCCTTCAATCAGCACAAAGGCAGCCCCCTGACCATCGTCTTCGCAGTCAGCGGCGACATCGCCCTCAACTCAGAGCTTCGCGTCAGCCGCGCCGACTGGACCCTCGCAGGTCAGACAGCTCCCGGCGACGGTGTGGTCATCACACGCAACAAGGTAAACCTCGGCGGCTCGCAGAACTTCATCGTGCGCAACATGCGCTTCCGCATCGGTCAGAAGAATACCGCCGGTCAGATTCAGGCCGAGAACGCCTGCGGCGTCGAGAACTGCTCTAACTTCATCTTCGACCACTGCTCGTTCGGCTGGTCGGTCGAGGAGAACATGAACACGGCCGACTCTCACTTCCTCACCGTCCAGTACTGCATCGTCCACGAGGGCCTCTACAACGCCGGCCACTCAAAGGGCGCACGCGGCTATGGCTGCCAGTGGGGCGGCTCTCCGGCCACTTACCACCACAACCTGCTCGCCAACAACGTCTCGCGCTCCTGCCGCTTCAACGGCGCCCGCGGCGATGACTACGTCGTCTTCATGGAGTATGTCAACAATGTCAACTACAACTACGGCGGCACAGGCGGCTGCTACGGCGGCGAGAACACGGCCGACATCAACTCATATAACGGTCTCAACTCGGCCCACGAGTGCAACTTCATCAACAACTACTATCGCGCCGGAGCCGCCTCCAACTCGCTCAGCTCGGGCATCTTCGTCAACTCGAGCTACGCCCGTGACGGCGCCAAATCGTGGGCACCCGCAAAATGGTACATCAACGGCAACGCCGTGCGCAACAATGCCACTGTCACCGCCGACAACTGGAAGGGTGTGACCGCCGAAGGTTACACCCTCGACCGGATAAAGGCCGACGAACGCATCGTCACCGCCACACCGTGGTGGCGCCACACCCCCGCCGGCGTCTACGGCCGCTACGTCCCCGCCGACTACATGCTCGACATCACCGAGACCGCTGACGAGGCCTACGCCACTGTCGTCGCCAAAGCAGGCTGCGTGCGCCGCGACCGCGTCGAGACCCGTGTCGCCGCCGAAGCCCGCGACGGCGTGTCAAACTATGGCGGCAAGACCAAAGGCTCCAAATCAGGCATCATCGACACCGAGGCCGACGCCGAAGGTTTCTTCACTTGGCCCGCTGACTACGAGCGCCCGACCGACACCGACGGCGACGGCATGCCCGACGCATGGGAGACCGCCAACGGCCTCGACCCCGCCACCGCCGACAACAACCGCCTCAACCGCGAAGGCTACACCGCCCTCGAGGTCTACCTCGCATCGCTCATGGGCGAAACCCTCTCAGCCGACTTCTCGCAGTCAGGCATCGCCGACGCCGGCATCATCTCGGCCGACATCGTCTATGACCGCGCCACTGACGCTCTAATCGCTGACATCGACGCCACGGCCGAAATCTACTCGACCGACGGCCGTCTGCTCGGCATCCGCGCCTTCGAAGGCGGTCGCCTCAGCCTCGGCTCATTCGAGCGCGGCGGCATCCTCCTCGTCAGCGTCAGCGCCCCCGGCCTCGCCCCCCGCGTCGTCAAAGTCGCCCGCTAAAATGTGACCGGCCGAGCTCGGCTCATTCCTCTGTAAAACGATGGCCGTGGCAAATCCCCTCTTTGGGACGCCACGGCCATACATGTGTTTATATGTCAGCTATGTGTATGCTTAATCGAGAGCCACATAATGCTCGCGCGGATGATCGCAACCCGGGCATTTCTCTGGCGGCTCGGTGCCTTCATAAATATAACCGCAGACGAGGCACATCCAGCGGATAGGTTTCTCGCGTTTCCAGACCGTACCGTCCTTGACCTCCTTCAGATAGCGGTCATAGCGGCGCTCGTGGCGCTCCTCGACCTTACCGATTGCGCGGAAATGATCCGCGATATCGGTGAAGCCTTCTTCGTCAGCTATTTTAGCAGCCTCGGCATACTGCTCCACGCCCTCAACATGCTCGCCACGGGCAGCCTGTGCAAGATTCGAAGCCGTGTCACCGATAGTGCCTGCCGACACATTGAGTTTGACATCGACAGAGCCGCCTTCGAGCATTTTGAAGAACACCTTGCTGTGGTGCATCTCGTTATCGGCAGTCTCCTCAAAAACCTTGGCGATAGGAAAATAATTCTCCTTCGTCGCCTGCTGTGCATAATAGGTGTAGCGGGTATAAGCCTCAGACTCACTTATATAGGCATCGACTATACACTTCTCGGTCTTCGTGCCCTTGATGCTTTTTGGATTCTTATTCATAATCTTGGAGAGAAAATATATTTTTGGACAATTGATGGTTAAACTCCGCGTGCCTGTCCGGTGTCGAGCCAAAAGACCCACCCACAGACATCAAAAATAAAACACCCTAAATTATATAATAGTTC
>DXYS01000042.1:1462-15663 GCA_019415705.1 Bacteroidales bacterium | reverse complement strand
TTGCGGCATATTTAAAGTTGCAATTCGAATTGCTCCACAAACATACTATCTACATAATTATATATGTTCTTTTTAACATATCAACCGGTTTTTGCAGCTGACCCCAAAAAACACCCCTCTAAACAAATAAGCCGCGCTTTGCGGATGATGGCAAAGCGCGGCGGTAGGGGGCTATGACTTGCGGTCGGCATGGCCTTGGGGTCAAGCCGACTCGGGGTCTGCGGTGCTTATCTGACTACGAGCTTGTTGCTTCGGTTGCTGATGTAGAGGCCACCTGCCGAGGTGCCGACAGCCAGCAGCGACTGTAGTGTCAACTCCTCAGAGCTATTGAGATTAACTTCGTTCCTGTCGGCAAGGACTTTGAGAGACATATCATACAGTGATTTGACGTCGACAGACTGTGAGTGAGTAAGTTCGGCGGCTGCGGGCTCATATTCTAAAGCTCCCATGCCTCGTGTGCCGATAAACATCAGCTTGTACAGCGGGGTTACCTTGTTTCGTGGCACTCTGTTGTCTGCGACCCATTTCTCAAAAAGAGTGTTGCCCCATGAGTCCGGGAGCGAATCGGCTATGAAGGGCGGAAGTCTCTGATATTCCGGTCTGTCATCGCCGTAAACAGGCAGATGGTTTCGTCGGCTCCGGGCCGGCGAAAGCAAGGGCGCGATATCGGGGATTTGGTCTGTGTTCTCAGGGTTATACATAAAATATATGCGTCTCGTCGCCTCGTCCTCGACGAGACGGCCTATTTCTTTGCCCCAAAGATTAACTTTAAGATATTTCATGACTTCTTGTGCCTGATTCGTTGGATTTTCTTGTAATTATCATCATAGAGATATGGTGAGTCGGGGAGCTCGGGGAGCAGGGCCTCCCAATTCTCAAACATGCCGATGGCTCTCAGCAATCTCATCAGCGTGCCGAACGATATGTCGGACATGTTGCCCGATTCGAATTTGTAAAGCGTCGTCATGCCTATGCCGGCCAGTTCGGACACATCCTTGCGGGTGAGACGCAGGCGCATGCGGTAGTCGCGAAATCGTGTGCCGAGATTCCTGATAACATCGGGGGTCGCTATGCCATTATTATTAAGTATCATTATTATGATAGATAAATCTTAAAATAGCCTTTAATGTTCATTTGTATGATATTTACAAAAGTAAAAATATTCTCTGAAATCCCCAAATTTATTTTATGCAAATACAAATAATGCACACTGTCTTAATATAAAAGCCGCGCTTTGCCGAGGGGTGGCAAAGCGCGGCGATAGGGGAGTCTTGCGGTCAGGTTATGACTCGCGGACGAGTCAAGTTGTTTATCTGATTACGAGTTTGTTACTGCGGTTGCTGACATAGAGTCCGGGAGCGGTGGGGCGGCCGCTGACTCGGATGCCCTGCGTGGTGTACCATGTCTCGTCGGCGCCCTCGGGGTCGACGGCGATGTCGGCGATGCCGGTCGGAATCATGTCGTCAGGCAGTGTCAGCATCGTGGCGTGGTCGAGCTTGAGCGAGCCGGCCTCTGTGTCGGTGACTGTGAAGTCAAGGGAGCGGATGCGGCCGAGGGTGGGCACGTAAGCTGCGCGGGCACCGACTTCTTCCTGAAGTTTGCTGAAGTCGAAGTAGACCGCCTTGAATTCATTGGTCGAAGCCTTGACCGGAGCTGTCAGTGTGTAGACCTTGTTATTCTCTGCTGTGACGGTGAACGTCAGAGATTTGTCGCGGGCGTCAGTGTTCTTGACCATGACGCGCATGCCGGTGAAGCCGCTGAGGTTGACGGCGAGCGTCTTGTTGTAAGAGGCGTTTGCGGGAGCGTCGGCCGGCATGGTGTAAGAGTCTACACCGGCCGAGACGGTGGCCTTAGTGCCGCTATACTTGACGTTCATCGAGGCGAGGCCGTAGTGACGGTCGGCAGTGTCGAATGTGATTTCGGCGTCGTCAGAAGTCCATGTGGCGTTGTCGCCGCCGATCCAGCCAGCCGCCAATGTCGGCAGGTCCTGACCCCATACATAGCCGCGGACGTTCGGGGCGTCCATCTCTAACCAGTCCATGTTGCGCATCTGTGTCTGACGGTCTGTGGCGTTGTTGCGGAACGGAGCGGCCGGCATAGCGGCAGAGTTGCAGAGGTTAGAATTGATGTTAAAGTTGCGCCATGCGTAGCTGATGTACTTGGCATCCTTGACACCGGCGAGGCTGACCTCGACAGTGTTCTTGTCAGTAATGTGAGCGTCAGTGTTGACGTGCTGGCCGTTGGTACCGGCCACGGTGAAACCGATGACGTCCGAGCCGCCGTCGATAGTGCGCAGGCCTTCGCCGGCGTTCTTGAAGGTGACCTTGGCCACTCCCTCGCCGAATGTTATCTCGTCGACGACCGGAGCACTGTAGACCGGCTTGGCCGGGTCATAGACCATGTTGTAGACAGCCGTGGCGAAGCGCTTGCCGACAGGTTTCTTGTTGGTCGGGTGGATGGTGACATTGCCTTCCTGAGTCAGATCGGTGTCATAGATGGGGAACATGGCCACGCGGCGGTCAGCCATCTTGGTGTAGGCGTCGGTCATGGCCTCGGCGATGAGCATCAGGTCAGTGTCGGTCACCCACGGAGCCACCTGACAGTAGACGAAGGGCATCGGGTCGGTCGACTCGTTGAAGCCGAAGGTGCGGCTCCAGCCTTTCTTCATGGCCACGAGCTCGGCCGAGTAGAGAGACGCGCGGTCAGAGTTGCTCTCACCCTGATACCAGATGGTGCCCGCCACGTTGAAGCCTGCGAGCGGGCCAATCTTTGAGTTGTAGAATCCGGTTATCGTGCGGTCGCCGTCGACCCAGAAAGTCTCGTCGTAGTAGGCGCCCTCGCGTTTGAGCAGATTGCGTGTCTCGGCAAACTCGTCGCTTTCGATTTCCTCACGCGGAATCCATGCCTCGATGATAGAGCCGCCGACGGGGGTGTAGAGTATGCCGACCGGCACATTGAGTTTGGGCTGGAGGTCACGGGCCATGTAGTAGGCCACGGCCGAGCAACCCTTGACCTGCTCGAAGTTGTCAGGTTTGATCCAGTAAGCGCCGTTGATGTCTTTCTCGGGCACATAGGGCGAGATTGCGCCCATGGGCTTGGTGGGCTCGAGGAAGATGCGGATATTCTGATTGACAGGCTCGGCTTGCAGTTCGTCCAAGAGATATTTCTGAAGACCGCCTACGTTGAGCGCCATGTTGCTCTGGCCGCCGGCCACCCATACCTCGCCGACGAGTATATTGACGAGTTCGATGGTCTGAGTGCCGTTGGTGATTACGACCTGCATCGGGTCAAACGAGGCGTCCTGAGCGGGTAGGCTGACATCCCAACGGCCCTCGGTGATTGTAGCCTGAGCCGAGGCGATGATGTTCTCTCCGCGTTTGAGCGAGACGGTCACGTTAGAGCCCTCGGTGCCGTAACCCCAGATATTTATGGGCTTCTTCTGCTGGAAAATCATGTTGCTGCCGAAGATGGTGGGCACGGTGATGCGCTCGGCCACTTCGCCCGAGCCGTTGACAAACTTCACGTCGCTGATGCGCACCGAGAAGTAGGGCACGCAACCTAAGGCCTCATATTCTTCAGGCGTCGACTTGCTGCCGAAAATCTGGAAGTGGAGATAGCCGATGTCAGAGAAGTCGATTTTGCCGATGGCGGCCGACAGAGGCAGTTTTACGGTATTCTTGCCAGCTTGGAATGTTATGCCGAGGTCGGATAATTTATAGTTATACTGCTGCTTCATCGTGCGGTCATCAGGATTGTAGCCGCTGCCGATGGCGAAAGTGCCTCCGCCGTTCTTCTGATAATTCATGTCGTTGAGATAGACCACAGAGCCGGGTGTCTGCTCTATGACCTCAAAATCAAACTGATAGTAACCGTTCTCAAGGTCGAAGCCCGTGAGGTCGAAACCGTTCCATCCGCCCGAGCCCTTGCGGAACGCCGACCAGAGGTTGGGATTCTTGGATGTGCCGTCGCCTTTGTCGCGGGCGTCTACCCATGTCTCGCTGTATGTGCCGCCCGTGCCGTAGGCCGACGAGGGCATGCAGAGCTCGCTGACGGTGACGTCTTTACGCAGTGTGATGCGCGGGTTGGTGAGCACGACCTTACATGTCTTGTCAGTCGTCAAACCCTGCTGCGGAGTGAGTGTCAGACCGTAAAAACGCATGTGCGTGAGATCATGCTTGGCGTTGCCGGCGAGAGCTCCGATGTTGAACGAGTAATGGTGTGCGCCCAACTGCGGAGCGTCCGCGCCACATGATTTGTAACCGATTTCCTGATTGTCAGTGTTGCGGACAGACGCAAAATGCACTTGGAAGATGCGCGGGTCGGCGAGCTTAAGTTCCTCGAAAGCACCCTCCTGATTTTCGGTAATCTCGAGATCAAACTCCATGAAGACTTTCGACAGGTCCATGTTGCTCAGGTCAAGACCGTCCTTGGTCTTATAGTCAACAGCTGACCAGAAGGCGAGGCTTTTGCTGACATTGACCGTGCCGGTCCACTGTTTGGCGGGGTCGGTGTCAGTGTTCATGATGGGCTCGTCATACTCTGTGCGCAGCACCGGCACTTCGCGCTCGGGGTCGATGACGCGCACGTCGCTCATGCGCATCAGGTAGGCGTGCTCAGTTTTGAGGTGAGCAAAACAGAGACGAAACCACACGAACTTCTTGTCAGACGAGAACTTGGAGTTCATGTCAGCGTCAGAAATGGCCGTGAAGGGGAACTGCAGCTTGTTCCAGCCCTGACGGATGGACGAGCGGTCAAGATGCCATGTGAAGCCGGGCTGATTATTGTTGCCGAAGCCTAATTCGATGAAGTCGTTGAATCGGCCGTTGCCGCCGGTGAATATTTCCGGTATCTCGTCGGTCGCGTCAAGGTCTTCGACATAATAGTTGAACTCCAAGACGAGACGGCGCGCCGTGGTGGCGTCGTAGTCGGACATTGAGATTGCTGCGTCGCGCGTGTACCACTGATATGTGTACCAGTTGTTTGACGCATCATAAGTTTTGTTGAGCTGTGCGCGCTCGACTATCGAGCCGACCACAAACGGGTCAGCATCTGCAGCTTTGAGTCGTGCGGCAGGCAGCAATGTAAGCAGCATAAAGAGGACTTTCAGCCCCATGCCGCTCAGGCGTGATGAGAAAAGCATAATTAATAAAATGGATTAGATGATGTTAAGGATTTGGCCCTAAAGTTAATAAATATTTGCCAAATGTGTATCTAACCCTGCCTAAAAACATAAAACCCGCTCTGCACCGCGCGGGGTACGTAACTTTAGAAAATGTAACTTCGAATTAATGTAAAAAAAGCAGTTGTTAAAGATAATGTAGTGACTTGCCATCGGCAAGTATAATGTGGCCGCCATGATTCGCGAATTATACATGCCGTCGCTCCCGTCAGGTCGCTTGGGCATGTCCCTACATATTTTTGTTTAACAATTCAAATGGGTTTTGCAATTGCCCCGTAACATCGTAGGTATAATAATATAAACCGCACCCCAAAAGTTAGACACAAAACTTTTGGGATGCGGTCGGTATATTGTTATTTGTCAGTTTAAACGTCCGAGTCGGGAATTATCGTTTTTTCAAAGGCTATAATAGACTTTATTGCCGTACTCGTCGTAGCAGATGGTCGTGGTCTTGCCGTTTTCAGTCGTGGTCCTGACGGTGTATGTGTTTGATTTAGATGTGCTCTCCGAGCGGTTGCGGGCTGCCTGACGTCGTGCCTCTGCGGCTTGTCTGCGAGCCTCTGCAGCCTGACGTCGCGCTTCGGCTGCCTGTCTGCGTGCTTCGGCAGCCTGTTCGCGATTCCTTGCATTTTGTTCGCGTTTTCTGGCGGCTTGCTCACGCTTTTTTGCCGCCTGCTCACGCAACTTTGCTGCGCGTTCGCTTTTGTCGGAGCTCCTGTAGTTATATGTATATGTGTAATTGCAATTATCGGCCGTGAATGTGTTAAGTTCGGTCAGATTATTGTTTTCTATAGCTTTGTCGATTGACTCTATGATGCCGGCGGCCAATTGTTCAGCCTCCGTAATATTGCTGTCAAACATCTCAGGGTCGAGGCTGCTGCTGTTTTTTGAGCCGGTTTGCTTGCGGCTGATGACCAATGTCCATGAGTTGTTCTGTGTTATGGACAAAATGTATGACGCTGTGTACTCTTTGTCTTCAAATTTGATGATAAACGACGAGTTACGCTCTTTTGTGACAGAGACCGAGTTTTTACGTTCTTCTTCAAAAGCCTTCCATAGTTTATCGGCATCGGCGCGGTTTCTGCCCGAAAGATATGTGCTCTGAGACACGATTTTTTTAGTCGACGGATTGCGGCGCTCTGAGTATGTGACACTGATGTCTTTTTCTTTTTCGAGCTGGTCGACGATTTTCTGTATGGCGGCCTGAGCCGAGCCTGTAATCACACAAAATGTTGCAAGGCAAACGGCGATGATTATTCTGAGATGTTTGTTATGCATAGCGTGGACCGTTATTAAATTGGTTGTGGCAAAGTTACTAAAAATCTTGTTTAATGAGTTCGACAATTTCGGGGTCGTCAATACCGCTGATAGCATTTTCGAGAATTCGTCGCTCAATCTGGCTGCAGTCAGGGATGACCGTCTGAGCCAAAAGAGTGCTGTCAACGATATATTCCGTGCGGCGGAGCTCCGGCAGAATGAGATCAATGTCGGTGATTGTGTGTCCGTCGCGGCGTATGTATGAGCCGGCATAGATTTCCTCGGACGATGCCGTCGTGTCATGGGTCAGACCTATGACTACGGCAGCTGCCGTGACAATGGCCGCTGTAATAAAGGCTGCGGCCCGGTGTGTCACGCCCCGGCTGTTGCTCTTGACAGAGTTGTCGCGACCGAGCGACTCATACCAGCCGAACATCGGCGCATAAGCCTTGAGGTCGTCAGCCGCGCGCCCCGAGCGGTAGTAGTCATAGAGCCGGCGCTCGTCGTCCAAGCTCGTGCTGCCGTCAAGGAAGGCGGAGGTAAGCCTGCGCGCCTCGCCGTCAGAGAGCCGTGACTTTGATTTATGTATAAATAACAGTTTCATATCCGCTTAATTTATATCTTTTTCTAAAAACATTCGGGCCACACGTTGCCTCGCACGTGACAGAGCCGTGCGCACCGCTCCGTCTGTCGAGCCGATAAGCGCCGCTATCTCGCCGCAGCTCATCCCGTCGATGTGTCGCATCTCGATGATGGCTCTCGAGGCGTCGGGCAGCGAGGCGAGGATGGCATTCACGCTGTTGGCTCGTTCGCAGTCTATATATTCGTCCTCGGGCGAGCTGCCGGCGTCGGCGAGTGCCGCGTCGTCAAGCCCCGTGTCAGTGCGTCGGCCGCGCACGGAGTTGAGCGCCATGCGGTAGGCTATGGTCATCGCCAGAGCCTCCGGATTAGTGTAATCATCGAGCGTGTCGCGCAGAGTCCACAGCTTGAGCAGGCAGTCTTGGGCGATATCCTCGCCCTCAGACCGGTCGCCTGTGACCGACGCTGCCCTCGCTGACAGTCTTGGCCTTATTTCAGCTGCAAATAACTCAAAATCGCGACGTCGCATATCTGATTGGTGTGACCTTTTGTCTCTAAGACACAAATATACTCTAAACGTTACACTCCCCGTCGATTTTTTTGTGAAATGTAAAAAATGAGGACGCCATTAACAAATTGCGACTTTATTTGTTTTGAATTTAAAAGCAACGGAATTAAATAAAAACATCTAAACTAAAACATTATGAATACAGCTCCTCTTCAGGGTATCAAAGTGGTTGACTTCACTCAGGTTCAATCAGGCCCTTCTTGTACTCAACTTCTCGCATGGCTTGGCGCCGAGGTAATCAAAATCGAACGTCCCGGTGTCGGCGATGCCACACGTAAGGAACTTCAGTTTGACCCTAACGAGCCGAGCTATTATTTCCTCCAGCTTAACTCAGACAAAAAGTCTCTTGCTCTTGACGCTGCGACTCCCGACGGCAAGGCCATTCTGACAAAACTTATTCAGGGCTGCGATATTTTCGTCGAGAATCTTCACCCGGGAGCTATGGACAAACTCGGTTTCAGTTGGGAAGAAGTCCACAAACTCAACCCGAGATGTATCTACGGCACAATCAAAGGTTTCCCCGTTTCGTCAAAATATGCCAATCTGAAGGCTTACGAGCCGGTAGCACAGGTGACGGCAGCCGCCGCCTCCACGACAGGCTGGTACGAAGGCCCCTACAACATCCCGACACAGTCAGGCGCGGCTCTTGGTGACTCCAACACAGGCATGCACCTCACAATCGGTCTGCTTGCCGCCCTTATGCAGCGCGAGAAAACAGGCGAAGGCTCATTCGTATATCAGTCGATGCACAACGCATGTCTTAACCTCTGCCGTATCAAGACCCGTGATCAACTCACACTTGACCGCATCGGTTATCTGACACAGTTCCCGCAGTATCCTAACGAGAAATTCCCCGACTTCGTTCCGCGTTCGGGCAACACCGAGGGCTCGGGCGTGCTCGGTTGGACATACAAATGTAAAGGCTGGGAGACAGACCCCAATGCTTATGTATATGTAATTCTGCAGCGTGGCGCCAAAGACTTCGAGAAAGCATGTGCCGCTCTCGGCTTTGAGGACTGGCTCACAAATCCCGACTTCAACACCGCCGACGCACGTGACCGCCACAAACAGGAAATCATCGAGCGCATCCAGCAGTTCTGTATCAACAAGACCAAATTTGAGGTCACGAGCGAACTTTCGGTAGCCGGTGTGCCTGTCGCTCCCGTGCTGTCGACCAAGGAAATCATGACCGACGAGAGCCTCTATGACGGCAATACTCTCGTCAAGATTGATCAGGGAGGTAATATCGGCACATTCGTCACCGTCGGCGTGCCTTTCACCATCTCTAACTATCAGCCTGTCTACGGACCGTGCCCGACTCTCGGCGGCAATACCGAGGAAGTCCTCACAGCTCTCGGCTATACCGCCGCCCAGCAGGAGCAGTTCAAGGCCAACGGCACAACCGCTCCCATGCCTAAACCCGCAGCCAAATAATAACTGACCGCACGATAAAATCAAAACCCGCCGGTGAGACTGCTTCGGCACCACTCAGCGCCGCAGCACGCCTCCGGCGGGTTAAAATTTCGATAAAAGGCATCCGCCAAGTTTATAAGATTTAATAATATTCACCTTATGGCAACTACATCTGCAACACCACAGCCCGCACCGTCATATCCAAATCAGGTGACAGGCATGTATATACTCGCACGCGCACTGCGCATGCTCGGCATCGACAAGATGTATGGTCTTGTCGGTATCCCCGTGACCGACTTGTCTTATCTGTGTCAGGAGCAGGGCATACGTTTCGTGGGCTTCCGTCACGAGCAGCAGGCCGGCATGGCCGCAGCCACCCACGGTTATCTGACCAAGACTCCGGGCGTACTGCTGACCGTCTCGTCTCTGGGATTTCTCAACGGTCTGACCGCAACGACAAATGCAACGGTCAACTGTTACCCGATGATTCAGATTTCTGGCTCGTCAGTCCGCGAGCCTATCGACCTGATGCAAGGCACTTACGAGGGCCTTGACCAGCTCAACATCGCCAAGCCTCTCGTCAAGGCGGCTTATCGTGTCAATCGCGCCGAAGACATCGTCACCGGCGTCGTCCGCGCTTACCGCGCAGCCATCTCCGGTCGTCCCGGCGGTGTCTATCTTGACGTCACCACACCCTGTCTCGGCCAGATTATGGACCGCGACGAGGCCGAGAAACTGTTCTATCAGCCCGTTGACCTCGAGCCGGTAATGATACCTTCCGACGAATCTGTCCGCCGAGCTGTCGAGCTGCTTGCATCGGCCAAAAAACCGGCAATAGTCATCGGTAAGGGCGCGGCTTACGCCCGCGTAGAGGACAAACTCAAAGCCCTCGTCGAAAAGACAGGTATACCTTATTTCCCGATGTCAATGGCCAAAGGCGTTCTGCCTGACAACGGTCCGCTGAGCGCCCTGTCATGCCGCTCGACCATCATGGAGGACTCAGACGTCGTGATGCTCGTCGGCGCACGCCTCAACTGGCTGCTGTCGCGCGGCCACGGCAAATGGAATCCGGCAGGCAAATTCATTCAGCTTGACATCGATCCCGAGGAAATCGACTGCAATGTGCCTATTGCAGCGCCTGTCGTCGGTGATATGGCTTCATCGCTTGACGCCATCCTCGCCGCTCTGCCCGCAAAGATGAATATGGACCCGACGTGGGTGCCTTCGCTGCAGGCCATGACAAAAGAGAAAAACGCCAAATTCGCCGCCCGTCTCACCGCAGCCGCCACGGCTCAGCCTATGACACACTGGACAGCTCTCGGCGTCATCAAACCCATCCTCGAGTCAAATCCCGACATCATCCTCGTCAACGAGGGCGCCAACACGCTCGACGACACACGCGACACCATCGATATGTCTCTGCCGCGTAAACGTGTCGACTGTGCCACATGGGCCATCATGGGCATGGGCATGGGCTCGGCTATCGGAGCCGCCGTTGCCACAGGTGACCGCGTTGTGGCCATCGAGGGTGACTCGGCCTTCGGTTTCTCGGGCATGGATTTTTCGACCATCTGCCGTTTCAAACTGCCGGTTACGGTCGTTATCTTCAACAACGGCGGTATCTACAACGGCATCGGCGTCAATCTCTCCAAAAACGGTGACCCCGCCCCGACAACTCTCGACATCAACGCCCGTTATGACAAATTAGGCGATGCATTCGGCGCAAAGACCTATTATGTCACCACTCCCGACGAGCTTAAGGCAGCCTTCACCGAAGCCATCGCCTCCAAGGCTCCCGCCCTGATTGATGTGCAGCTTGCAGCCGACTCAGGCAAGGAGTCAGGCCATATCGGCTATCTCAATCCCGAGTCATTACAGCACATCACCGTCTGATTACCTTAACCTCCGCAGGCCGGCCGCCTAACATGCGGCCGGCCGTAAACAATACTGAAATTCACGATTCCTCCCTCTGCATCAGAGGCCGCGTTTCAATTATTAACCCAATAAAACGCTCTTTATGGAACACATAATCCTATATGCCATCGTTCCTATATTCGTTGTGATGGCAGTCGGTTACATTTCCGGAAAGAAAGGTATTTTCACGGGTGAGGATGCAAAAAAATTCAATAAAATCGTCCTTGATTATGCCCTTCCTGCAGCTCTCTTTGTCTCGATTGTCAGCGCAAGCCGCGAGATGCTTGTCAGAGACCTCAAGCTCTCTATCGTCTCATTGGTGACAATCATGTTCTGTTTCATGCTTGTCTACTACATCTACAAGTATTGTTTTAAGAAGAATACCGGTGCCGACGCTGCTGTCATGGCTCTTATCAGCGGCTCGCCTACAATCGGATTCCTCGGCTTTGCGGTCCTCGAGCCTATCTTCGGCACGACCCCCTCGGTAGCCCTTGTTGTGGCTATCGTCGGCATCGTCGTCAATGCTATCGGCATCCCCGTCGGACTGTCACTTATGAATTCGTCAAACGAGGCTGCCGCCGCTGCAGCCAACGGAGGCAAAAAGCCCAATCCGTGGCTTCCGGTGCTTCACGCCCTCGAGCAGCCGGTCGCTTGGGCGCCTATCCTTGCTGTCGTCTGGGTTGTCGCCGGGATACCTTGGCCTGACTGGGCAAGCCCCTCGTTCGACCTTATCAAAGGTGCAAACTCGTCAATGGCTGTCTTCGCCGCAGGTGTGACTCTGTCGGCTGTCAAGATTCAGATTAACTGGCAGGCTGTCCTCGGCTCGATACTCAAACTGATCGTTATGCCCGGTCTGACACTCGTCGTCGGTCTGCTCTGTCACATGGACCCGCTCAATCTCAAGATGCTTGTGGTCGCCAACGCACTTCCCCCGGCATTCTCGGGCATTATCATCGCCAGCGAGTACAATACTTATGTCGCCACCGGCACCTCGTCACTCGCCCTGTCAGTCATCCTTTTCATGGGCTTCTGCCCGCTGTGGATATGGCTTACAGACCTTGCCTTGACCATGTATTAAAAGAATCGGTTTCTATATGATATCCCGGCAGGGGGATGCCTTCCGGCGCTCCCTGCCGTTTTTTATAAATAATAGCGTTTATGAGCAAACAGATTGTCGACGGCTGCACAGCCGCAACCTATGTCGCCTATGCTTTGAGCGAGGTCGCAACCATATATCCCATCACTCCCGTTGCGTCGATGGGTGAGATTGCCGATAAATGGAATGTCGCCGGACGGCTCAACGTCTTCGGTGCGCCTATGCAGGTCAGGGAGATGGAGTCGGAGCTCGGCGCGGCCGGCGCCACACACGGCGCTCTTGTGGCCGGTGCACTCGCCACCACCTTCACGGCCTCGCAGGGCCTGATGCTGATGTTGCCAAACATGTTCAAGATTTCCGGAGAGCTGCTCCCTGCCGTATTTCATGTCGGATGCCGCACTGTTGCTTCTCACGCTCTGAGCATCTTCGGCGACCATCAGGACGTGATGAGCTGCCGCACGACCGGTTTCACCATGCTCGCTTCGAGCTCGGTGCAGGAGACACATGACCTCGCCGTCGTGGCCCATCTCGCCGCCATCGCCGGCTCGCTGCCCGTGCTCCACTTCTTTGACGGCTGGCGCACGTCCAACGAGATTTCGACCGTCGACATGCTGCCCTATGACAGCATTGCGTCGCTTGTCGACCGCGACGCCGTAGCCCGTTTCCGCAGCCGCGCCATGAATCCCGACCGTCCCGACCTTCGCGGCTCGGCCCAGAATCCCGACGTGTTCTTCCAGAATCGCGAGGCTGCAAACCGTTACTACGATGCTTTCCCGGCCATCGTGCAGCAGTATATGGACCGTCTCGCCGCTCTGACCGGCCGTCAGTATCACCTCTTTGACTATGTCGGCGACCCTGAGGCCACGGAGCTTATCGTAGCCATCGGCTCGAGCTGCGATGTCATCGAGGAGACCATAGGTTATTTGCGAGCTCAGGGGCGTCGCGTCGGCCTTGTAAAAGTAAGACTCTACCGGCCGTTCTCAGAGAAAGACCTCGTGGCCGCTATCCCGGCCTCCGTCAAGTCGATTGCCGTCATAGACCGCACAAAAGAGCCCGGAGCTGCCGGCGAGCCTCTTTATCTTGACGTCGCCGCAGCCCTGCGCCGCGCAGGCCGCAATGACATACGCCTTATCGGCGGACGTTATGGTCTCGCCAGCAAAGATTTCGACCCGTCGATGGTCAAGGCCATCTATGATGAGTTACTGAAGGAAAATCCCAAAGACGGTTTCACCGTGGGCATCACCGATGACGTCACTTATCACTCGCTCGAGGTTACCGACCACATCGTCACCTGTCCCGACAATCTGCGTCAGGCTGTCTTCTACGGCATGGGCTCTGACGGCACCGTCGGCGCCACAAAGCAGGCGGCCGCCATCATCGGCTCGGAGCCCGATCTGTATGCTCAGGCTTATTTCCATTATTCGGCCAAAAAGTCTGGCGGCTACACAATCTCGGAGCTGCGCATAGGCGACGCCCCGATTCGTTCGGCCTACGGCATCGAGAACGCCGACTATGTCGCCTGCAATAAAAATACATATGTTACGCGCTTTGACCTGACAAAGCGTCTGCGGCCGGGCGGCACATTCGTGCTCAACTCGCCGTGGACCGCCGCTGACATGGAGCGTGAGTTGCCCGCATCGCTGCGCCGCGACCTCGCCGTTAAAAAGGCGAAATTCTATAACATCGACGCCATCGCCATTGCCGAGAGCGTCGGACTCGGTGTGCGCATCAACACCATCATGCTGACGGTCTACTTCCGCCTCGCGGGAGTTGTCGATTTTGACAAGGCCGTCGACGCGCTTAAAGAACTCATTAAAAAGACTTACATCCACGAGGGTGGTGACGTAGTCGACAAAAACCTCAAGGCTGTCGATGCCGCTGCGGCTGCCATAAAGGAGATTGAGGTGCCTGCGTCATGGGCCGATGCAAAAGATGAGGCTCAGCCTGCCTATAAGCTGCCTGACTTTGTCGCCAAGATTGCCCGGCCCTGTCTGCGTTTGGAGGGCGACTCGCTGCCTGTTTCGGTCTTCACCCCCGACGGCACTATGCCGGCCGGCACGACGGCTTATGAGAAGCGTATGATTGCCGTCAAGGTGCCAGAGTGGGATGTTGACAAGTGTGTCGAGTGTACGGAGTGCTCGTTGGTCTGCGCTCACGCCGCTATCCGTCCGTATCTTTTGGACGCCGCCGAGAAA
>DXYS01000042.1:0-1452 GCA_019415705.1 Bacteroidales bacterium | reverse complement strand
CGTCGGCATGACGACCAAGCCCACTCACGGCACGGCACTCGCCGGTCTCGACTTCCGTATTCAGGTCTTCCCGCGTGACTGCACGGGCTGCGGCTCCTGCGCCGTCATCTGCCCGGGCCGTGCGCTGACCATGCAGCCGATTGCCACACAACTCGCCGAGCAGGACAAGATGCTCGACTACTGCCTCAATCATGTGACGGTCAAGGACGGTCTCGTCAAGCGCGCGACAATAAACGGGTCGCAGTTCCATACGCCCATGCTCGAGTTCTCGGGAGCTTGCGCCGGTTGCGGCGAGACCCCTTATGTCAAGCTGCTCACCCAGCTGATGGGCGAGCGCATGCTGATAGCCAATGCCACTGGATGCTCGTCAATCTGGGGCGCCAATTACCCGAGCAACGCTTACTCGACCGACCGTTTCGGCCGCGGACCCGCGTGGGGCAATTCGCTCTTCGAGGACAATGCCGAGTACGGCTTCGGCATGGCGGCGGCAGTCGCTCATCGTCGCGATTATCTCGCGTCGTTGGCCCAAAAGGCTGTCGCCGACAAATCGACCGATACGGCAGTAGCCGATGCCCTCAAGGCATGGCTTGACGCGCGCGCCGACGCCGTACTGTCGGCTGAGACAGGTAAGAAAGCTGTCGAGGCCCTTAAAAATGCACCGGCCACTGTCGGTGCGGCCGAGATGATTGCCATGGCCGACGTTTTCGCCAAGAAGAGCATCTGGTGTATCGGCGGTGACGGCTGGGCATATGACATCGGTTTCGCCGGTCTCGACCACGTCCTCGCGCAGAACGTCGACATCAACGTGCTCGTCATGGACACCGAGTGCTATTCAAACACCGGCGGTCAGACCTCAAAGGCCACGCCGCTCGGCGCCGTCGCAAAGTACTCGGCTGACGGCAAGCGCACATTCAAAAAAGACCTCGGCCGCATGATGATGACCTACGGCACGGTCTACGTGGCCTCCGTAGCTCTCGGCGCCAACTATCAGCAGACCATCAATGCTCTGGTCGAGGCCGACGCTTACGCCGGGCCGTCGATAGTGATTGCCTACTGTCCATGCATCAATCACGGCATCCGCGCCGGCATGGGCAACAGCATCGTCGAGGAACGCCGCGCCGTCAGCTCCGGCTACTGGCAGCTCTACCGCTACAACCCGGCGCTTGCCGCTGCCGGTCAGCCGGCCCTGAGTGTCGATGCACCCAAGCCTGACGGATCGCTCGGCGACTTCATGGACGGTGAGGACCGCTACGCCGACCTCAAGATGCTCGACCCCGCCGAAGCAGCCATTCTTCGCCCCGAGTTCGAGACCCGCATCGACGACATCTACGCCACACTCGATTATCTCAAATCAGCGCCTAAACTATAGGCCTCATAAGCCCTATGGGCCTTATAAGACTAATAAAAAACGGGGCTGCCGCGTACATGCGGCAGCCCCGTTTACTATATAAT
>DXYS01000041.1 GCA_019415705.1 Bacteroidales bacterium | reverse complement strand
GCACCCCGGGCTACGGTCTGGCATCGTGCGTGATGGCCATCCTCAACGGCGTCGACATCCTCGACACCAACATCTGGTGGTTTGGCGGAGGCTCGGCTGCTCCCGCCATCGAGTTGGTCTACCTGTTCACTCAGCGTCTCGGCATCGAGATTGATGTGGACATGAAGGCCGTCGGCGAAATCCGCAAACGTCTCCTTGGCGCACGTCAGTCACTCAAAGACTTTGACCTCGGCAAGCTCCCGCGCGAATTCGATCCGCTCACCGACAAGCTGCCTGCCGACGTCGAGGCTCAGCTTGACCGCGCTGTCGCAGCCGCCAAAGCCGGCGACGAGGAGACGCTCCTCGCAGCATGCCATGCCATCGAAGAATATTTCGGCTTCCCAAAACCCAACGAGCTTGTCAAGAATGCCGAAGTCCCCGGCGGCATGTACTCCAACATGGTCGCACAGCTCAAAGCTCTCAAAGCCGACGACCTGCTTGACGACGCAATGCGCCTGATACCGATGGTGCGACGCGACGCCGGTCTCGTGCCTCTCGTGACCCCGACAAGCCAGATTGTAGGCTCTCAGGCCGTGTCTGTCGCTATGGACCGCCGCAAAGGCAACCCCGACTACACAACCAAGTCTAACCAGTTCATCTCATTGGTAAAAGGCGAGTACGGCCACACACCCGTAGCTGTCAAAGCCGAGTTCCGCGAGAAAATCACCGGCAGCCCAGAGGAGAAGCCCTACGACACAGCCTCTTACAAACGCCCCGAGAATCCTGTTATCGAAGAACTCGGCGGTGTCAAACTCGCCTCTAACCGCGAGGAAGAACTGCTGATGGAACTCCTGCCCAACGTAGCCAACGGTTTCCTCCGTCGCCGCCGCACCGAGGAATTCGAGGCCAAACAGGCTAAGGAGAAACCCGCCGAGGCTAAGGCTGAGGAGAAAGTCGACGATGCACCCATAACCGGTGAGACGCTCGTCGCTCCCATGGGCGGCCGCATCATCGAAATAAACGTCAAGCCCGGCGATAAAGTCAAGAAAGGCGACATACTCCTCGTCTACGAGGCCATGAAGATGGAGAACGACGTGCAGGCCACAGCCGACCACACCATCAAACGCGTCTTCGTCAAGCCGGACGAAGTCGTAGGCACCGACGCCGTACTCATCGAGTTTGAATAAACCATGTTAAGCCGCGCGTCTGCGGCCTGACCACATACTTTCTCAGCGGAGAGCCGTCTCAGCCCATACAGGGGGCAGCGCGCTCTCCGCTTATCATTTATCGGTATTATGAAAAAGAGGACTAAAATTCAAAATCATATACAAGACGCCTGCCTCGTGTGGGTGACACAGAGGCAGGCGTCTGATATTTCTTTAAATCTTTATCCTCGCGAGGGATGTGGATTTACTTTTTGTTGCGGTTACCGTAACGGCTCATGAACTTGTCTACGCGGCCGGCGGTATCGACGAGTTTCTGTTTGCCGGTGAAGAAGGGGGGAGACGAGCTAGTGATTTCAAGTTTAACCAGAGGATAAGTCTTGCCGTCGATTTCGATAGTCTCTTTAGATGCTACGGTCGAGCGAGTGATAAATACCTCGTCATTAGACATATCTTTGAAGGCAACTTCGCGATATGAGGCGGGATGAATGTCTTTTTTCATTTCTATAGTTATTTGCTTGTTGATCAACTTAATTCTTCGCTGGTAAGGCGAGAAAATCGTAATGGCTTGCAAATTTAGCCATAATTATCAATCCTACAAAACTTTCTGATGAAAATTATTACAACAAATTTTCAAAGCGCGGCTTTGCAGGCTGAATTGTGCGGTCAACCTTGGCAAGAACTATAGAGCATCACTCCTGCGGGGCGACGTCGAGATGACGTAGCACCATCAGCTCTTTACCGGCACCGTTAAGAAGTATCACATGGCCGGCATCACCCTCGATGGCAGAGGCGGTTTCTTCTAAAGCGAGAAGTATGGCGCCTTCCTGCTCATATTTGGGGCAAGCCATGCGCGTGGTGGCCATACGGCTGAAATCGATGGCGTTTGACTTGGCCGGATTGATAAACAGTTCGCCGTTAAAGTAGTTGCAACCGGTGTTGCCGTGCACCTTGAGTTCGGCGATGTCGATGAAGATGGTCGCCTCCTCGTCGTTTATTTCTTTACCACCGACAGATACGATCTGCCAGTTGCCGTTTAGAAACTCCATGTTGTGTTTACGTGCTGAGAATATTTCGCCACCCTTGGCATTGAAAAATTTAAGATAGGTCTCATGGCCGAGACGCTCTATTTTGATATCTGCCGGTTTAGTCTCATCCAAAGCCGAAGAAATCAGGACGTCATAACCCATATCGGCACAATACTTCATTGTCGACAACGAATTTGAGAACTCCAATCGGCCGTCAGCATTTACCCTCCAGCCTCCGTTGAGCACATTGCATCCGTTAGAGCAATAAAAGCGGTTGTCGCGCTTGTCAAACATTATGTATGGCACATCATCAAGCGCCGGCAGAGGCTTGCCGTCGACTGATACTATCTGCCACTCTCCGGCAAGTTGGTCGGCAAGTGCCGCTGTCTTGTCGGCGGCGTGTTTCTTGGATGTGGCGGACTCATGCCGGCTGTCGGCGGCAGTCTGCGGCTGTTTCTTGGCCGGTGTCTTGGCTGTGGTTTTGTCAGCGGATGTCTTGTTATCGACCACCGTAGCCTCCGAGCCTTTGACGGTGACTGTTTTGCTTTCTCTCTGCGGATTGAATACGGCACAGCCTGACATCATAACTGCCAGAATTGCGGCCGAGCCTATATAAATAAGATGTTTCATTTCAATTATATTTTTAATTAGCATTACTAATCAGATTAACGCGCCACGACCATATTTTGTTGTATAGCGCCGGCAACCCGGGATGCAATTCGCTCAACAAAACACCCATAACAAACACGGAGGCCGCCACTACGTGGCAGCCTCCGGCTGTAATCTTTAAGTAGTTGGCGCAGTCTCGGCGTCTTACTTGCGGATACCGAGCTCTTTTTGAGCGATGATGGCACGATAGCGGTTGATGTCTTTCTTGATGAGATAGTCAAGGAGACGACGACGTTTACCTACCAGCATCTTAAGAGCGCGCTCAGTCGTATGATCTTTGTGGTTTGACTTCAGATGCTGAGTCAGGTGAGCAATACGGACAGAGAATAATGCAATCTGGGCTTCAGGCGAGCCAGTGTCAGTCTTGCCCTTACCGTACTTCTCAAAGATCTCTACTTTTTCTTCAGAACTTAAGTGCATTCTTGAGGATGTTTGGGTTGATTAATAAAATATTGATTAGCGGGTGCAAAGTTAACAAAATTTTTTAAAGTCTGAAAATTTCACACTTTTTTTGTCATCGGTATGAAATTATCAGTCGAGACCCGAACGGTCTTTAACCGGATTACGGAAGACGAGTTTGTGATCGACGTATTCCTGAGCGGCAATCAGAGTCGGCTTGGGAAGTTTCTCGTAGTAACGTGAAATCTCAATCTGCTCGCGGTTTTCTGAAATTTCCTCGAGGTTATCGTTGAGCGAAGCAAACTCCTGAAGCTTTTTCTCAAGGTCGTGTTTCATCTCGCCGGCAATCTGATTTGCACGTTTGGCGATAATGCATACTGTTTCATAGACGTTGCCGGTGTCTTCGGAGAGCTCAATCATGTCACGTGTGACGGTGTTGAGAGGGGCATTGCTTTTCTTGTAGTCCATGATGATATGTTTGTTTGATTTTAATATTATTCGTGATTTGGCTATATCGTGTATCAGCCGTGCTATGGGCTGTTGATTAATCTTTTACGTATTTCGAGGCGATTTTGAAGATATTGTCCGCCTCGCCGCGGTTAGGACTGTCGGGATAATTGTTTATGAATGAGTAATACTCGTCAATTACCTCACGGAATCGGTCGGCCTTGCGCTCGTCGACACTCAGGTCAGCCTCCTGATAACGGGCTTTGAGTATCAGCAGCTCGAGGTCTTCTTTATATTTTGAGTAAGGATAGTCTTTGATGGCGTTGCGGGCCACGATGACAGCGCTCTCATAGTTGTTGCCCATATAGGTGCCGAGGTTGTAATAGAGCTGAGCATTCTGGAGCTGCTTGAGAGTCAGCTTGTCCTGCAGCTCGAAGATTGCGCTCTGGGCTATCGAGACTTTGTCGCTGCGCGGATAGTAGTCGAGGAAGGCCTGCAGTTCTTCGATGGCCTTGATTGTACCCGACTGGTCGAGCTGAGCCTCGGGGCTGTCGAGATAGTAGCCGTAGCCGCAGTAAAAACGAGCCGGCTCGGCATATTTGCCTTTGGGGTATCGGCTGTAATACGTACGGAAATAGGAACCCGACGTCTCGTAGTCCTTATTTTCATAATGGCTCATGGCGAGGAGATAGAGCGACTCCTCGGCGCGGTCACGGCCCTTGAAAACTGTGATGCAGTCCTCAAGAATAGTGGCGGCCTGCACATAGCGCTTCTCCTCGAAGGCACGCTTGGCATAGTCAAATTTATAGTCGTAGTCAGTGCTTTTCTGCACACGCTGATACTCTCCGCAAGAGCCGAGAGCAAGGGCAAGCGCAGATAACAGAACAGTATATTTCAGGAATCGGAACATGTCGGATTAGAACTTTACAATGTGCAAAGTTACAATTTTTCGCCGAGTTGCCTAAACCATTGAGCGACTTTTTGATGCCGCCACCGATTATTTAACGTTTCTTGGCGAAAAGAGCCCGGGATGCGATAGAAATTATTCACATGGATAGAACGCCGTCAGGTATGCGCAGTCATAGGTAAAATGCCCGCGCCGCTATGCGGCTACGACCGCTACCGCGGACGAAAAGCGTTCGGACGCGATTTGGAAGCGATTTTTACACCGGGAGCGCTGTAGGTGCATCAGCGCTGCAGCGCAGCGCCGTATGTGATATTAAAGTATAACGTATTGATTGCCACCACAATGTAGAGACTTGCCTTTGGCAAGTATTATTTGGCCGCTTGCGATTTGCCCCATATACATGCCGTCACTCGCATAGCTCGCTTTGGCATGTCCCTTCTGTTCAGACGGTTGTAGAAAATTCGCGCCGCAGGCGCTTTACAAATGATTTTCAATGTGTTGCGCGGACGCACGGTCGTGCAATGTCACTAACTTAAGGCTAGAGACCACGTTTGTAGTTTGTGAATGTTATAT
>DXYS01000040.1 GCA_019415705.1 Bacteroidales bacterium | reverse complement strand
TATAACGACGCGTGAGTACTTCTTTCATCGAGGCAAAGTCGTCGGGCCCGACGACCGTTTTGATGTTGAAATGACGATAGTCGCGTTTCGAGGGCTTGCCGTTGCGAAACACGACACACGATGCTACGGGGTCAGAGCCCTGTATGTTGGAGTTATCGAAGCACTCGATATGGCGCGGCAACTCTGTGAGACGGAAATCACTTTTTATGCGTTCGAGCAGACGGTCAGTGCGCTGCTCGGGGTCGGTGCGTTCCATATTCTTGAGCACATCAATTTTATTCTGACGAGCATTACGCTGCGAGACATCCAACAGCTTGGCTTTGTCACCACGTCGCGGGACGGTGAATGTCACCCCTTCGGGCTCGACGTCGGGAACAAGCGGCACAACCACCTCGTCGTAAGTCACACCGAGCGACTGACGGATTTCTTCCATAGCATATGCCAGCAACTGGGCCTGCGACTCGTCAAGGCTGCGGCGGTAGCGCAGCGTGACCGAGCGCACGACAGCGCCGCGCCGCACACGCATATAGTTGATGTAGACATCGCGGTCATCGTCGTCGATGCCGAAGACGTCGACATCATTGATAGTCTGGCTGACAATTACACTCTTTGACTGATATCGCTCGAGCAGTCCGTATCGTTCTTTTAGCTCCTGCGCTTCCTCAAAGCGCATCTCCGAGGCAAGGCGTGTCATCTCGTCGCGCAAATAGGTCATCAGCTCCTGCACATCGCCGCGCAGAATCTGTTTTATGCGCTCGATATAACCCGCGTATTCCTCAACAGAGACAGCCTCGGTGCAGCATCCTTTGCATTTTTTGATATGGTACTGCAAGCACAGTCTACCCTTCTCTTTATTCAAAAAATCACGGGTTATAGGCAGACGGCAGGTGCGCATCGGATAAAGTTCGCGTATAAGTTCGAGCACAGTGCGAGCCACGGCCGGGGTCGTGTACGGGCCATAATACTTGGAGCCGTCGCGTATATACTGACGAGTCAGAAAAACGCGTGGATAGAGCTCGTTTGTTACAACAATCCACGGGTACGACTTGTCGTCTTTGAGCAGGACGTTATAGCGCGGCTTAAACTCCTTGATCATGGAGTTCTCGAGATTGAGCGCATCCTGCTCGGTCGGAACGACTATATAAGACATGTCGGCGATGGCACGCACAAGCAGATTTGTGCGCAGGCAGTCATGGGTGCGGTTAAAGTATGATGACACGCGACGCTTAAGATTCTTTGCCTTGCCGACATAAATCACCTTGCCCGTCGAGTCATAGTAAGTATAGACGCCGGGAGTGTCGGGGAGAATAGATATTTTAGCCTTTAGTTCGGCCGACTTTTCGTGTTTTGCCATATAAGTCTAACGGAATCACGACCCAAAAAGTCCGTGACTCCGTTAAAAAATTTGAGAATCGTCGCCGTGCGACGAAATCAATATTTTATAAGTGATGTAACCTCGGCATCCTCTGGCAAAGCGGTACGTCCGTTAAGCGCGCTCAGCTCAATGATAAAATTGACATAAATCTTTTTAGGATGCAGGCTCTCGACAAGTTTATACGCAGCAGCCATTGTGCCGCCGGTGGCGAGCACATCATCATGCAGCACGACAATATCGTCGGATGTGATGGCGTCGCGGTGAATCTCGATGACATCCGTGCCATACTCTTTGGCATACTCCTGACGGATGGTATCAGCCGGCAATTTGCCGGGCTTACGTGCGGGGACAAAACCGGCACCGATTCATAGGCGAGGATAGAGCCGCCGATAAAACCGCGGGACTCTATACCCACGACTTTAGTGACACCTTTGTCTCGATAAAGCTGCGAAAGATCCCAGCCGATAATGTGAAGTGCACGCGGGTCCTTGAAGACCGTTGTGAGATCTTTGAAGACGATTCCCTTCTGCGGGAAATCCATCACATCGCGGATTCTTGATTTGATGTATTCCATTTCTATCAGTTTAAGTTATTGATATTCTTATTTTTGAGAGAGCGATTGTTTCACGTGGAACAATCATTTATCTATTCATCATCAGGAGAAGCATGTTAATATCGCTGGGCGAAATGCCGGGGATACGCGATGCCTCGCCGATAGTCTCAGGTCGATGTTTCTCGAGTTTCTGACGAGCCTCAGTCGATAACGCCCTGATGGTCGAGTAGTCAAAACGGTCAGCGATTCGTACATCCTCAAGACGGCGAAGTTTATCGGCAATCTGACGTTCGCGGTCGATATAGCCGCTATATTTGATAAGTATCTCGGCGGCCTCGACCGTTTCCTCACGTATTTCCACAGGGATAACATCAATGAGTTCGTCAAGCGCTTTAATCATACGTCGCAAAGACGCGAAATCAAGCTGCGGACGCATGACAAGATCACGAAGTCTGACGCCCTGACGCAAAGGAGCAAGGCCCGCAGCCTCCAGAGCCGGATTAATCAGCGAAGTCTTAACAGAAAAATTATCACAGAAATCTATCAGATTATCACGCCAGAGCTGTTTTGCCTGAAGAATCTTATAGCGCTCGTCGTCAACAAGACCGATAGCATAGCCACGCGGAGTGAGACGCATGTCGGCATCGTCCTGACGCAACAGTATGCGATACTCGGCTCGTGAGGTAAACATGCGATAAGGCTCGTCGACGCCCTTTGTGACAAGGTCGTCAATCAGCACACCTATATAAGCCTCGTCACGACCAAGAGTGAAAGAATCACGTCCCCGGACCTTAAGGGCTGCATTGGCACCGGCAATAAGTCCCTGCCCTGCCGCTTCCTCATAACCTGTCGTACCGTTAATCTGGCCTGCAAAGAAAAGACCGGGAATAAGCTTTGTCTCCAAGCAATGAGTCAGCTGGGTCGGGTCGAAGAAGTCATACTCTATAGCATAGCCGGGACGGTAAATCTGAGCGTCGGCAAGCGCAGGAATAGTCGACAGAGCGTTTATCTGAACATTGAGCGGCAGCGACGAAGAGAAACCGTTCAGATAAAATTCTACGCTGGTTTCACCCTCGGGCTCGAGGAAAAGCTGATGCTCGTCTTTGTCAGCAAATGTCACAATCTTTGTCTCAATAGAGGGACAATAGCGTGGGCCGATACTCTGTATCTGTCCGTTGTAAAGAGGCGAATCAGGCAATCCTTCGCGCAAGATGCGGTGCGTCTCAGTGTTAGTGTAGACGATATAGCAGTCACGTTGCTTAAGGCGGCGTTTAATTTCGGGAAGATACGAAAACTTATGTCCGTCATTGTCGCCGCTCTGCGCCGTTGTGAGTTCATATTTTATAGTGCGTCCGTCGATACGCACAGGTGTGCCGGTCTTCATACGAGCGATAGCGAAGCCCAAAGAGGCAAGTTGCTCTGTAAGACCATGACTTGCCGGCTCCGAAACACGTCCGCCTACAAGCTTTACGCGACCGATATGCATAAGACCATTGAGAAAAGTACCGTTAGTCAGCACGACAGCACGCGCATAGAACTCAGCTCCGTCAGCAGTGCGCACACCGTTCAACCCTCCGTCTTCATCAAATGTAAGCGCTACAACAGAATCCTGCCACATCGACAAATTATCGGCATGCTCAAGCGTTTCACGCCATAGGGCGGAGAACTTGTTGCGGTCACACTGGGCGCGTGGACTCCACATAGCAGGTCCTTTAGAACGGTTAAGCATGCGGAACTGTATCGACGTCAGATCGGTAATAATACCAGTCATGCCGCCAAGCGCATCAATCTCGCGGACAATCTGTCCCTTCGCAATACCACCGATGGCAGGGTTACAACTCATCTGCGCGATTTTGTTCATATCCATAGTGATCAACAAAGTCGACGCTCCGAGACGGGCAGAGGCCATCGCAGCCTCACAACCGGCATGACCGGCTCCTACAACAATAACATCATAACCAAACCTCATATCTTGATGAAATATCTGATTATCAATATATTAAAGCTTATTTAGCAAACATTGACAGCGCCCGGTCCTCGTTAGCCTCCATAATCTCACGCTCGCCGGGTCCCTTATCGTTAATACCGCATAGATGCAAGACGCCATGCACTATAACTCTCAGCAATTCAGTCTGATAATCAATCCCGAGGCCTGACGCATTGCTCGCGACAGTGTCAAGCGAGATAAACATATCTCCCGAAATCAACCGACCTCGCGAATAATCAAAAGTGATGATATCCGTAAAATAGTCATGCTGAAGGAATTGACGATTGACTTCTAAAATCTTTGCATCATCACAAAAGATATAAGTCAACTCGCCGACCATACGGTCATGGTCAGCAGCCACACGTCCGAGCCAACGCTCAAGACATGCAAAATCAAGCCGAGGCAATTCAACCCCGTCAGTGAGCCATTGATAGGAGTCTCTCATCTATCGTCTAATAACTCACAAAGATAAAAAATAATTTTTGATTATGAGAAGAAAATATATGCAGCGACGACCCCGGCAATCGACCCGACAACATCAGCCATAAGCGCGTAGCCGACAGCGTAACGTGTTTTGCGGACGCCCACAGAGCCAAAATAAACCGCCAGAACATAAAAGGTTGTGTCTGTAGAGCCTTGTATCGCAGCCGAGACTTTCGACACAAAAGCGTCGGCGCCGTAAGTATTCATCAAATCGACCATCATGCCGCGAGAGCCGCTGCCACTGAGGGGTTTCATGAGGGCAGTGGGCAGAGCCTCCACCCAACGGCTGTCAAATCCGAGGAAATCTACAAACGACACCATGCTGTCTGTCACCACCTCCATCGCCCCGGACGCACGAAATACACCGATTGCAACAAGTATTGCCACAAGATAAGGTATAATTGTGACCGCCGTAGTGAATCCCTCCTTCGCGCCCTCGATGAAGACCGAGTAGACGTTTACCTTTTTGACGAATCCGGCGACGAGGAAAGCCACGATTACGCTAAGTAACAAGAAGTTCGCTATAAACCCGGAGTAAAGCTCGACCTTGTCCTGCGTCAGAGTCGTAAAAAACCAGACAATGCCGCCGATAACCGCGGCCATGCCTCCTACCCACCCCAACAGAACAGGGTCAGTAAGCCGTATGCGTTGCTTGATGCAAAGCGCCACAATGCCAAACAGTGTGGCAATGAATGTGGCAAGCAGTATCGGCAGGAAGACATCAGTCGGATTTGCCGCACCGGCCTGTGCCCGATACATCATTATACTTATCGGTATAAAGCACAGTCCCGAGGCATTAAGCACCAAAAACATAATCATAGCATCGGTGGCCGTGTCCTTCTCCTTATTAAGCTCCTGAAGTTCTTTCATGGCCTGCAGACCGAGCGGAGTCGCCGCATTGTCGAGACCGAGCATATTGGCGCTGACATTCATAAAAATCGAGCCCATGGCCGGATGATCCTTGGGCACACCCGGAAAGAGACGGGTGAACAAGGGAGAGACAGCGCGACCAAAAACTCGGATGACGCCGCCACGCTCACCGATTTTCATCAGTCCCATCCACAGAGAGAGTATGCCGGTCAGACCGATGGCAATTTCGAAAGCTGTGCCGGCCGAATCAAACGACGCGTGCATCACCTCGGTCCAGACACCGAGGTCGCCGCCAAAAATCGTACGGCCGAGAGCAACAACAAAAGCGAGGACGAAAAAAGCGATCCAGATGTAATTAAGTACCATTGGGAAACAATTAGATTTCAAAGTTAAGATATTTTCGTCAAACCGACATCATAAGCACGGCAAAGCCAATAACAAAATTTTTCGGGGTAATGTCCACAAAAGCAAATTTTAGACATTATCGCCTATCAATCAATGATATATCTGATTTTTTAAGGCTTGAGAATTGAACAAAAATTTAAACGCGGGCAGTTTATAAGAAATATCGGAATAAAAAGCCAAGTACAAATAGCCGGAGCAACAGCATAAACAATTGCATATCAATTATTTAGTAGAAACAGCATTTGAAATAACCAAATATATCCCTGTTTATCAAGTATTTACGCATAGATAAGTCAGTTACGAATATAAACCGAAAGATTTGATGATTTTTAACAAAAAAATCAGTCAGCAATATAATAGCACAAAAAAACTCCGTAAATTTGCAAATCATTATCGTGCATCTAAACCGATGAATCACATTTCAGCGACAATCATAACGCGCAACGAAGAGCCGCGCATCGAGCGCTGTCTGAACTCGCTTAAAGGCGTCGCCGACGAAATCATAGTCGTCGACTCCTACTCGACTGACCGCACAGTCGAAATCTGCCAACGTTATGGCTGCAAAGTGACACAACGCGCCTTCACCGGTTTCGGATCGCAGCGTCAGTATGCGGCCGGACTGACCACTCATCGCTACGTATTGTCAATCGACGCCGACGAGGTCCTTTCAGACCAATTACGTGCCGAGCTCATCGCTCTTAAGACATCAGGACTCACCCATCGCGTCTATTCGATGCCGCTGATTAATTATTTCTGCGGCAAACCGGTGCGTCACTCCGGCTGGCAGCCCGTCCGCGAGGTAAGGCTTTTCAACAAACGGTATGCCAACTGGAATCTTCACGAACTCCACGAACGCATCACATATGACGAGCTGCTGATACCGTGCCCGCTTGACGGACGCATCGACCACTTCCGGGTCGAGACAATCGACGAGTTCGAACGCAAAGAGCAACGGCGCGGCTCGCTAAGGGCACGCGTCATAGCCGGACGTACAGCCTCGATAATGCCCCTTATGCCCCATCTGAGGGCCACATTAGACTATCTCAGCTGCCAGCTGCGTGATGCAGCCATCCTTGACGGCCGCGAAGGCAACTGCATAGCCCTGCGTCGTTTCTCGACGACTCTGCAAGCCTATCGCATCGCACGCAGTCTTCTACGTAACAAAAACAGATGAAAGTTCTCTACGACTGCCAGATTTTCAATTCACAAAAAGTCGGAGGCATCTCTCGCTATTTCGCCGAACTTGCCGGTGCCCTGCCCGACGACATAGACCCGCAGTTTGCCGTCCGCCGCTCCCGCAGCATATATCTCGAGCAGCTCGGCATCGCCGCTATGCCGAATATACCGTTCAAACGCTATATATTAAAGGCTGTCAACTACGCCCGTTCACGTCGCTTACTCGAGCGAGGGGATTACGACGTCTTTCATCCGACCTACTATAATCCTTATTATATCCCCTTGGTCAAGCGACCGACCGTCGTCACGGTACATGACATGATACACGAGCGCTTTACAGGCAACTTCGCGCCCGGCGACACAACGGCCGAGGTAAAGCGTCAGACTGTCGAACACGCCGACCGGGTCATCGCCATCAGCGAATCAACACGACGCGACATCCTCGATTTATACGACATCGACCCGACCAAAATAAGCGTTGTCTACCATGGCCGAAACATCCTGAGTGACGCAGACGTCGAAATCAACGGACTCCCGGAGCATTACATCCTCTTTGTCGGCGGACGCCCGGGCTACAAGAACTTCGAGCGGCTTGTCAAAGCCTTTGCCGAGGTCAGACGCGTGCATCCCGACGTGAAACTAATATGCACCGGCGCACCGTTCAAGAAAGGCGAACAGGAAATGATCGTTGCAGCCGGACTGCGCCCCGGCGACGACGTCCGCCATATATTTGTCTCCGACCCGCAACTGCGCCGTCTATATGCCGGGGCCTTGTGTTTCGTCTTCCCTTCGCTTTACGAGGGCTTCGGTTTCCCCGTTCTCGAGGCTTTCGACGCCGGTTGTCCGGCCGTGTTGAGCGACCGCAGCTCACTGCCTGAGATTGGCGGCGACGGAGCACTCTATTTCGACCCCGAGGACATCGGCGACATGCGCGACCGCATCCTTGAGTGCATCGACAGTCAGACGCTGCGCGACAGCCTCATCAGTCGCGGACATGCCCGCGCAGACCTTTTCTCATGGAAGCGCACAGCTGAGCAGACTGCTGAAATCTACCGCAGCCTCGTCTGAAACTTCGACATCAAATTCTATTTACCCCGCAGGCGGCACATGGCCCAGTTAAACCACAACCGAGGCAGAAACCTGAGCCGGTCAACCGTGCTGTCAGTCTCGCTGACCACACGGATATTGTCTCGCAGGCCTTCCGAACGTCGGCGATTTGACACGCCCGTCATGTCATAAAGCGCCACGGGCAAACCGACATGTACAAAGCGCGAGCCGCCGAGCAGCAACGTTTTGAAAAACTTGAAATCAGCCGAATAGCGCCGCTCGATGTCAAAAGGATGGCTAAGCAGAGCCTCACGGCGAGCGAACGCGCTTTGGTGACAGAAGAACATGCGGTGACAATTGCGGGGCTCCGCGGCGGTCTTTATTTTCGGGAAACCGCATACGGCGGGAATGGCCACATCGCCGTACACCACATCGACATCACTGTCAAAATGCGTGGCAAAAACACGCTCGACAGTGTCCGGAGCATAAAAAGTATCGCCGGCGTTCATAAAAATCACCCATTCGCCAGTGGCGAGACCGACGCCCTTGTTCATGGCGTCATAGATGCCGCGATCGGGCTCCGAAATCCATTTGTCAATACCACCGGCGCAGCCGTAGAGCATTTCGGGTGTGCCGTCGGTCGACATGCCGTCGACGACGACATACTCGATATTAGGGTAGGTCTGAGAAGACACAGAGTCAATGGTGCGTGCAAGCATGTCACGCACATTGCGGCACACAGTGACCACCGTCACCTTGGGACAGGCTGACACAGCGTCGTCAGAGATATTTGTCACCGAAATTGATATTTGCGTCGTTGACCATCTGTTTGATGCGCTGCTCCTCGCTTTTGGGGACTATAAGCAACACGTCGCCGGCGTCGGAGACGATATAATCCTTGAGGCCGTCGACGACCACGAGTTTTTCGCCGCGTATAGCAAAAATATTGCCTGACGAGTTGTAAGCGAGCACGTTGCAGTTCTGCGTCACATTGCTGTCGCGGTTTTTGGGCGAATTGTCATAGAGCGCGCTCCATGTGCCGAGATCATTCCATCCGAACGTCACAGTCTCGACATATACATTGCGCGCCTTCTCCATCACCGCAAAATCTATCGAAATAGACATGCAGGCCGGGAACGAACGCTCGATAAACTCGCACTCGGCCGGTGTGCCGAACGCATCGATGCCGTCGTCAAACTTGATGGCTATTTCAGGAGCGTAATCGCGCAACGCCTTACAAATCGACGAGGCCGACCAAAGGAAGATGCCCGAGTTCCAGAAAAACTCGCCCGACTCGACAAACACTTCGGCAAGCTTGCGGTCAGGCTTCTCGGTGAAAGTCTTTACAGTCGAAATATTGTCTTCGACCGGCTCGCCCACCTGTATGTAACCGTAGCCGGTCTCGGGGCGCGACGGTTTTATGCCGAGAGTCAGCAGGGCGTCATGAGACTCTACAAATTCAAATCCACGGCGTATGCTGTCCTCGAAGTCATGCTCGCGGGTGATGAGATGGTCGCTCGGAGTCACTATGATTGACGCCTCAGGGTCGAGAGCGCGGATATGATAGGCGGCCCACGCTATGCAGGGAGCCGTATTACGGCGGGCAGGCTCGAGCAATATGTTGTTCTCGGCAATCTCGGGCAGCTGCTCGCGCACGAGATTCGCATAAGATGCGTTGGTGACTACTATTATATTCTGCGGGTCGACAAGCGGCAGGATGCGGTCATAGCTCATCTGCAGCAGTGTGCGTCCCGTGCCTAAGAAATCAAGAAACTGTTTGGGGCAGGCTGTGCGGCTGAAAGGCCAGAAACGGCTGCCTACGCCGCCACACATTATCACACAATAACGATGTTGATTATTCATGTCTCGTCGTCGTTTGTCCGGGTTTAGTCTAAGTTTGAGGGTGCTAATATAACACATTTCCGCCGAGGATGCAAATAATTCGGGCCGGTCGCCCGCTCGGCAGCCGCTCAAAAACATATGCAATAACACAAGTATTTGTTTTTTAACTCAATTATAGTTAATTTTGTGATTGTCCACAAAGACACTCCGAACTTTTCATTTTTCATCAGGTACTAATACCAATAAGCCATCAGTTTCAACATGTTTAAAAGATTAATTGCTGCGGAGCGCATTTTTAGGTTTGTAAGCGCCCGCACGCCCCTGAGACTTAGCGTCTTGGCAATGGCATGCGCGATAGCGGCGTCATGCAGCGCGCAGACTGCCACACCGGAGGCTCCACTCACAAAAAGTATCACGACGGTCTACCCGACCAAAGACCGCGTCATTTCAGACTACATCGTCACCGACTTCGGCGCAAAAGCCGAGCCGGGCTTTGACAACCGTCCGGCATTTCAGGCCGCTATAGACGAAGCATATAAACACGGCGGAGGTGTTGTCTACATCCCGGCCGGCAATTACGAGTTCCGCACGACCCAGATAGGCTACAAAACCGTGCGTGTGCGCCGGGGCAAATCAGAGAGCCGCGAAGACTATCACTACGAATACACCCTCAAGCTGCATCCCGGCGTGCAGTTGCGCGGCGACCGCGCCACACTCGACAACTCTGACGGCAAGGTGCTCGGCACCATCCTCGAGGTGCGCGTCGGCCGTGACGCCCCCAATCATGACGGCTCTGTCGAGAGCTGGTGGAACGACTCTCAGGCCGGCAACGCCCTGCGCACCACCTACACCGGCATCGCCGACCGCTTCATCGAGATGAACCGCGGCACCGGCGTCACTAACCTCTCGATATGGTATCCCGAACAGAACGTCGACGACATCCGTCCCTATCCGTGGACACTCTTCCAGACCTCGGGCGACTGCGCCACCATCGAGCGCGTCACCGTCGTCAACGCCTACAACGCCTTCTACTCGGCCCCGAGCGAGCTCCACTATGTCGTCGACTGCGACATGACGGCGCTCAACAAAGGCATCGAGATACATGTATGCACCGACATCGGCCGCATCGAGGATGTACGCATCAGCCCCGACGTCTGGGCCCGCTCCGGCCTGCCCGGTGCGCCGGCGGCCGCCAAGCTGCGCGACTACACAATGGCCCACGCCACAGGCTATCAGATGCATCGCTCTGACTGGGAGTATGTGTCTGGCCTGAAGGTCAGCGGCTACAAAACCGGAGTGTGGATTGGCCGCGAGCCGGGATTTGCCGACGCGCCCAACGCACAACTCTACGAGGTGCATGTCGACGACTGCGCCAACGCCCTCTATGTCGAGGACGTCAACCCCTATGGCATCCTTATATCCAACTCGTCGTTCAGCGGCGCCGACGGAGGCAACGCCGCCTACTTCCACCCCGATTTCGAAACGGCCGTACAGTTTAACGGCGTCATCTTCGACCGTCCTGTCGTCAGCGACGGCAGCCGCGGAGTCATCTCCTTTGAGAGCTGCCTTTTCCGCCGGTCGGCCGACCCGGCTCTGCAGATCAACAGCGGCAATGTCCTGCTCTCGCAGTGTGACTTCGCCGGCGCCAAGGGCCACGTAGTCCTCGGCGCCGGTGTACGCAGCCTGCGCTCGGTCAACTCAGGCAGCGACGGTAAACTCGACATCGACAGCCGCGACAGCCGTGACGCCATAGTCGACGTGCGCCGTGGCGACGAATACCTCTTCAAACCCATACCGCCGCAGGTCACCACCGACATCGCCGTGCACCCGCGGCCGGCGACAGACCTGATGATACGCGCCGATCTGCCCTGCGCCAAGGGCTTTAACAACGATGTACCCTCTGTCGACGTCTCAGCCGACCTGCAAGGCGCCATGAATCGCCTCAAGGCTGCCGGCGGAGGCACCCTCTACCTCCCCGCCGGACGCTATCTCGTCGAGCACCCGGTGACCGTGCCCGCGGGCGTCGAGCTGCGCGGCTCATGGGACGTGCAGCACCACACACAGAGCGGAGGCACGGCCATATTCACCAACTATGACGGCGGCGACAAGGGCGAGCAGGGCCCGTCGCTCATACAGCTTGAGGCCGGCGCCGGTCTGCGCGGCCTCAACATAGCCCAGCTCAATATCATCTCTGACGGCTATGACATCAGCAATCCCCGCCGCACGCCCTTCCTCATCCAAGGCCAAGGCCGCGGCGTCTATGCCGTCAACGTCACCATCGCCATCGGCGACAAGGTCCTCGACCTCGCCTCATACGACACCGGCGGCCACTATGTCGACTACATGGGCGGCGCACCCCTGCGCGCCGGCATACACGTCGGAGCCGGCGCCGAGGGCGGATTCATACGCAACATGCAGTTCAACCCCCACTACAGCGTGCGTCTGCCCGAGGGCGGACAGGGCTATCCCAACGCCCACGTCACACGCTTCGTACAGTCTAACTGCTCGGCCCTCAAATTCGGCGACGTCAAAGACCAGACCATATTCAACAACTTTGTCTACGGCTCGGTCTACGGCATCCACTTCCTGCGCGACGCCGTGACAGGCAACTATCCCGGCAAGATGACCATAATCGGCCACGGCTCAGACGGATGCACCTTCTCGCTCTTTGTCGAGGACGCCGGAGCCGAAACCGACATCATCGGCATCAACTCCGAGCTCGTCAACACGCGCATCCCTCACGAGCCCGTGCGCTCTTATGTGCTCATGGGCGACAAAGCCGGCACAGAGCGCGTCCACCCCGACGCACGCCTGACGCTCTACAACAGCGCCTTCTGGGGAAGCCCGGTCTACGGCGCCATCGTCAACAACGGCACACTCGCCTTGCAGCAGGCCAACTACACGACCATCGGCTGCGGCATCGACGTCCGTGGCGGCCGCGCATCGGTTTGCACCTCAAACTTCGCCCAGCGTCTGGCAAAGAAAGCGACCTACGTCACCGTAGGCAAGCATGCCGACAGCCTCAACCTCACAAACAACCATTATCGCTCGGGATTCCGCTTGGACAAAGCCGCCAAGGCCAAAGTCGCAGGCACCGACATACTCGCCGACAGATAAACACCCTTTACATACCTCTTAAGGCGGGGCGCCCTACGGCATTGTAGGGCGCCCCGCACTGTTTTAGTAGCTATTGTAGCTATTTTAGCTATTTATTATGATTTTTCTGACTAATCAGTCTCAAATGTCGATAAAAGCGTTAACTTTGTGAAAACTGTAAATTAAAAAATCACTCTCATGCGGACAAAATATAAACGCGTATTGCTCAAGCTCAGCGGCGAGTCGCTGATGGGAGCACAGGGTTACGGCATTGACAGCCAACGTCTCGGCGAATATGCCGCTCAAATCAAAGACATGGTCGACGCAGGCGTCGAGGTAGGCATCGTAATCGGCGGAGGCAACATCTTCCGCGGCCTGCAGGGAGCCGCCAAAGGCTTTGACCGCGTCAAAGGCGACCAGATGGGCATGCTCGCCACCGTCATCAACTCGCTGGCCCTCAGCTCGGCCTTAGAGTCGATAGGACAGCCGGCAAACGTCCTGACAGCCATCAACATGTTCCCCATCGGCGAGGCATATGCCAACCGCCGTGCCATCGAGTGCCTCCGCAAAGGCGAAGTAGCCATAATCACCTGCGGCACAGGCAATCCGTTTTTCACCACAGACACAGGCGCCGCACTCCGAGCCATCGAGATTGAGTCCGATGTGATGCTCAAGGGCACACGCGTCGACGGCATCTACACAGCCGACCCCGAGCGCGACCCCGAGGCCGTCAAATTTGACGAAATCACTTACGACGAAATCCTTGCCCGCGGCCTCAAAGTCATGGACCTCACGGCCACAGCGCTCTGCAAAGAGAACAATATGCCCATCATAGTCTTCGACATGGACACCCCCGGCAATCTGGCGCGCGTCGTCGCAGGCGAGCCGGTAGGCACACTCGTATATTAATCACTTAAAAACATCATACAATGATTGACGTTAACACTTATCTCGACCCCGCTCAGGAAAAGATGGAAATGGCCGTGATGTATCTTGACGACACACTCAGCCATATCCGCGCCGGCAAAGCATCAGCCAAACTCATCGACGGCATACGCGTAGAGTATTACGGCAGCCTCGTGCCCGTCTCAAATGTGGCCAATGTCTCTGTGCCCGATGCGCGCACCATCGCCATCACACCGTGGGAAAAAGCCATGTTCAAAGAGATTGAGAAAGCCATCATCAACTCCGAACTCGGCATCACCCCCGAAAACAACGGTGAGGTAATCCGCCTGTCCATCCCGCCGCTCACAGAGGAGCGCCGCAAAGCCCTCGTAAAGCAATCTAAAGCCGAGGCAGAGCAGGCCAAGGTATCGGTGCGCAACGCACGCCGCGACGCCATCGACGGCCTCAAAAAAGCCATCAAACAGGGCATGCCCGAAGACGTAGAGAAAGACGCCGAGGCCACCGCCCAGAAAATCCACGACAAATACCTCAAACGCATCGATGACATCTTCGCCGCCAAAGAAAAAGAGATACTGACGGTGTAAGACTATGGAGGGACGATTTGTAATCGTCCATTTAAAGATAGCGGGCGATTAAAAATCGCCCCTCCATAAAAAAAGCGCCCCGTGCGAGGGCGCTTTTTTAGTATCGTGTCAGAGACGGTTTATTTAACCAACTCTTTGGTGACTTTGTTGCCGCGGCGGACGATGTAAAGACCCGACTCGGGAGCAGCCACGCGTACGCCCTGCAGGTTGTAATACTCAGCCTCTGCTGCGTCATCAGCTGTGATTGAATCGATGCCTGATGCAACTTCGTATGAAATCGGCAAGAACTGGATGTCACCGGTACCTGTATTGGTCGTATTAACGCTGACAATACCGGTTACATCATATTTACCGGCTTCTGCAGCTGCGATTTTGAATTTGTTATAGAAAGTGATTTCTGTCTCCCCGACTTTGCCGGTGAAAGAACCGCTTGCGAGTGTTGCTTCAGCAAATTCAACGTCTTTGAGCACGCAGACACGGTTGATATTCTCTGCTTTGAGGTCAGCTACAGCAATTTCGGCCGGAGTAAATGTGCCAGCCTCCTTAACTGTGGGCACGTCACCGATAAATTCCATCTCGGGCTGAAGGTTTTTGTAGAGGACATTTTTGGCTTTCCATCCTTTGTTGAGCACGTCACCGACATTATAAGAGTAGGTAGCACCGTACTTGTAAAGCATCTGATAATCGGTTCCGTCAGTTACGTAAGCATTGTTAGCGTCGCTGTAGGCGACGGTGAGTTCGCAATTGATGACAGCTTCGTCATTTGCGTTGAGTGCGTTGAACTCGGCGATGCTGTTGACCACGGCAGCAATTGTGATAGTGTAGCTTGCGCTGCCCTCGTCATACTCGTCGTTGCCGGCGAATGAAGCTGTGATCTTGACTGTGCCAATCTCTGTGCCGATTGTCACTGCGCCTGTTGCGGCGTCAACTTCAGCGATATTCTCGTCGTCAGAAGCGTATGTAATGCCTGTGAGATTGTTGGGATTGGTGACTGTCTGACCGGCGTATGCCTCGCCCTGCATCAAGTTAACCTCTTTTGTCTCAAACGAAAGCTCGGGGGCCTTTTTGCCGGCGGCAGGAGCAAATTCATACTCTGTTACATCTTTCACACCGGGGACTGAGTAATAATCAGTGAGAGAGCCAAAAACACTTACAGTTTTGCCGATATTGGCCGGGGTGTCAACAATATTCAGAGCCGTGCGGACATCGCCTGAAGGCAGAGCGACCGGTATTTTATTGCCTTCCTCGTCTTTGAGGATAATGTTACCGTTAGCGGCTGTAGCGGCCTCTCCGATAATACCATTGCTTCCGTTAGAGGCGGTTTTGTCATTGATAATGCCTTTAACCCAGTATTTACCGGCGCATCTGCTCTTAAGAGTGAGCACTTCGTCGACAGCCAGAGGATCAGCTTTTGTACCGGCCTGAGCGGCGGTGTAGCAGTTGGCGGCAACCTCAGCCTTAGTCTCACCAACGGCAAATGTGATAGTCCCGTCGTGCTGACCGGCTGTAGTACCTGTATATTTCACAACGATGCCTTCGGCGGCCTCGGCCTGTGTGTAAGTGGCTTTGCCAAATGTTATGCCTGCAACGTCAGCCGACGGAGTGATATCGCCTGTAACATTGGCTGCGACAACAGAAACAGTGGCGGTTGCCTCACCGTCTTTTACAGTAAACAGACTTACCTCTGTGACATTTGCTGTCAGAGAGGGGTCACTCGTAGCGGCTTTGAAAACGATTTTTGCGATCTGAGGATTCTTTGAGCCTCCGGCAGCAATTTTGTAGACAGTACCTGCCTTCTGCTCGTCACCGGTCAAAGTAAAAACATAATCATTATTTGTCTTGTTAAATGCCATCGGATTATCACCGCTGATTTTGTTTGCGCCGGCATAAACTATTACTTTATTATCTGCATTTATCGAGCAACCGCTTGTCGTTGTTGCGGTAAAGCTTGCGCAATCAAACGGAAGTTTAAAGGTTATCTCACCTTTGGGTGTCTTGCTGCCGGCAACATACAGACCGCTGACCTTAGTTATCTTCTTGGTGTCTTTGTCGACAGAGTTCATCACATAGCAGTTCATAAAGCCGATTTCAACCTCACTGACTGTGACAGTAGATACATCGGCTGACATAGCAGCGCTCGACATCGGCACGTTTGCGAGTGCGGTGCCTTCGGGAGCCCATACGTCAAGGGCTGTGAAGTCGATTGTTGTATCTGCATTTGCCGCAAAAGACATAGCAGCTACAGAAAGAACCGAAAGTAAAAGTTTCTTCATAAAATATAGTATTAAGGGTTAATAATAGATTTCTTGCGTATTGTCCTGCAAAATAATTTTCGCGCAATGCAAAATTACTAAACAATACAAAAAAACTCAAAAATAAAACACTAAAAATGAGGCCGAAAAAGTTGCAAAATTATTAAAAAACGGCTGTTTTGTATCTCTTGCCAAGAGATACAAAAGTGAATTTGCAAAATTGTGGAGTATTATAATTAACAAAATTGCAGCCCCGTGGCTTTGACATATTTACGTATTGTCCTGATTAGCTGCTACATGACGGAGGAGTAGCTCATCCAAATCATCCACAATCATAGTTTGTTGAAACGCTCCCCAAAAAAAATAGCCGCACAACAATTAACATTTTCGTCTTAAAAGCAAACTTAAGAACTATCCCCTGCACAATAATCCAAAAAGGCCAATTTATTATATATAAAAGGTATTTTCGCCCTATTTTTTAGCACTTAATTTTTGAGTTTTTTGGATATATTAAATATATTTGCGTTGCAAAATCAGTGTATCTCTTGGCAAGAGATACATTAGCTCGTAAACCAAAAATTATCTCTTATATAAAACCATTTATGAAAAAACTATTACTCTCTATTCTCACACTTGCCGGCATGTCCGGAGTTGCTTTTGCCGATGAGGCTACGTTTGATTTTAATAGCGCAGAAAACATTACCGGCTGGGGATATGCCCTTCCGTCCGGCTCTACCGGTTCTGACCTTAAGGCAGATTCTCCGCTCACAAGTGGAGATGTAACCATAACCTACGATAAAGGTACGTCATTAGCCGCTTCAGGAGGCCAAATAATTCGTTTTTATAAAGGCACTAACGGATATGAGATACGTACTTCAACCAATGCCAAAGTTAAAAACCAGAATCTCATCTTTACCGCAAACGGTGGAACAATTACCAATGTAGAATTTACCGGAACTGTAAATCTGAAAGCAAGCGCCGGAACACTGAGTAGCGGAACATGGACCGGCTCTGAAGCTTCTGTAACATTTACCACCACAGGTCAAATTATAATTTCAAAAATTGTCGTCACCTACACACCCTCAGGCAAGAAAACGGCAGACCTCTCATTTGACAATCAGTCTGTAACTGTGATACAGGGTGAGACCTACACCGGTCAGACAGTAAATAATCCGAATAGCCTCACAGGCATCACATACGCCTCTGACGCAGTCAATGTTGCCGCAGTCGACGCCAACACGGGCGCAGTGACAATCGGAACAGAAACCGGCACAGCCAAAATCACAGCCTCATTTGCCGGTAATGACGAGTATGGCGAGGGCAGCGCAAGCTACACCATCACGGTTGCTCCCGCCGTCAATAACCTGACCGAATTTAACGCCCTCGCAAAAGATCAAGAGCGCATCATAAACTGCGAGCTGACAGTAACATATACCGACGGCAAAGATAATGCTTTCGTAACCGACGGCACAGCATATCAGTTAATATACCAAGGCAACGCAAACTACACATATGAGGTCGGTGATGTGCTCAATGCCGGCTGGACTGCCAAAATGGATAATTACAACGGTTTACCCGAAATGAGGCCCGTAGGCGCTATCCCCACTGTCAAAGAGCATGGCACATTCACTCCCGCTGAAATGACTGCCGATGATCTGACCACCGAAAACATCAACCGCATCGGCGTGCTTAAAGACGTCTATTTTGCCTCCGCAACTCCCACGGGAACAACGGTTTTCACCGGCAAAATAGGAGACAGCAATGTTAACTTCGCAAACAAATTCAAAATCGCGTCTGTAGCAGCCGGCTCATATAATGTCACGGCCATAGTTACCTATAACTCCAATCTGCGCTTTAACCCGATCGCATTCGAGGCCACCACAACAAACGGCATCGACTCAATCGTGGCTGATGACGCAGCAGAGGCTGAATATTACAACCTGCAGGGCGTGCGCGTAGCTGCTCCCGAGTCGGGTCTCTACATCGTCCGCCGCGGCAACAAAGTCACCAAAGAATTGGTTAAATAAACCCGTTTAATCCCCATCATAAAAATCGCCTTTCACGCAAGTGAAGGGCGATTTTTTATGGAGGGGCGATTTTTAATCGCCCGCTATCCTTTAAATGGACGATTACGAATCGTCCCCCCATAGGTGATTTATAATCGCCCGCTGTCTTTAAATGGACGATTTAAAATCGTCCCTCCATGTTTAATACCTTCCTCGCGGGTGGTGGGAGAGGATTTCGTCGCGGAGGATGGTGCGGTCGAGGTGGAGGTAGATTTCGGTGGTCTTGATGCTTTCGTGGCCGAGCATCTGCTGGATGGCGCGCAGATTGGCGCCGCCTTCAAGCAGGTGAGTCGCAAATGAGTGGCGCAGTGTGTGGGGCGAGATGGTCTTGCGTATGCCGGCTGCTTCGGCGAGGCCGCGCACGATATAGAAGACCATGACGCGTGTCAGCGGACGTCCGCGGCGGCTGATGAAGATATAGTCCTCGCAGCCGGGCTTGACGTCGAGGGAGGCGCGGTCGTCGGTCCACTCGCGTATCTCGGCGGCGGCGACGGGCGAAACGGGGACGATACGCTCCTTGTCGCCTTTACCGCGCACGATGGCAAACTCGTGCTCAAAATCCACGTCGCTGAACTTCAAAGCTATAAGCTCACTGACGCGGAGGCCGCAGCCATAGAGAGTCTCCATCATGGCGCGGTTGCGCCGTCCCTCGGGCTTGGAGAGGTCAATCGAGGCTATCATGGCATCTATCTCGTCGACCGAGAGCACGTCGGGCAGACGGCGCCCGATGCGCGGAGCGTCAATAAGGAGGGTCGGGTCAACGTCTATAATGCGCTCCAAGCGGAGATAACGGTATAGGGCTTTGACGCCCGAGAGGATGCGGGCGCGCGAGCGGGCGGCGATGCCTATGTCGGCGAGGTCAAAGATAAAGCCCTCTATACAGTCGGTGTCGGCGTCGGTAATCTTACGTCCGATGCCGTCCAACCATTGCGACAGACGGTCATAGTCGGCCATATAGGCCTCGCGCGTGTTGTCGCTCAGGCCGCGCTCGAGCAGCAGATAAGCCATGTAACGGCCGCGCAGACCGTCGGCGGCAGCGGCTGTCACAGGCGGCCCTCCTCTATGGCGCATGCCACACGCTCGAGGATGGCGTCCTCGCGGTTTTTAGACGGGCGATAATCGCTCTTTAGACTCACGCCGAAGAGTTTGCCGAATCCCTGCCAGAACGTGGCGCGAAACGAGCCGAGAAAGGCTTTGACGATGTCGTAGCTCGTCTGATTGGTCTCGCGCTGTATGAGTTTGACGAGGACCTTGGCCTGACGCTTGGAGAACTTCTTAAGCACGGGCTTGTATTGCTCGAAAAGCGCCGACTCCATCTCCTTGAGATATTTCTCGCGCTCCTTTTTGGTGGCGAAAGTCTCGATGTATTCGTAGGTCTCGATGAGGGTTTCAGATATAAGCTTGGCATAGGGCAGTGTCAGGCGCACGTCGCGCACGGTGCGCCAGTAGAACTGTTCCTCCTTTTTGTTCTTGAACTTTAGCTCGGGGAAAACCGTGATGCCGCGCAGGGCTATGACGAGCATCGAGTCGCCCTGCTCGTCGACGCGCCATGCGTAGCCGCGCACGGGGTTGAGCGTGGCCGAGCCGGGGTCTTCGAGCGTACGCTCGCGGGCCGACGCAGGCAGTGCGAGCGCGACGATGAGCGATAATATGACGGCAAGACGAGTCAAGAGGCGTGGTTTTTAAAGACTTATGATAATAAGATAACAAGCGGTCCGGGCCGTCGGCTCAAAATTTAACATCAAAATGCTGGCGCGGCAACTTGGGGTCGATCACAACCACGGCACGGCCACGCGGGTCGGCAAAGCTTTGACCGCAGGTGAGCGAGGCCGTGAGGGCGTCATAGCAGGCGCGTGCGCCGTCAAGAGCAAGGCAGGGGAAGACCCAGACGGCCGGTGTGACGCCGTCAGCTGACGGCGTAATGACCTCCGAGCCAATGTCGGTGACGATGACAAGGGGCGCGCCGGCAGCCGCCGTGCGGAAACCGGTGTCGCGGCGGACGGCGCAGGCTATGGCGCGGATGACACTGAGGCCTTCACTGCCGGCCACGGCCACGGCCTCAGGCTGAAAGCGGTTGATAATCCTGAAGATGAGGCGTATCAGCCGCGGGGTGAGCCACTGCGGGCCCTCACGGCGGCCTAAGGCCTCGAGACGGTCATAGGCATAATAGGGACAGCGCTCGCGCAACGTCTCGGTGATAAACCGATAGGCGAAGGGCGAGTGGACGCCGAAGCCGCGGCCATGGCGCCAACACTGCCATCTTAGCGATTTGAGAGCAAGCCGCATCGTTTGATTTCGACAAATATGCCCGCGAGGAGCAGCAGATAAATCAGTGATACAGAGGCGTAAGCGACGGCCGAGGTGGTGTGTATCGACTCGGGGTCGAAGGTCATGGTCAGCTCGTGAGAGCCGGCGGGGAGGCGCACTGCGCGCAGCAGATAGTTGACGCGGCCCATCGCGACCGGCTCGCCGTCGACAGCGGCATGCCAGCCCCACGGGAAGTAGACCTCAGAGAAGACGGCGAGGCCGCCGGCGGCAGTGGTGACATGATATTTGAGTGTGTTGGGCGAATAGGAGGTCAGCACTACAGTGTCGCCGGGAGCGGCTGAGGGCACGTTCTCGCCGAGAGCCTCACGGAAGCGGCTGTCAGCGACGGCCGTGCGGCTGACGTCGATGCGGTCGAGGGCGGCCATCTCGGCGTCGGCGCCGTCGACGTAAACCACGGAGTCGACGAGCCAAGCGTTGCCGAGGGCATTGTCATTGCGGACGACAGGGGCTTGGTCGTCACCGGTAATGATATAGCGTGCGTTAAGCATGTCTAAGGTCTGGTAGAGATTGGCCAAATGCTCGGCGTCGGCACCCATCGAACGGGCGACACTGTCGTCGCGCAGCTCGGGGTAATAGCCGACAGAACGCAACGGGTTGAGACGGCGCTGTATGAGGTCCTCGTAGCGGTTGAGCTTGGCTGCGTGATAACCGCCTATCATCTTGTGGTGATAAGAGCGGCGCGCCTCGTCAAAGCCGGGTATATCCATCACACGGTATGAAGCCGCGGTGTCGGCAAGGATGGCGCGGTCTATATCGTCAGGCTCGAAGGCAAAGGGCGAAGCCTGTCCGGCAGTCGCGACAGCAAAACTCGAGTGCGACACATAGCGTTTGTCGACACCGTAGAGGTCGACAAGCACGGTGGCAGCGATAAGCAGTGTGGCCGCCGGAGCCTTGAGAGAGCCTTTGAGGGTGAAATATATCAGGCCGGCTCCGAGGCAGATGAAGAGCAGCGAACGCAGGGCGTCGGCGCGTACAAGGCCGTAGCGCAGCGACTCGATGGCCGAGAGGGTGGCCGGATTGTTGATGAAGTATTCATAGAGAGCGGCGTCGGTCTGCTCCTTGGTCATGGAGTAGGAGGCACACATGCGTGCGACCTGCTGCTGTATGTTTGACGAGACGGCATAGTCACCCGAGGTGACGGCGTCACCGAAGATAGACGGCCATGCCAAGATGACAAGACAAAGCATGACGCACACTCCGAACGACCACAACAGCGGCCGCCGGAAGACGCGCAGAGCATCTTCAGTCGTGAAAAGTTTCTTGAGCGCGAGAATCGCAAGGAGCGGCATGGCAAACTCTGCGACAACCAGTATCGACTCTACGGCGCGGAACTTGTTGTAGAGCGGGAAGTGATAAATCATAAGGTCTGTGAGCGACTCGAAGTTGCGGCCGAGAGCAAGAAGCACCGACAGCAGCGTGACGATGAGGAGCGCCCATTTGACGGGCCCGCGCACGATAAAGCAGCCGAGGAGGAAGAGCGCGAAGATGAGCGCGCCGACATAGACGGGGCCGTTTGTGCCCTCGGAGTCATTGAAATACTGGCTGAGGTAGGGCAGCAGCGAGCCGGCGGCGGTGCCCTGATACTGTGCGGCATCGGGGAGCTTGTCGAGACCGAGATAGTTCATCTGACCTCCCTCGGGGCGTGCCGAAGCGCCTCCCTTAATATTGGGCACGAGCAGCGACAGAGACTCCGAGCGACCGTAGCTCCAGCCGACAATCTGCTCGCGCGGCATGCCGCCTGTGGGGCGGTCGGCGTTGACGTCGGCCTCGGCGCCGGTCGGGGTGAGGGGCGTCAGTTCTGACTGCGAGCGCTTTGTCTCCTTGGAGTATTCATATGTGTTGTAAAGCGACGGTAAGTTGGCGCCTAAGGCGAGCAGACCGCATCCGAGGCTGACGCCGGTCGCAATCCACCAGCGGCGCATCTCGCGACGTCGGTATGCAATCACAGCCATGGCAATTACTAATGCGAGCATCACGAAGAAGAAATAATAGGACATCTGCGGATGATTGGCGTTAAGCTGCAGCATGGCGAAGAGCGCCAGCAGGGCGGCGCCGGTGACGTAACGGCCGCGATAGACCATAATCAGGCCGGCGATGGTCGGCGGGATGTAGGCGAGGGTGACAAACTTCCAGATATGGCCGGCGCCGATGATTATGACAAAATATGACGAAAAGCCCCACGCGATGGCGCCGAGAAGGCAGTAGTACCAGCGCAGCTTCATGGTAAAAAGCAGTATCAGGAAGCCGAACATCATCATGAACAGGAGGTCGGAGGGCGAGGGCAGGCCGAGGCCGTAAACCGAGGTGAGCCATGTGAAGAGGTCGTTAGACGGATAGCGCGGCGAAATCTGGAATGTCGGCATGCCTCCGAAGAGCGAGTTGGTCCACAGGGCTTTCTCGCCTGTGGCGGCCTCATAATCGGCGCCCTCACGTGAATTGGCCATGCCCTGCTCTATGTCGGCCTGACCGAGACTGTTGCCTTCGAAGTTATCGGGATAGAAGAATGCGAGCGAGATTACCGCCATAACGGCCACTGAGACAAAAAAGCCCCAAAACTGAGGATTTCTGACAATCTCGACAAGTTTTTTTCTCATAATATCGCGTGGATTTTTAGTTATTACATGACAAAGATACAAATAAAATAGCTATCATAGCTAAATCAGCTATAATAGCTATCATATATCATTGTCGGGCGCCGTGCTCAGTCCTCCAAGCTGATGGGGATGACGCGGTCGATTGAGTTATCCAAAGAGATGAGGGTCTCGGTGCCGGTCACGCCGGGTATCATCTGTATCTTGTTGTTGAGCAAGTCCATAAGATGCTCGTTGTCACGTGCGTAGAGCTTGATGAGCATAGTGTAGGGACCTGTGGTGAAATGACACTCTACGACCTCGGGGATTTTCTCCAGCTCGGGCACGACGTCGCGATACATGGCTCCGCGCTCAAGATTGACTCCGATATAAGTACATGTGGCAAAACCGAGTATCTTGGGGTTGACATTATAGCCCGAGCCTGTAATGACGTTGAGGTCAATCATGCGCTGTATGCGCTGATGGATAGCCGCGCGGGAGACACCGCACTCCATGGCTACGTCTTTAGAGGGTATGCGTGCGTTACGCATCACTATTTTAAGTATTTTGCGGTCAAGATTGTCGATTTTTTCCATTGTCGTGAAGTGTGTGTTATGTCTTATGTAAAAACTACAATGGCACAAAATTAAACACAATCCGCGAGATATTCCAAGAAATTTGGCATTTTTTAATTTATTTGCTAAAAATTTATTGAATTATATAACAAATTGCCAAACAGCCGTCCGTCAATAAGCGAAAAAAAATCACACCTATGGCTCTAATTTTTTTAAATAACAAAATTTAGATTAACTTTGTAATCATAGACATCATATACAAAAAACTATACCATATGACCCAAACCAACGACTTCGCCGAGAAATGCTACGGAGTGTTCGAGCAATCGACACGCGACTATCACGTCACAGACTGCGTCGACGCGCCTGTAAAGAATCCGTATGCCGAAGGCACAATCGAAAACACACTATACGCCAAAAACTGGATTGACGCCGTGCAGTGGCATCTCGAAGACATCATACGCGACCCCGAGATTGACCCCGTCGAGGCCCTCGCCCTCAAACGCCGCATCGACCGCTCAAATCAGGACCGCACAGACCGCGTCGAGGATCTCGACACCTACTTCCGTCAGCTCTATGCCGACGTCAAGGTTGCCGACGACGCCACCATCAACACCGAGAGCCCGGCGTGGGCCTTGGACCGTCTGTCGATACTCGCCCTCAAAATCTGGCACATGAAAGCCGAGACCGAGCGCACCGACGCCACCGACGCCCACCGCGCCCGCTGCGCCGCCAAACTCGCCGTGCTCACCGAGCAGCGCGCCGATCTGACCACGGCCATCTCGCAACTGCTCGCCGACATAGCCGCCGGCCGCAAATTCATGAAAGTCTACCGTCAGATGAAAATGTATAACGACGCCGACACCAACCCGGTGCTCTATGGCTCAAAACAGTAACAGGGCAGGCAACGACCGCGGACTGATCAACGTCGTCGTGGCGCGCTTTTCGGCGCTCGGCGACGTGGCTATGAGCGTACCCGTCATCTACAGCGCCTGCCGCTGCTATCCCGACGTGCGCTTTATCTTCGTGACGCGTCCGGCCATGACCGGCATCTTTGTCAATGCGCCCGAAAACCTGCGTCTTGTCGGCGCCGACGTGCGCAACGACTATGTCGGAGCCGCCGGCATCTACCGCCTCGTCAGAGAGCTGACGGCCGAATACCGCCCCGACTGCTTCATCGACCTCCACGACGTGCTGCGCACTCGTCTGATGCGCATTTATTTCAAGTTGCGCGGTGTCAAGACCGTCGCACTTAACAAAGGACGCGCACATAAACGCGCCCTGACACGCCGCCACAACAAAGTGATGCTGCCGCTGATATCGTCGCGCGCACGCTACCGCGAGGCATTCTTCAGCGCCGGCATGCCGCTGAGCGAGCGGTTTCACGGAGGTCTTTACGAAGGCCATGGCGTCGCCCCGGCTGCCAATTTCGCCACAATCTGCGGGCCCAAGCCCGACGGCGCAAAATGGATAGGCATCGCCCCGTTTGCAGCCCACACCGGCAAAATCTATCCTGTGGATATGATGGAGAAAGTCATAGCACAGATTGTCGACGAGCGCCCCGATGCCAAGATATTCTTTTTCGGCGGCGACGGCATAGAACAGCAGACCCTCACGAGATGGGCGACCGCCCTACCCGACGCTGTCTCATTGGCCGGCAAGCGCTACGGCTTCCCCGCCGAACTCGCCCTCATCAACCATCTTGACGTCATGCTGACGATGGATTCGGCCAATATGCATCTGGCGTCGATTGTCAGCACACCGACCGTAAGCGTCTGGGGAGCCACCCACCCTTACTGCGGATTCAAAGGCTGGCACACCAATGATGACGACACCGTGCAGCTGCCCATGACATGCCGCCCGTGCTCGGTCTTCGGCAACAAGCCGTGTCGCCGCGGTGACTATCTGTGCCTGACGGCCATCCGTCCCGAGATGATAGCACGTAAAGTGCTCGAAAAAATACAATAGTACCCCCTACTCCATCCCGCCCATGTCTTCAGAAGACTTTGACATAAGAAACAGGGCCGAGTCTCCCTCGGCCGCTGACCGCGAAATCGAGAAAGCCCTGCGTCCCGGCTCATTCGAGTCGTTCAACGGTCAGGACAAAATCATCGAGAATCTGCATATCTTTGTCGAGGCCGCAAAAATGCGCGGCGAGGCCCTTGACCACATCCTCCTCTACGGCCCTCCGGGTCTCGGCAAGACCACGCTTGCCGGCATCGTAGCCAATGAGCTCGGCGTGGGAATGAAGGTCACCTCCGGTCCCGTCTTGGACAAGCCCGGCGACCTCGCCGGCATCCTGACGTCGCTCGAGGAAAACGATGTGCTCTTTATCGACGAGATTCACCGCCTGAGCCCCGTCGTCGAGGAATACCTATACTCGGCGATGGAAGACTACCGCATCGACATCATGATTGACAAAGGTCCCGGCGCTCGCAGCGTGCAGCTGAGCCTGAGCCCTTTCACCTTGGTCGGCGCCACCACCCGCAGCGGACTGCTGACATCGCCGCTCAGGGCGCGATTCGGCATCAACTGTCACTTGGAATACTACGACCACGAGGTCCTGCGCCGCATCGTCAGCCGCTCGGCGTCGCTCCTCGACGTCGGCATCTCGACCGAGGCCGCCTTGGAGATAGCCCTGCGCAGCCGCGGCACGCCCCGTATCGCCAACGCCCTGCTGCGCCGTGTACGCGACTTCGCCCAAGTCAAGGGCAACGGCGCCATCGACCTCGACATCGCCCGCTACGCCTTGGAGGCACTCAATATTGACCGCTACGGCCTCGACGAAGTCGACAACAAACTGCTGACGACCATAATCACCAAGTTCAAGGGCGGCCCCGTAGGCCTGACCACCATAGCCACGGCCTTGGGCGAAGACCCCGGCACCATCGAGGAGGTCTACGAGCCTTACCTCATCAAAGAGGGCTTCATCAAGCGCACACCGCGCGGCCGTGAGGTCACCGATCTCGCGTGGCAGCATCTCGGCGCCTCACGCAACAGCAATCTCGGCGGTCTTTTTGACCCGGACCCAAAACAATAAGACATTATGAAAGAGCCATTACAGATTTTCTGCAAAAACCTCGGAGAATATATCACGGTCACCGGCGGCGAGACCGTCGGACAAATCGCACACCGTCTGGACGGACGCTTGGGTTTTGAGCCTATCTGCGCACACGTCAACAACAAAAACGAGTCGCTCGACTTCGAGATATTCCATCCCAAGGCTGTCGAGTTCATGCCCGTGACCTCGCCGTCGGGCTCGAGAGTTTACGTGCGCTCGCTCTGCATGATGCTTTACCGCGCCATCGACCGCGTCTGTCCGGGCGCCAAGCTGCGCATCGAACACTCAATCTCGCGCGGCTACTACTGCCGTCTGTCCGGTACAGACCGCCCTGTCGACAAGGACTTCGCCGACGCCATCAGCGCCGAAATGCGCCGCATGGTCTCGCTCAATCTGCCGTTTGAGCTCCACGAACGTCTCACCGGTGATGTAATCGCACTCTTCCGTGAGCAGGGTCTCGACGACAAAGTCAACCTTTTAGAGACCACACGTTCGCTCTACACAAAATATTACACCTTGGACGGCCTGTCAGACAGCTACTACGGTGTGCTCGCATCGTCGACCGGCTCACTCGGTGTCTTTGCCCTCGATCCTTACCACGAGGGCCTGCTGCTACTTCCCTTTGACCCGGCCGACATCCTCCGGCCATGTCTGCCCATAAAACAGGAAAAGCTGTACCGTGCATTCACCGATTATCTCGATTTCAACCATATCATCGGCGTCAGCAACGTCGGCGAGCTCAACCGCGTGGTCGAGCGCCGCAAGACAAATGACCTAATCAACGTGGCCGAGGCCCTGCACGAAAAAGCCATAGCCCGCATCAGCGACGAAATCACACGCCGTTACCACGAAGGCGGGGCGCGCATCGTGCTGATAGCCGGCCCGTCGTCATCGGGCAAGACCACTACGACCAAACGCCTCGCCGTGCAGCTTATGACCAATCTGCTCAAACCGCAGATGATTTCGCTTGACGACTATTTCGTCAACCGCGAGCACACACCGCGCGACGCCGACGGCGACTATGACTACGAATCGCTCTATGCGCTCGACCTCGAGCAGTTTAACAACGACCTCAACGCCATACTGCGCGGCGAGGAGGTCGAACTGCCAAGCTATAATTTTGAGACCGGCACGCGCCAATACAAAGGCAACAAGATAAAATTAGAGGAAGGCTCGGTGCTGCTCATCGAGGGCATACACGGGCTCAACCCCGAACTGACCGCTCAGATTGCGCCAGAGATGAAGTTTATGATTTATGTCTCGGCACTGACAACACTGTCGATTGACGACCACAACTGGGTGCCGACGACCGACAACCGTCTGCTGCGACGCATCATACGCGACGCCAAATACCGCGGCACCAAGCCCGAGGAAACAATACGCCGCTGGCCGAGCGTGCGGCGAGGGGAGGAGCGCTGGATATTCCCGTATCAGGAGAACGCAGACGCCATGTTCAACTCATCGCTAATCTTCGAGTTAGGCGTGATGAAAGACTACGGCGACGAACTCCTTCGCCGCGTGCCCAACGACGTGCCGGAGTATGCCGAGGCTTACCGTCTGCGCAAGTTCCTGAGCTACTTCCTGCCCATCGGCGCAAACCTGATACCCCCCACCAGTCTGTTGCGCGAATTTTTGGGCGGCTCGTCATTCAAATATTGAACTATCGCGGGGGGCGTCCCATTATAATATCATGATGAAACGTCTGATTATAATGATATTTGCTGCTGTATGCCTGACGGCCGCCGCACGAGGCACCTATGAGACTACGGCACTCAAGGCCGCACGCTTTTTCGAGGCGCGCGAATGGGCGAGCGCACAGGCGCTGTACGGTCTTATGCTCGACGAACGACCGGACGCCGACAGTGTTTATGTCAACGCTATTGTAGCCTCCGGCATGCTCGGTGACAGCATCGCCTCGTCACACTTTCTTAGCACTGCCATGGGAGCCGGGCTGAGTTTTGATAAACTTATGGCCGGCATACGCTCCGTGTCGTTTGAAGTCGGCGCTCCCGAGGTCTACGAAGACTTCCTGCTGCGCTCTCAGCGCGACTGTCCGTGGCTGAGCCGCGCCATAGACAGCGAACTCTTGGATTACTACCTTTTCCGCGACAACGGTCGGCAAAGCATCGTTTACGCACGCAAAATGCTCGCCGGACTGCCCGACTCGAGACTATATCTCGGCAAACTCGCTCAGGGGTATGTGCTTGCAGCCGATTATGATTCGGCCGTGAAACTCTGGCAAGAAATGCTTGCCCTCGACCCTGACGACTATGACACTCTCATAGACATCGGCAACTACATGGCCATCACCGGCGAACATAAAATAGCCGAAGAGTATCTTGTGCATGCCTACTCGCTGCACCCGACACCCTACGTCGCCTCGGTGATAGCCTCGCTTGCCGCTGAGCGAAAAAATAAGTAACTTTGTGACCGCTAAACGTCAACAGCCACAGAGATGATAAAGAATCTGCTATTTGACCTCGGCGGCGTCATTATGGATATCCGCCGACAGGACTGCATCGAAGCCTACCGTCGCCTCGGCATGCGCGAGCCCGAACGCTTTTTCGGCGAATACAGCCAGCAAGGGCCGTTCAAACTTTTAGAGGAGGGCAAAATGAGTGTCGATGAGTTTCACACGGTCATGCGCGCCGAGTTTGACAGCGCAGTAACTGACGCCGAAATCGACGCGGCGTTCTGCGCTTTTCTGACGGGTATCCCCGTGCATCGATTAGAGGCGCTGCGCGAGCTGCGCAAACGATATGGAATTTATCTGCTGAGCAATACCAACGAAGTGATGTGGCAGTCGAAAATCGCCGACGAGTTCCGCAAGGAGGGACGCGAACGTGAAGACTACTTCGACGGCATCGTCACCTCCTTCGAGGCTAAAGCCCTCAAGCCCGACGCCCGCATATTTGACTACGCGTGCCACAAGCTTGGCATCCGCCCCGACGAGACGCTGTTTGTCGATGACTCACAGAGCAATCTTGACGCCGCGGCCGCCTTAGGATTCAAGACTTTACTCGCAACACCCGGCAGCGAGTTCCCCGAAGCCATAGCCGCACTCGGCCTTTAATCCATGACTGAGACAGAGGCAACTACCGGCATGTTTGACGGCGTGCACCGCGGCCACTGCGACCTGATTGCCGCCCTGACAGCACGCGCTGCCGAGACAGGGCGACGTGCGATAGTCTTTACCTTTGACCGTCATCCGCTCGAACTCATCCGCCCGGAGTCAGCCCCGCGGCTGCTGATGCCCGTCGACCGACGCGTAGAAGCTATCCGTGCTTTGGGTGCCGATGACGTCCGCGTCATAACCTTTGACGACGGCGTGCGCGGACTTGATGCGGCATCCTTCATTAATCTTTTGCACACACGCCACAATGTGGCGGAAATCGTGATGGGTTTCAACCACCGTTTCGGCTCAGACCGCCTGACAGACCGCGACGATTACCGACGTGCGGCTGCGAGCAGCGACGTGTCACTCGTCTTCCCTCCCGAATACCGGCTGCCTGATGGCTCGCCGGTCAGTTCGTCAATAGTGCGCGAAGCACTTGTCTGCGGTGATGCAGCCCGTGCCGCCGAGCTTTTGGGACGGCCTTACCGCATCGAGGGGACAGTTGTCCACGGACAGAAAATAGGGCGCAAAATCGGTTTTCCGACAGCCAATATCAAGCCTCGCGAGCCGCGACAACTTGTGCCGCTTAACGGAGTCTATGCCGCCGATGTCACTGTCGCCGGCGTCACGCGTCGCGCGATGCTCAACATCGGGCGTCGACCGACAGTCGGCGATGAAGGCCCGGTAAGCATCGAAGCAAACATAATCGGCTTTGACGGCGACCTTTACGGCCGCGACGTCGCTGTGGATTTCGTAGCCCGTCTTCGCGACGAGCGCCGCTTTGACTCATTAGACGAGCTCGCCGCCCAACTCACCGCCGACCGCGCCGCCGCAATAAAAGCCTGAAATAGCTATAATAGCCGAGACTTAGCTATCTTAAAGCGAGAGCCTCCTGATGCTATGCGTCAGGAGGCCCCTCGTGTTTATGGATAATTAATTACTTTTTCTTCGGGTAACGAATGAGGAGCACTTCGGTCGGGAAGTGGTCTGAGTAACCGTTGAGATAAGAGCCTGAGGCAAATGTGCGTTTGGGATAACCTTGACGGTTGCCCTCGGTGTCGATAAGGAAGTCGCGGTTGAGCACATCGGCGCGGTAGAAGTGCCAACGGTCACGCGGAGCGTTGGCGAGGTTGCCCGAGAGGATAATCTGGTCGAAAAGATTCCACTGGCTCTTGTAGGCGAGGGTGCCGATGCCCTCGTCAAGCTTGCGCCACCACGGGTTGAAGAAGCCGTGAGCGTCGACATCATCACGGTCGCGCTTGGCGCCCAAGACTTTGGCACATGATTTGTCCATCGGGTCGTCATTGAGGTCACCCATGATGATTACGCCTATGTTGGGGTCGACGCGCCAGAGCGAGTCGGCGATAGACTTTGAGAGAGCTGCGGCAGCCTCACGGTTGGGCGAGGACTGCTCCTGACCGCCGAGACGCGAGGGCCAGTGGTTGACGATTACGGCTATGCGCTCGCCGCCGAGGGTGCCGACGACACACATCTGGTCGCGGGTGCGGAAACTGACGGCCGTCAGACGGTGGTTTGTGACGTTCTCAAGCTTGAACATGCGCGGGTTGTAGAGCAGACCGACATCGACACCGCGGGCATCGGGCGAGTCATGATGAACGACCTGCAGATTCCACGCGCGTATGGCCGGATTAGCCACAAGATCTTCAAGCACGCTGCGGTTTTCGATTTCACTCACGCCGATAATAGCCGGACCCATTGGAGTCGTGGGCGTGGTGAACTGTGAGATTGCATAGGCCAGATTGTTGATTTTATTCCAATATTTGCGTCCGTCCCACTTGCGCTGGCCGCCGGGAGTAAACTCCTCGTCACGCCCCTCGGGATTATTGGGGATAGTGTCAAAAAGATTCTCGAGATTATAGAAAGCGATACCTGCCACACGGGGACGCTCTTTAGGCTCGGCCGCGAAAGATGTCGCAAAAATGCCGGCGATGAAGGAAAGGAGTAAAAGACGTTTAATCATGGTCTGAAAATGTTTTTATGCCGTAAAGATATATAAATTTTGAAAACCCTCCAACATCGACTTCCGATTTGAGAAAAATGTAGGATAAATCATATGTCTGCGCATTAAAAAATCGTCTAAAACAACATTTTTTGAAGAATATTATCTAACTTTGACAGCTATTGTCTAAAATAGCGTCCATACCGCGACTAACACAAAAATATCAAACATAATAACTTAACCAAAACAATTTCTCTATGAGACTAAAACTGTTTCTGATTGCATTGCTTACGGCTATAATGCCGATGGCAGCACAATCTGCGGTGATAGTCGGCAAAGTCGTCGACTCGACGTCCGGCTCACCGGTTTCGGGTGCTACAGTCGCAATCCGCGATAAAGGCCTCGCAGCTTCAACTAATTTCAACGGAGATTTCCGTCTCGAAGGACCGCAAACAGGTAACACCTATCTGACTGTCAGCAAAGACGGATATACAAGCCTCGGCCTCGATATCACCGTAGGCACAGGCAAGACCGACCTTGGCGAATTGCGCCTCGAGCCTGTGGCAAGCGCAGACGAAGACTTCTTCGGCGACAACTATGACCTGATGCTTGACGAAGCCTCCATCGAGGATGAGGAAGGCCAGAGCCAGAGTGTGGCCGCGCTGACAGGCGCCAATGACAATATATACTACTCGACGGCGTCTTATAACTTCTCGCCGATGTACTTCCGCTACCGCGGTTATGACAGCGAGTATCAGACAGTCTACCTTAACGGCATGAAATTTAACGACGTCATCCGCGGCCGTTTCAACTTCTCGTCGCTCCTCGGCATGACATCACGCGCCTTCCGCAACAAGACCACAAACGTGGGTATGGACGCCGCCAACTACGGTTTCGGCTCAATCGGCGGATCGGTCAACTACAACACCATCGCCGACCTCTATGCTCCCGGTTTCAACGGCTCGGTAGCTTATACCAACTCCAACTACATGCTGCGCGCCATGGCGACTTACTCGACAAGCGTCAACAAACACGGCTGGGCTTTCACGGTCAGCGGTATCGGCCGCTATGCCAAAGAGGGCATCATGGAGGGTACATTCTATAACTCGGGCGGTCTGTTCCTGACCGTCGAGAAAGTGCTCGACCGCAACAACTCTCTGACCCTCACAGCCTTCGGCGGCCCGACACAGCGCGCCACCGGTCAGGCCACTTATCAGGAGGCATATGACCTCGCCGGCTCAAACCTCTACAACCCCGCTTGGGGCTGGCAGGACGGCAAGAAACGTTCGTCGCGCATCACAGAGACATTCGACCCCACGGTGATGCTCAACTGGCTCCACAAAAAAGACAATACCACAATCAACACTGCCGCCGCCGTGCGCTGGGTACACTACAACCGCACAGCCCTGCAGTACTACAAGGCCAACGACCCCAACCCGACATACTACCGCTACCTCCCCTCTTACTACAAAGACGACGAGGAGCAGTTTGACCTCTACACTCAGGGCTGGCTTGACGGCTCGCTACGTCAGATTCGTTGGGACGAGCTCTATCAGTGCAACTACCTCAACAACATCCAGAACGAGACTCTCCCCGAGGCAGACAAGAAAGGCTCGAGCTACATCATGGAGAACCGCATCAACAATCAGTTCAACACGATTTTCAGCTCATATATCAATACGCGTCTGACCGACATCCTCTCGCTGCAGGGCGGTGTTTCGTTCAACTACACCAAGAGCTCAAACTACAAGACCGTCCGCGACCTCATGGGCGGCCAGTTCTGGCTTGATGTCGACCCCTTCAGCGACCGTGACTACACCGTCGCTCCTGACAACCTGCAGAACGACCTTGACCACCCCAACCGCCGCGTGGGCAAAGATGACCGTTTCGGCTACGACTATGACATCTATGCCATTCAGGCTGACGCATGGCTGCAGAACGTCATCAACCTCCCTCACTGGGATGTCAACTACGGCCTCAAGATGAGCTACACACAGTACTACCGCGACGGCCACATGCGCAACGGCCGCGCCCCCAACAACTCTTTAGGCAAATCTAAAACGCTGCACTTTGACAACGCAGCCCTGAAAGCCGGCGCAACCTATAAACTCAACGGCCGCAACTACTTCACCGCTCACATCGAGTACGGCACACGCGCCCCGCTCTTCGACAACGTCTTCGTCGCTCCCCGTGTCAAGAACACGACCGTCAAAGATCCCGTCAGCGAGCGCGATTTCTCGGCCGACCTCGGCTACACATGGAACTACCGTCGCTTCCGCGGCACCCTGACCGGTTTCTACACCCAGATGGACAACGCCCTTGAGCGCAACGGCTTCTACGACGAGCTCTATCAGACCTACGCCACCTTCATGCTGCAGGACGTAAAACGCGTCTACAAAGGCATCGAACTCGGCATGGCCTATAAGATTACTCCTTCTATCACCGCCACATTCGCCGGTACAATCTCAAAATTCCAGTACAAGAACAACCCGCAGGGCACACGCACATTTGAGAACGGTCTCTATCCCGACTCGACCCGCACTGTCTATCTCAAGAACTACTACTTGGGCTCGACACCGCAGTCGCAGTTTAACGTAGGCATCGACTGGGCGGCCCCCCGCAACTGGTTCTTCAACATCAACGGCACATGGCAGGGCGACGCCTATGTAAATCTCGCTCCGGCCTACCATCAGACAATGCCCCATCTTTGGGAGCAGTTCGGCGACGACGAGCAGCAGCTGCAGGCAAAAATCGAGGAACTCAGCACACAGGACAAAATCAAAAACGCCTTCACGCTCAACCTCTCTATCGGCAAACTGATTTATATCAACCGTAAGATATCGCTCAACATCAACGTAAATCTCAACAACATTCTCAATAACGAAAATGTTGTCACATACGCATACCAGCAAGGCCGTGTCGACACCAAGAACTATGACCGCAACGCCTTCCCCAACCGTCTGAGCTACGCGCAGGGATTCCGCGCCTTTGTCAATGTAGGTGTAAGATTCTGATAAAACAAGAAAAATGATTCCCAAACATCAACATTAAATTAGAATCAATGAAAACAAACACATTATTATATATAGGCGCTCTCGCCCTCGCCGCCTCCGTCGCTACAGGCTGCGACGATGACTTCGCCCGTCCGCCGATGGTCTATCCCGTCTCTGACTGGCAGGCCAACATGACGATTGAAGATTTCAAGAAAACATACTGGAGCACTGTCGAAGGCACCGCCCAGACAGTCGGACTCGACGCCAACGGCGACTCTATCGTCATCAAGGGCCGTGTCTGCTCGTCGGACGCATCAGGCAACATTTTCAAGACCCTTTACATACAGGGCGAGACCGAAGCTATCGCTATCTCTCTCGACTTCTATGACATCTACGAGACATATAAATATGGTCAGGAAGTCTATGTCAATGTCACAGGCATGACTATCGGCGGCTACAACGGCCTGATGCAGCTCGGCAAAGGCACTGACGACCGCGGACGTGTGGCACGCGCCCCCGAGGCTTTCTTCTCTCAGCACGCACAGGCAAGCGGCCTGCCCTCTCCGGCCAAGGTCGACACCACGACCACCACTCTGTCGGTCATAAACACAGCCAAGTCAACCCCCGAAGGCCTCGAGCTATGGCAGGGCCGTCTCGTCAGATTTGACGGTCTGCGCTTTGAGGACGCCGGCAAAGGCTTCACCGCCAACAATGCCACGACCGACCGCTATGCAGTCGACGCCGAGGGCAACCGCATCAACGTGCGCAACAGCTCCTATGCCGACTTCAAGGACGAGCTCCTGCCTTACGGCACAGGCTCTGTCGCCGGCATCCTCAGTTACTACGGCTCCAACTGGCAGCTCCTGCTCAACGACGCTGCCGGCCTGAGCGACTTCAACGGCGTCGCATCTCCGGTGTTCTCACCCGAGGGCGGCATCGTAGAGGAGGGTACCACGGTCACCATCAGCTGCCCGACCGAAGGCGCCACAATCTATTACACGGTTGACGGCACAGAACCGACCGTTTCATCGACACAGTACAGCCAGCCCGTCACTGTCAATGCCGACATGACAATCAAGGCTATCGCCGCCAAAGAAGGCATGGTCACCAGCTCGGTCGCTACAGCCGCCTACACAATCGGCACACCCATCGTCTCGGGTGACGGCACCGAAGCCTCCCCCTTCTCTGCTTCTCACGTCGCAGGCATGACAACCGAGAAAGACGTTGTCGCCGCAGCCGGCGTCTGGGTAAAAGGCTACATCGTAGGCTCCATGCCCGGCACCAACACCTTCCTTGAGAATACCATTTTCGGCCCGAATGCCGAGGTTGCTTCCAACATCGTCGTGGCAGACTCGCCCACAGAGACAGACCCGTCAAAGTGCATGCCCGTACAGCTCGTCAGCGGCTCTGCAGCACGCACAGCCCTCAACCTCAAAGACCACCCCGAAAACATCGGAGCCGAAGTTGTGCTTAAAGGCGATATAACCAAATATTGCGGCGCATCAGGTCTCAAACAGACCTCTGAGTACAAACTCAACGGCGAGGGTCCCGACGTGCCGACTCCGAGCGGCGAGACCGTGTTCGAGGAGACTTTCGGCTCGTCACAGGGACAGTTCACATTCGAGAATTCAGACCTTACAGCCGGATTGGAGTACATCTGGTCATATGATTCAAAATATAAATGTGCAAAAGCTTCTACCTTTAAGGACAACGTCAATCAGAAGGGCACGGCTTGGATGATTTCGCCCGTAATCGACCTCACAGGCCGCACAGGCGTCGAGCTGTCGTTTGAGCAGGCATTCAGCAAACACTTCGGTGACGGCGAGGATGCAAAACCCGTAGCCGACAAAATCTGCACCGTCTGGGTACGCGTCGATGGCGGCGAGTGGGAGCAGATTACCGGTTACAAATATCCCGACTTCCCTTGGAGCTTTAACTTCGCTTCGACCGGAGCTATCAGCCTGAGCAAATACGAGGGCAAAAAGATACAGGTCGGATTCGAATATAGCGTAACCGCTGCCGGCGACAAGTCAGGTACATGGGAAATCAAAAACTTCCGTGTCAGCGCCAAATAAAAAGGCAAAGCATCAAAATTAAGCATTAAAACAAGCTAAATCACAACATATGAACTCATTAAAATCATATATCATCGCGTTAGCGGCTCTCACATCTCTGTCGGCCGGACTGACCGCATGTCAGGATGACTTTGATGCTCCCTCGGTCGAGACACCGGTGGCCACGATACAGGCCAACACCACCATCGCCGAGCTCAAAGCTCTTTTCTGGGACGACGCGACCAATTATGCAAAAAAGATTCCCGCCAAAGAAAACGGCGAGCATTATATCATCGCCGGCCGTGTAATCTCGTCTGACGAGGCCGGAAACGTTTTCAAGAGCATAACCATCCAAGACGCCACCGGCGCCATGGCCTTCTCGGTCAACAGCTATAACCTCTACCTCAAATACCGTCGCGGACAGGAAATCGTCATCGACGTAACCGACATGAACATCGGCAAATATGCCGGCCTGCAGCAGTTCGGCACACCGTCATGGTATGAAAACGGCAACACATGGCAGGTCGGCTTCATGGCTCCCGAGGTTTTCGCACAGCATCTGCAGCTCAACGGCCTGCCCGAACTCGCCGCACTTGACACTATCACCGTCAACTCGATGGACGTCTTCTCGACATCGCCCGAGGGTCTGCGCAAATGGCAGAGCCAACTCGTCAGAATCAACAACGTGCACTTTCAGGACGGCGGCACAGCCACATTCTCGGCTTACAAAAGCAACAGCAACGACGATGTAAACCGCACACTCTTAGACTCAAAGAACAACTCTATCATCGTGCGCACCAGCGGCTACGCCAACTTCTGGAACAAGAAACTGCCCGAAGGCAACGGCGACATCGTCGGCCTGCTCAGCTTCTACCAGTCGCTCAACGGCTCGTCTAACTGGCAGCTCATACTCCTCGACTACGAGGGCTGTATGAACTTCGGCAACCCGACCATCGCTCCCGGCACCGAGGACAAACCTTACAGTGTCGAAGAGGCCATCGCCATCGAGGCCGCCGGCGACACCGAGCGCGCATGGGTAAGCGGCTATATCGTGGGCTCTGTCGATCCCGACGCAGACGCTGTCACATCAAACAGCAATGTCATCTGGAGCGCACAGACAATCTCGCCCTACACTCTCGTAATCGGTCAGACCGCCGAGACCAAAGACATCAACTCTGCCGTCGTCATCGAGCTCCCCGCCGACTCCAAGCTCCGCGAAGTAGGCAACCTGCGTGACAACCCCGCCAACTACGGCAAGAAAATCACCGTCTACGGCGAGCTCGCCAAAGTGATGGGCACATTCGGCGTGGCCGGCAACACGGGCACACCGTCAGAGTTCAAAATCGAAGGAGTCGAGATCTCAGACGGCTCCGTACCCACCGGCGACGGAACACAGGCAAGCCCCTTCAACGCCTCACAGGTTATCGCCCTCAACCCGACAAGCAAGGACACTCCCGTCGCCGGCGGCGAGAATGTCTGGATCAAAGGTTACATCGTAGGCTGGATGCCCACAACCGACACATTCCTGAGCAACACTGTCTTCAACGGCCAGTCAGAGACATACTCAAACATCGTTATCGCTTCGACTCCGACCGAAACCGACTATAAGAAATGTGTGCCCGTACAGCTCGTCAGCGGCTCTGCCCTGCGCGCGGCCGTCAACCTCAAGGACAACCCCGGCAACTACGGCAAACTACTTTCAATCAAAGGCTCGGTAATGCTCTATTGCGGCGCCCCCGGCCTCAAGAGCACAACCGAGTATGAACTCGAAGGCGGTGGCGGCGACACTCCCGTCGTGCCCCCGACGACAGACCCCGTAAGCTCAATCGACCAGAACTTTGACGCATCGTCAGAGATACCCGCAGGCTGGACACAGGTGCAGGCTGCCGGCAACAAGGCTTGGTACGTCCCGACTTTCAACAACAACAATTACGCCGCCATGACCGGCTACAAGGGTACGGCTCCCTTTGACCAGTGGCTCGTGACACCGCCCGTCGACATGAGCAAAGTCACCGAGAAAAAACTCACATTCGACACTCAGGTCAACGGCTACGGCTCGACGACCACTAAACTTGAAGTATACGTGATGACCGCTGCCCAGCCCGCAGCCGGCGACACCAAACTCAATCCGACATTGGCAGTCGCTCCCGCCGCCGACCCCTCGACCGGCAAGACTTCATACTCAAGCTGGGTTAACTCGGGCAGCATCGATCTGAGCGCTTACAGCGGCATAATCTATATCGGTTTCCGCTATGTGGCTTCAGAGGATGCCAACTACGCCACATGGTGTGTCGACAACGTCAAACTCGGCGCCACAGGCGGCACAACCCCCGACGAGCCCGACACCCCCGTCACACCTTCGGGCGAATACAAAGGCGACTTCAACACATTTAATTCCGGTAAAGCCGTCGCATCGCCTTATGCCACCTACACTAACGCCACCGGCTGGACCGCCGACTGGTCAATCGTGCTCGGCGGCTCTGACAGCGGCGACAAATCGCCTAACTTCGCCTTCATCGGCTCGCCCGAGACACTCGCTCCGACCCTCAACGGCAACACCGGCAAAGTCGGCAAACTCACCTCACCCACTCTCACCGGAGGCATCAAGACGCTGACATTCAAGTACGGCTTCGCCTTCAACGAGTCAAAATGCTCGTTCACCGTCAAGGTGCTTCAGGGCGGCAATGTGGTCAAAGAAGACACCGTCACTCTCGAATCAATCGAGAAGCTCAAGGCCTATGACTACTCGTTAGACGTAAATGTCACCGGCGACTTCAAAATCGAAATCGTCAACAACTGCCTGAGCGCATCCGCAAGCAATAAAGACCGCGTGTCAATCTGGAATCTCACTTGGACAAACTGATACGCTGAATAAGCGTCGATAAATGATATCGGCCGCTGCCCGTGCCCCCAAAGTCACACGGCAGCGGCTGATTTTTTTTGAGATAGTCATGTTTTTAGCTAATTTTGCGCAAAGACCATAAAAAACAACTCAAAATACAGTCAGCCATGACTTATAAATATGATTATTTGGTTATCGGCTCAGGCATCGCAGGCATGAGTTTCGCCCTCAAGACAGCCGGCAACGGCCGACGGGTAGCTTTAGTCTGCAAAACCACTCTCGACGAAGCCAACACTGCATTGGCACAGGGAGGCGTAGCCTCAGTGACAAATCTCGAGGTCGACGACTTCGACAAGCACATCCACGACACAATGGTGGCCGGCGACTGGCTCAGCGACCCCGAGGCCGTCGAGATGGTCGTCAAAGGCGCTCCGGCACAGATTAAACAATTATTAGAGTGGGGCGTCGACTTCGACCGCAGCGCCGACGGCAAGAGTTTCGACCTGCACCGCGAGGGCGGCCACAGCGAGTTCCGCATACTTCACCACGCAGACAACACCGGCTACGAGATCCAGCAGAGCCTCATCGCCGCTGTCCGTGCCAATCCCGACATCGACGTCTTCGAGGGCCGTTTCGCCATCGAGATTATCACCCAGCACCATCTCGGCAAAATAGTCACACGCCGCACACCCGACATCACATGCTACGGCGCCTACATCCTCAATCCCGAGACAGGCAAGGTCGACACATTCCTCTCAAAGATAACAGTCATGGCCACAGGCGGTGTCGGCGCCGTATATCAGACCACTACCAACCCCCTCGTGGCCACGGGCGACGGCATTGCCATGGTCTACCGCGCCAAAGGCACCGTCAAAGACATGGAGTTCATCCAGTTTCACCCGACGGCCCTATATCATCCCGGCGACCGCCCATCGTTCCTCATCACCGAGGCCATGCGCGGCTACGGCGCCGTCCTGCGCAATCTGCGCGGCGAGGAGTTCATGCACAAATATGACCCGCGTCTGTCGCTGGCTCCGCGCGACATCGTGGCACGCGCCATCGACAGCGAGATGAAACTCTACGGCGACGACCACGTTTACTTGGATGTCACCCATAAAGACCCCGAGGAGACAAAACATCATTTCCCCAATATTTATAAGAAATGTCTCTCGCTCGGCATAGACATCACCAAAGACTACATCCCCGTGGCACCCGCGGCCCACTATCTCTGCGGCGGCATAAAGGTCGACCGTAACGGCGAGTCGTCAATCAAGCGCCTCTACGCCCTCGGCGAATGTTCGTGCACGGGGCTCCACGGAGGCAACCGCCTCGCGTCAAATTCGCTCATCGAGGCCGTAGTCTATGCCGACGCAGCCGCGCGCCACGCGCAGTCAGAGGTCGGTCATCTGACCGTCCGCGACGATGTGCCCGACTGGAACGACGAGGGCACGCGCCATCCCGAGGAAATGGTGCTCATCACACAGAGCATAAAGGAAGTCAACCAGATTATGGGCACATACGTGGGCATCGTACGCTCCAACCTGCGCTTGGACCGCGCTTGGAACCGTCTCGACATACTCTACGAGGAGACCGAGCGTCTGTTCAAGTGCTCCAAGGCCTCGCGCGAGATTTGCGAGCTGCGCAACATCATCAACGTAGGCTACCTGATAATGCGTCAGGCCAAAGAGCGCAAAGAGTCACGCGGACTACATTATACACTCGATTATCCCCCAAAAAAATAATTTTACAACGATGAAAGTTATAGATTTTGCCGAACAACCGTCATTGGTGAGCCAATATATGTCGGAGATGCGCGACATCGCCGTGCAGAAAGACCCGATGCGTTTCCGCCGCAACCTTGAGCGCGTAGGAGAAATCATGGCTTATGAGATAAGCAAGACTCTACAATACACTGACGTCGAGGTGCAGACACCCTTAGACAAGGCCATTTGCCATAAAATTGACGAGAAAATCGTGCTTGCGACGATTTTCCGTGCCGGTCTGCCTTTCCATCAGGGCTTTCTCAAATATTTCGACTATGCCGAGAATGCCTTTGTGTCGGCTTATCGCAAATACAAAGAAAAAGAAAACTTCGACGTCTGCATCGAGTATCTTGCGTCTCCGTCAATCGAAGGCAAGACACTGATACTCTGTGACCCGATGCTCGCCACCGGCGCCTCGATGGAGCTGAGCTACCGTGCGCTGCTCACCAAGGGCAATCCGGCCCGCATACACATAGCCTCGGTCATCGCCTCACGCAAAGCCATAGATTACCTCAAATCAGTGCTGCCGGCAGAAAAAACGACTTTGTGGATGGGCGTCATAGATGACGAAATAAACTCTCACAGCTATATTGTGCCCGGTCTCGGCGACGCCGGAGACCTTGCATTCGGCATCAAAGAATAACGTCAGGTGGCAGGTATCGGCAGTCTCGCAAAAGACACGGCTGTCTACGGCATCAGCTCGATAGTCGGACGCTTTCTCAACTGGTGTCTCGTGCCGCTTTATACCATCATGTTCCCCGCCGAGGAATATGGTGTGGTGACCTATGTATACTCGGTCGTGGCGCTCGCTCTAATCATCCTGACTTATGGCATGGAGACGGGCTTCTTCCGCTTCGCCAACCACGACAAATGGAAGGACCCGATGACCGTCTACTCGACGTCACTCATATCATTAGCGACGACGTCGACACTGTTTGTTATAGCAGTGGCCTGCTTTCTCGGGCCGGTGACACACGCCATGGAGTGCGACGGACACAGCTCATACGTCATGATGATGGCGGTCTGTGTGGCCATCGACGCCTTTCTGGCCATACCCTACAGCTATCTGCGCTACCGCAAGCGCCCGATGCGATTCGCCACACTGCGTCTGATCAACATCGGCATCAATATCGGACTAAACCTCTTCTTCATCCTGCTCTGTCCCAAGTTGCAGCAGTGGTGTCCGGAGGCAGTGTCGTGGTTTTATCGACCCGACTTCGGCATCGGCTATATATTTCTTTCAAACCTGATAGCCTCGGCTGTCAATCTAGTGATGATGGTGCCCGAGCTGCGCGGTTTCACGTGGCGCTTCGACCGTCGTCTGCTGCGCGAGATGCTTGTCTACTCCGCTCCGCTCTTGGTGCTCGGCGTGGCCGGAGTTATGAATCAGACCATTGACAAACTGCTATACCCGTCGTTGGTCTCTAATCCGGCCGAGGCCATGACCGGCTTGGGCATCTACGGCGCCAACTACAAGGTGGCCATCGTTATGGTGATGTTCATCCAAGCCTTCCGCTTCGCCTACGAGCCCTTTATTTTTTCGCAGGCCAAGGAACAGGGCGCGTCTAAGCTCAAGGCATATTCTGACGCAATGAAATACTTCGTGCTCTTCGCGCTGATGCTTTTCATGGGAGTGATGTTCTATCTTGACATACTCAAGTACTTCATTGCTCCGTCATATTTCAGCGGCCTCAAAGTCGTGCCCGTCATCATGATGGCAGAGCTTTTCTTCGGCATCTTTTACAATCTGTCGTTGTGGTACAAGCTCACTGACCGCACGATATGGGGCATGTGGTTCTCGCTATTCGGCCTCGCCGTCACAGTGACACTCAACGTCATCCTCGTGCCGCGCATCGGCTACATGGGCTGCGCTTTCGCTGCCCTGTGCAGCTACGGCCTGATGATGATTGCGAGCTACATCATCGGACGTCGTAAATATCCCATTGACTATCAGACTGGCCGTATCGCGAGTTATTTTGCCATCGCGGCCGTGTGCTATGTAATCGGCATGTACTGTCTGCCTGACAGCCGTCCGGTCGAGTACATAGTCAGATTCCTTATCCTGTCATTCTTCGCATTGATTGTAATCCGCCGCGAAAACATATTGCTAAGACCTTTTCTCAAAAAATTTCTCGGACGATGAAAGTAGCCATAGTCTCCCACAGCGACATTACCGGCGGAGCTGCAATCGCCTCTCTGCGGCTTGCCGAATCACTGATAGCCGCCGGAGTCGACGCGCGCCTCGTGGTCAACCGCCGCAGCCGCGTCAACGAAGACAAAGACTATATCGTGCAGGCCGGTGACAACCTGCTTTCACGAGCCTGTTTCTTATACGAACATGCCAATATTTTCGCTTCAAACGGTTTCAGCCGCGAGAACCTCTTCAAGATATCGGTTGCGTCGTGCGGACTGCCGCTGCATCGTCATCCGGTCATAAAAGAGGCCGATATAGTGGTGCTCAACTGGGTCAACCAAGGCATGATATCACTAAAAGAAATCGGTCGACTGTCGGCCATGGGCAAAATTGTCGTATGGGTGCTTCACGACATGTGGCCCATGACGGGCATCTGCCACTATGCCGAGGGCTGCGACAATTTCAAAGACATCTGCCATGACTGCAAACTGCTTTCGTGGGAGGCCGGACGCCGGGATCTGTCGACACGCACGCAAAAACGCAAATATAAACTCTATAACCGTTATCCGTCACACTTTGTGGCTGTCAGCAACTGGCTCGCCGAGATGGGGCGCCAAAGCATGCTCCTGCGCGACCAAGACCTGTCAGTCATACACGACACATTTCCTTACGAACGATTTGCCATCGAGTCGATGCTGACACGACGTGATTTAGGATTGCCCAAAGACCCGGAGCATCTTGTCGTCATGGGTGCCGCAAGGCTCGACACACCCATCAAAGGTCTTGACACCGCGATAGAAGCCCTCAACATCTTGGCCGACAAAGGCCGCAACGATATAGGTGCTGTCTTTTTCGGCTCATTCCGTAATCCGGAGTTGCTTGACTCACTGCGCATGGAGCACAAATGGGTTGGTCCGGTCAACGACCCCGACTTTCTCGCGGAGATTTACGCACAGTGCTCTGTCGTCCTTTCGGCCGCAAAATACGAGACTTTCGGTCTGACCCTGATTGAAGGTGCCGCTGCCGGAGCCATCCCCGTCAGTTTCGGATGTGACGGCCGCGAAGACATCATCACACATCAGAAGACGGGATATATCGCCGACTACGGCAGCGCCGCCGACCTCGCCGCCGGCATCGAATGGGCCATCGGAAGCCATATCGACCGCCGGGAGCTCAGCCGCTATGTCGGCGAACGTTTCAGCCCCGCAGTCATAGCAGCCGAATATATAAAACTGTTTGAACGCCTGATGTCAGAGCGCAGCAAACAGACACAATAAGACCTGACCGTCATGAAGAAGAAAACAATCTGGGACATGCACCGCGTGAGTGTCGACGATTTCAAGCATCAGACAAAGATGCCATTGGTCATCGTCGTAGACAATGTCCGGTCGCTCAACAACATAGGCTCGATACTGCGCACATCAGACTGTTTCGCGGCCGAACGCGTCATCTTCTGCGGCATCTCGGCCACACCGCCGTCGCCCGAGATACACAAGACGGCGCTCGGAGCCGAAGACTCTGTCGACTGGAGCTACAGCCCGACGACAATCGACGCTGTCAACCGGCTCAAGGCCGAAGGCTACACCGTCTGCTGCTTGGAGCAGGTCATAGGCAGCCGTTCGCTCGAGGATTTCAAGCCCGATTTCGCCGGCGGTCAGCACTACGCCTTTGTGGCCGGCAACGAGGTCGACGGCGTCAGTCAGGATGTGGTCGACGCCTGTGACCTATGCATCGAGATTCCGCAGTCAGGCACAAAACACTCGCTCAACGTGGCCGTCTCATGCGGCATAATGATGTGGCACTTTTATGAAAACTATCTAAAAACTCAAAAATGACATATATGGACAACTCTATAATATTCCCCGCACCGCTCAGCTACGGCGACAAAATCGCGATATGCTCACCGGCAGGCCCGGTCAAAGCCGAGAATGTCGAGGGCGCCTGCGCGGTGCTCGAGGCCGAGGGATGGCGCACCGAGGTGATGCCCCACACACTCGGCAAAAACGGCATCTACAGCGGCAGCGACACCGAGCGCTTTGACGACCTGTGCCAAGCCCTGCTTGACCCCGAGGTGAAAGCTGTCATCTGCTCACGCGGCGGATACGGAGTCGTCCACATCCTCGAGCGCCTCGCACGTCTCGACCTCAGAGCCAACGCCAAATGGCTCGTCGGATTCTCAGACATTTCAGCGCTGCATGCTCTGCTCGCCTCAAACGGCGTGGCAAGCATCCACGGCTCGATGGCATCACACATCAAGCTCGGTCCCGACGACCCCGACAACGCCTCGCTCTTCGCCATACTACGCGGCGAGCGCCCGGCCTACAGTTTCGACAGTCACGACTATGACCGCTTCGGCATCAGCACAGGACGCCTCCTCGGCGGCAATCTCGCCGTCCTCGCCGAACTGATAAACACCCCTTACGACATCATCCGCCCCGGAAGTATTCTCTTTCTGGAAGATGTAGCCGAGCCGATCTACAAAATCGAGCGTATACTCTATCAGCTCAGACTCTCCGGGGTGCTCGCCCGTCTCAACGGACTCATCGTCGGACAGTTTACCGACTACAAACCCAATGACAATTACGAACGCATGGAGGATATGGTGCGCGACATGACCGCTGCCTACGACTATCCCGTGGCCTTTAACGTGCCCATCGGTCACGTCGACCATAATATCCCGGTAATCGAATCAGCCAAAGTGACACTGAAAGTCAGCCCCTCGGGACGAAACAGCCTTATTTTCCACCGCTACACCGATGTCTGAAACATTTTTTCAAAAAATTATTAGACAAATCTGCTCAAAGGTGGGATAATTGTCATCAAAAAGTTGTGGGATACACGTTTTTGCTATATATTTGTCACGGTTTTAAGACCAACAAACAAGCAAAAACAAATTTTTAATGAAAAAACTTTTACTCACTGCTTTAACTTAGCTCCTTATTGTCTGTCCATTGTATGCCGACCGAAATGTGCCGGCCATGACAAGACACGCCAACTTCCCGAGACACGAAAAACCGGTCGCGGCCGCTGCCGACACCGACGAGCCGTCTGAATCAGACATCTATAATGTGACGATGCTCGTCGCCGAGAATTTCGACAAACTCTCTGCCGGCAGCTTGGAAGCCCCGGACGAAAACGTTTTAGACGGTTTCATCCCATCCGAATTAACCACGACTCCATACTGGAGCGCATATTATGTCTATCAGGCCGGCGGATGCCTGCTCATAGACCGCTCAAAGAACAACAACGCCAATCTCTGCTCGCCGGTGCTCGAAATCCCGGCCGACGACAGACCTGTCACCGTGACGTTCAAAGCTCGTCTCGGCAATAAAAATGTCGAACGCGACTGGGTCGAGGTCTATGTCGCTGACGCTACCGACCCCAACGATGTGAAGACATTGACAAACGACTATGCCTATGTCTATGACGAATGGAAAGAATACAAATTTGTATTCACCAAAAAACGTCCCGGCACAAAATACTTTTTCCAGTTCAGCGGCTACGACGAGCCGGTGTTTGTAGACGACATCGAAATCAAGATACTTGACCCTAAAATCGATGCCCCCGTCGCAGCAGACTTCTCTGAATTCACCAACGAAAGTTTCACAGCCAACTGGTCGGCTGTCGACGGTGCCGACGCATATAAGGTCAGTCTCTATCAGATCAATGATGACCGCGACAAGACGCGCAACTATCTTGTCAAAGATTTGCGTGTCGACGGGTGCAGCCACACCTTCACCGGTCTGGAGACTCCGACCAACACATTTTACTATGTCGTAAAAACCGTCAAGGGCGAATCCGTCTCGCCGGAGTCAAACGCCGTCAAGGTGCAGTCGCTCACCGTGCCTGCAAACATTGCCATTACAAAAGTTGACAATGATAATCTTAAAATCACATGGGACGCTGTCACAGGTGCCGAATATTACGTGATAAACGCTTTCCGCTCACACAAAGCCGAAGGCAACGAGACATACACACTGTCATCTGAAAACTTCGACAAACTTGTCTGTGACGGCACGGTGCTCGAGCCCGAGGTGCCTTATCAGTCACAGGAAGAGTTGGACGAATGGACCGACCAGCCCGGCTGGATAGCCGAATTCCCGCTCCACATCAACGGTGCTTACGGTCTGTCAGGCTACTACGGCGAACAATACGGATATCTCGTCTACCTTGAGTCGCCCATTATGGACCTCAGAGCCGGCGGAGGCAAAGTCAAAGTCTCGGCTGACCTTTACGGACAGAAAGTCAATCAGACCGACGTCTGCACAGCCACATTCCGCACCCTGAAATATGTTGTCGAAGACGGACGCGAAAAACTCGTGACCACCGACGCCGATGTCACAGCCAAGATACCCGAGGCATGGACAAACTACTCGTTTGAACTCGGCGGAGGCACAGCAATGTCTGTAGTCGAGATTGTGGCAAACGCCGGAGCCCTCTACATAGACAACCTCAAGATAACCCAAGATCTCAAGGCAGGCGAGAGAGTCAGCGTGCCTTACCTCAACTCCAAATCAGAGACCAACGAGATAACCGTACCCGTCAGCTCTCTGCTGCGCGGCAGCGAAATCATCGTCAGAATACAGGCCGTACGCGAGATATGGGACAAAATGCACTTTTCGGTCAATGAATACGTTCGCAGCCCCTTCTCTGATGACTACAGTCAGGCCATCTCGACAAGCGGCATAGACGATATCGACAACGATGCCACCGAGCCCAAAGCATTTGTCGAAGGCTCTGTTATCCGTGTCGTCAATCCCGCCGGAGACAATGTCGAAGCATACGACATGACAGGCCGTCTCGTCGCCGCAGACCGCAGCGGCTCGCAGCTCATCGACCTGCCTGTCGACGCCTCCGGCATCTATGTCGTGCGCGTAGCCGGTAAAGCAATAAAAGTAGTGCGCTGATGCGCGCTACTTTTATTGATATTCAATCTGCTTAATATCAAATCATTAATATCTATTCCTTTTTATGAAAAAATTCTACACCCTACTCATTGCCCTTGTGGCTCTGAACATAACAGCCTTTGCGGCAGATTGGAATATTGTCGTTAACGTCACCGCAGGCGCTGACCGAGTCAAAGCTGTTATCGGAACATCCGAGACCAGCGACAACGTCAAAGAACTCGCCATTGGAGAAAACAATATCGTAATCCCCGAAGGCGAATCACTCTACATAATCCCCAAGAACGAAACCGACATCGTAGTCTTCAAAGACAGCGAGGGTGACGACATCGAAAAATCATACTACGGTTACTATGAAATCTGGGCAAGCTCTTGGAGAGACCCTTATTCTCCTTATACACTCACCGTTATGGACGAGAACTCATACCGCACCCAAAATGTAACCGTCAAGATGGACAACTACAAGAAGGTCACAATAGTCCGCGGCGACGGCAAAGAGTTTGAGCCTGAGTCAAACACCGTGTCTATCGCATACAATCCCGAAAACGAGTCAAAACTTACCATAAAGCCTCGCAGTTCTAAAGACTTGATTTATAAAGTCACTGTTGCCGATAAAGATATCGAAAAAACTTCAGGAAGATTCTATGTAAATCTTGTTGATAATTCGGGTGCAGAACCTGTATATGTTGAGAATATCGACGTGGCAGCCGACTTCCCCGAGGGGCTCAAATTTAAGACAGTCATCACTCTTGACGGACCCAAAGAGATGATCAGCTATATCAAAGTCAACGATGTGAATGTAGCTGACATTGATGCCTGTCTCACAGCCGAAGGCTTTGAGGCCAATCCCGGCGAAACAATCGCTATCGGCTACAATTCTGACTACAAAATTGAAGAAGTAACTGATAACGACGAGACAAAATACGCATTCAGCCAACTGACTATCGAGCAGATTGACCGTGACCACAACGTAACCATCAAAGGTCGTAAATATGCCACATACAAGGTGAAATTCAACGTCACCGGCGCTGAAGGTGTGGTCGGCTCTTTCGGAAGCACCAAAGTATCATTCACAGAGGGCGAAAACAATATCGACGTATCTGAAAAAAACAGTTCGATTACATTCTCAGAGGCTTCGGGCTGGTATTTCAAGTCATTCACCGACGCAAACGATAAAGACTATCTGGCACTTTCAGACTGGACATACGACAAAAAAGTTTATCTCTCGCTCGCCGAAGGCGAAGAATACACGATTGTGGCTGAAAAAATCCGTAGAGACAATCAGCTAGTAATCTATTACGATGATTTCAGCTCGCTTGACCTGTCATACTTCACAACCAAATTCAAAAACTATGACGAGCTGCCCGACGCAATTGTAACCGGATACAACACTATCAACTTCCGCGACGAAGACGGCTACTTCACAGTATTCGCCTCAGGCAGCTATGACGGTTTCTACGCTTATAAAAATGACGAGAAAATAGCAGCTCCTTTCGACGGCGCAAAATACTTCGAAGACGAGACAGTCGCAAACAAGGATATCTATAAAGTATTCTTTATCACCGAGCCGACAGCCCACAACGTGACATTTACAGTCGCCGAAAATGCTCTCGACGGCTATGCTGTAACAAAAGACATTCTCGCTGAAGTCAGTGACTTCACAGCTCCCGTCAAAGCCGTTGGCAAGACACGTTTCACTATCGCTCCCGTTGCCCGTGCAGCCGATGGCATCAAAGTAACTGTCGGTGACAAAGAAATCGAGCCCGTTGAAGGCGCTTACACCTTCGAGACCGAGGCTGACACAAGTGTCAAGGTGAGCACATCAGGTCAGTCAGGCATCGATAGTATCCTCAACGATGCTGACGCTACAGCCGACGTCTATAACCTGCAGGGCATCTGCGTCCGCCGCGCAGCTACAGCAGCCGACGTCAAAGCACTCCCCGCCGGCATCTATATCGTCAATGGTGCCAAAGTCGCAGTGAAATAAACCACAAGCATATATTAATCTCCTACACAGCAGCCGCCCTCCCGCGGCTGCTGTTTTTTGTAAGTATGATTGTATATCTGTGTGGATGTGTGGAGAGAGGAAGAATTTGCAATCTTCCAACGCAAATATTTGATTATCAGCAAAATGTAGGGACGTGCCTTTGGCGCAATGTCACTAACTTAAGGAATAAACGCTCAACCAAAGCAACAAGCCGGCTGTC
>DXYS01000004.1 GCA_019415705.1 Bacteroidales bacterium | reverse complement strand
GGGAAGATTATTTATACTTGCATCGTGACGCGAATCCAAGTTGTAAATCACTTTGAGTGCGTCAGGGTCGGCGGGCAGAGAGTAGCCGGCCGAGTCGCGAAGCTCCCACTCGCGCGTGCGGTCATAAATCTGACGGTGACTGTATGTAAGGCCGTAATTTAGGTTATGACGCCTGATGCCTGTGGCGCCTCGGAGTCCGAAATTCATCACCGAGGCCTTGAGACGGTTGCGTGCATGCTCGTGATAACGCCCCACGCCAAGCTCTCCGCCTATCGAGCCGGAGCCGTTGCCGTCGCCCGACGTGCCGGCCTGATCGAGCCAGTACTCGCCGCTGATGTCGTAAGTCACGAGCTCGTTGGTGAGGAAACCCGAGGCGAGTACACTGAATTCATTAAACTTGTTGGGTCGGTAATTGAGTGTCAGCGCGCCGAACCATGTCTCAAACTTATCCTTCTCCATGCCGTCGAAGTAGACCTTAAACTGTTTGGCGTCGGTCGATGTGCCGAAATTGGTCGTGCGCGATTCGGGGATGAACTTATAATTGTTGATAGCGATGTTGCCGAGGAAATTTACGCTCCAGCGCTCGCCGAGCCTGAGGGTCATCGACGTCTGATAGTCAAAGAAACGCGGGTCATATTCGCCTCGGTCTTCAAGCGACGACAGCAGCGACGAATTGCTCTTGTAACGCAGGCCGTGGAGCTGGGTGAAACGTTTTGAGGCCGACCCGATGGCCACCGAGCCGCCCATAAGCGAGGCCGACACCGCGCCCTCGAAGGCCTCGGGCTGACGGTAAGTGATATCGAGCACACTCGACATGCGGTCGCCGTAGCGGGCCGGAAAACCGCCCGTCGAGAAATTGATGGAGCCGACGAGGTCAGGATTGATTATCGAGAGACCTTCCTGCTGTCCCGACGAGACGAGCTGCGGACGGTAAACCTCGATGCCGTTGATATACACCGAGTTCTCATCGTATGTGCCGCCGCGCACGTTATACTGCGCCGAGAGCTCGTTACCCGATGTGACTCCGGCCATCGTCGTAATCAGCGACTCCACGCCGTTGCCGCTCGCGTCGGGAGCCATGCGGTAAGAGTCGGCGGCAATCTTCTGCATCGCGCCGGTCTGTTTCTGTATCTCCGACACCTCGACACCCTGCAGGGCATAACTGGCCGGAGTCATCTTGACATTGACAGTCACCTCACCCTTCGGCGCAATCAGACGGCGCCGTGCCTCCTCATAGCCGAGACAGGTAAAGACAAGACGCAGCGTGTCGGTTTCGGGCGCAGAGATGGTGTATCGGCCGTCAAGGTCACTGGTCGCGCCGAGAGCGGTGCCGACGACACGGATTGTGGCAAATTCGAGCGGCTCATTCTTTTCGTCGGTGAGCCGTCCGGTAATTTTTATCGCTGCCCCGGCGGTCAGAGCCAAACAGAGCATGGCGAAAGCGACGGATATATATTTGAGTCTTAGAGACATTGGTTGCTGAAGTAATATGATTGGTCAAAATATTAACGTGCGAACAGATTAAAAATTATATCTGCGGCACCCCGATTTTGCGTAAAAATGAGTAGCTTTGCATATCATCACATTATTCGATAAAGCAACATGACAACAAAAAAGACCAAGCGTCTGCATTATCTCGACATGCTTAAAGGCATAGCCATCTTCATGGTTGTGTGCGGCCACGTGCTGACAATGTGCATCAGAGATATCGACCGAGCCACATTGTTTAAGTTTATAGGCGAAATACACATGCCGCTGTTCTTCTTCATCAGCGGCATGGTCACACTGCGCGTCATCGACGGCGGCAAATGGCGGTTGCCCGCGCTCGGCAAGCGCGCAAAGCAACTGCTGATTCCCATGGCCGTCGTCAGCACAATCTGGATTTTTTATTTTCCACACTCCGGCCTGCAAAGTCCCCTGAACTCAAGTTTTACGGGATTATGGCATGATGAATGGAAAAACGGCTACTGGTTTACACTCGTGCTATTTGAGATAATTCTCATCTACGCCGGGCTCGCCCGCATCCTCCCCGTCATCAAATCGGCCGGCGCGCGCATCGCTGTCATCGCCGCCACATGGGTTATACTCGGCGTTGTTGCCTACGTACTTCTGCCCGACAACATCACAGGCATACTCAGCATAAAGCTGACATTCAGATTTTTCCCGGCTTTCATGGCCGGAGTGTTAGCATCGCTCTACAAAGAACGTTTTGACAGCATCTGCCGTTCGTCAACAGCGTTTACAGGAGCAATCCTCGTCGGGGGCGCCCTGCTCTACTACGTCTGCTGGCCGTGGGAGTTCCCGGCCGTGCCCGACTTTGTCATCGATATCGCCCGCAGCATACTGCATATCTGCATAGCCATCGTGGCCATCACAATAGTCAAACCGTGGAGTCTTGAGGCTTATGCACCGGAGGCGACTACGCCTCACCGCTGGGCTCGCATGTGGAGCTATCTCGGCGCTAACAGTCTCGCCATCTACCTGTTGCACTACTTCTTTCTCTTTCCGCTCGGATTCCTTCGCCCGTTGGTTTTGGATGCCGCACTCGGCTTTGTACCGCTGCTGCTCGTCTCGTCATTCTTTGCCGCGGCCATAATCGCCGTCACCTTGGGCTTCAACCGGCTCATCAGCCCGTCCAAGCCGCTCAAGATGTTGCTGACGGGAGCATAAAAAAAGAATAGCAATGTAGAGCGCCGTTAGGTGCGTTCGCGCTGCAGCGCAGCGCCGTATGTGAGCCTATGACAAGCGGGCTGTAGGTCCGCGCAGTCA
>DXYS01000039.1 GCA_019415705.1 Bacteroidales bacterium | reverse complement strand
AACTCCTCTTTCAAGAATGAAAATCTTGCGTCCTAGCCGATAGACGAATGGGCCGTAGCCGTTAAAAGCGAGTGCAAATATAGAGACTTTTTTGCATACGGGCAAAATTTAGGCTCGCGAAACGCCTCTTTTAAGATTTTTTTAGTAATTTTATCGCAAAAAGCCCCACTATCAGATGTTTGCGACATTACACTGTATAGCTTTGCGCACGGTCCGCTATTCCGACAGCCGGTCGATTGTATCGGCATGGTCGGCCGAACGCGGCTACGTGGCCTTTGCGATGCCTGCCGGCAACGGCCGCGAGGCACGCCGACGCCGCGCGCTGACGATGCCGCTGTCGGTTTTCGAGGGCGAGGTCGACATAAAACCCGGACATGATGTGCTATCGATGCGTGACCTGAAAGCGTCAAAAGTCAATATCGGTGTCGCATCAGACCCGGCTAAACTCGCCGTAGCGCTCTTTCTGGCAGAAACGCTCGAACGCCTGCTCCGAGACAGTCAGCCTGACCGCGGACTGTGGAACTTTATAACCGAGTCTGTCGACGCGCTCAATCTGCTTTCGGGACGGGCGACGGCTAATTTCCACCTGTGGTTTCTCTATCGTCTGACTGCTCTTATGGGACTTGAGCCTGACACGGCGACATGGAGTCGCGACGCATGTTTTGATATGCGCGGCGGCCGATGGACAGCCACACCTCCGCTCAGCGGTGAATGGTTATCGGCCGACGACGCACGCGGTGTGCACACACTCTCGCGCCTGACGCTGCGCAATATCTCACTGATTAGACTGTCACGCGAACAGCGCAACGCAATGACCGACGGCATCCTGCGCTATCTGTCAATACATGTCGGACGTCTCGGCCCGATGCAGTCGTTAGATATTGTCAGAGAATTGTTTTAATGCCGTATTTCCGCGAGCATTTCGGCGGCTGTCTTGCCTGTGAGCGGATGACGCCATGCAGGGTCAAGACTGGCGACAGGCTCCAGCACGAATGGCCGCAGGGACATGCGCGGGTGTGGCAAGGTCAGCCTCGCGGTGTCGATTACGGTATCGCCCACGGCAATCAGATCGATATCTATCTGACGGTCACAATAGCCCCCGGACGCGTCGCGGTGGGGTGCCGCGGATATTTCATGCTCTATCTTTAAAAGCTCGTCTAAAAGGCCCTCAGGCGTCGTCTGCATGACATCGTCAGGCATATCTATCATCAACCCGAGATTGAGGTAAGGATGCGGTGAGTCATAGCCCCACGGCTCGCTCTCGATAATCGGCGCAAGAAAGATATCGGCGTTGCCGGCAGGGTCGATACGCGACGCAATCAAAGCGACCGCGCGCTCTATCAGAGCCGCGCGGTCGCCTTTGTTTGAGCCTATATTGATGTGAATACGGGGCATCAGAGTGTGCGGTTGACCTCGACTTCTTCGAAGCCTTCGATAAGGTCGCCGACCTGCACATCGTTATAACCGGCAATCGACAGACCGCAGTCATAACCTGACGCAACCTCCTTGACATCGTCCTTGAATCGCTTGAGCGAGCCGAGATCGCCTGTATAACGGACGATGCCGTCTCGGATAAGACGCACCTTGTTGCTGCGCTTGATTTTGCCCTCGCGGACAATGGCGCCGGCGATTGTACCAACTTTGGAGATTTTGAATGTCTCTAAAACCTCGGCCGTACCGGTGATTTCCTCCTTGATTTCTGGAGCAAGCATGCCGGCCATGGCGTCTTTGACCTCCTCGATGGCCTGATAGATGACCGAGTAGAGGCGTATCTCGACGCCCTCACGCTCGGCTGCGCGGCGCGCGGCCTGCGACGGACGCACTTGGAAACCGATTATGACGGCGTTTGAGGCGGCGGCAAGCGTCACATCGCTCTCAGATATTTCACCGACAGCTTTGTGGAGCACGTTGACCTGTATCTCCTCTGTCGAGAGTTTGATGAGCGAGTCGGACAGAGCCTCGATAGAGCCGTCGACATCGCCCTTGACGATGATGTTGAGCTCTTGGAAGTTGCCGATGGCGCGACGACGGCCGATATCCTCGAGTGTGAGAATCTTTGTCGTGCGTATGCCCTGCTCACGCTGCAGCTGCGTGCGTTTGTTGGCAATCTCACGTGCCTCGTGCTCGGTCGGCATCACATTGAATGTGTCGCCGGCTGTCGGAGCTCCGTTGAGACCGAGAATCAGCGCCGGAGTGGCCGGACCGGCCTCCTTGATGCGCTGGTCACGCTCGTTGAACATGGCTTTAACCTTGCCGAAGTGATTGCCGGCGAGGACTATGTCGCCTACGTGAAGTGTGCCGTTCTGCACAAGGACATTAGCCACGTAGCCGCGGCCCTTGTCGAGCGTCGACTCGATGATGGCGCCGGTAGCCGGACGGTTGGGATTTGCCTTCAGGTCGAGCATCTCGGCCTCGAGAAGTACTTTCTCCATCAGTTCCTCGACACCGATGCCTTTCTTGGCTGAAATGTCCTGTGACTGATATTTTCCACCCCACTCTTCGACCAAATAGTTCATAGCGGCAAGTTCCTCCTTGATTTTGTCAGGATTGGCGTGTGGCTTGTCTATCTTGTTGATGGCGAAAACGATGGGCACACCGGCAGCCGAGGCGTGGTTGATGGCCTCGACGGTCTGCGGCATCACGCTGTCGTCGGCTGCGACAATGATGATACAGATGTCGGTCACCTTGGCGCCGCGGGCACGCATGGCCGTGAATGCCTCGTGACCGGGGGTATCGAGGAACGTGATATGGCGTCCGTCTGCAAGCTGCACGCTGTATGAGCCGATATGCTGGGTGATGCCTCCGGCCTCGCCTGCGATGACGTTGGCGTGGCGGATATAGTCGAGGAGCGATGTCTTGCCGTGGTCGACATGACCCATGACGGTGACAACGGGCGGACGCACCTGCAGGTCGTCCTCACTGTCTTCCTCCTGATGGATAGCTTCGGCGACTTCAGCTGATACATATTCGGTCTCAAAGCCGAATTCTTCGGCTACAATATTGATGGTCTCGGCGTCCAAGCGCTGGTTGATTGACACCATGACACCGAGATTCATACATGTGGCGATAACGTTGTTGATGGGCACGTCCATCATTATGGCGAGGTCGTTGGCGGTCACAAACTCGGTGAGTTTGAGCACGCGGCTCTCGGCCATCTCGGCCTGTGCGGCCTCACGCTCGCGGTTGGCCACGGCTTCGCGTTTCTCCTTACGCCATTTTGCGCCGCTCTTGAGTTTTTTGTCCTTGCTGGTGAGACGTGCGAGAGTCTCTTTTACCTGCTTTGAAACGTCCTCGTCGCTGACTTCAACATGTGCGGGAGCAGGCTGACGGCGCTCGTTGCGGTTTTTCTTGTCTTTAGGAGCGCGCTCACTCTGGCGTGCGCCGCCCTGACGCTGACGGTCTGAACGTGATTCACCGCCCTGACCTCCGCGCTCACGGCGCTCATTTGAGGCGGCCTGCTGGCCTGTTTTTTCGATATCGACTTTCTCTTTGCCGCCGATGCGTTTGCGTTTCTTGCGGTCTCCGCCGGCAGCATCTCCCTGACCGGGACGGCCCGCACCGCCGCGGCGCTCGTCTTTGCCTTTCTTTTTGGGGCGCGTCGACTGGTTGATGGCGTCAAGGTCAATTTTGCCTATAACATTAAGCGTCGGCCCGGTGACTGTACGCTCGGGCACAAAAACCTCGGGCTCGGCCGGTTTGGCAGCCTCAGCGGGCTCAGTTTTTGCGGCAGGTGTCTCCTGCGGCTTTTTATCGGCCGGCTTGGCCGCAGGCTCAGTCTTAGGCACAGTCACTGCCGGAGCTTCTTTGACGGGCTCCTTGGGTGCAGCCTCGGCTGATGCGGCCGGCTTTTCAGGGGCCGTTTTCTCCGCTGCTTTGGGTGCTTCGGGCGCCTTGGGTTTCTCTACTGCCACAGGCTCTGCTTTGGGAGCCGGAGTCTCGGCCTTGGGGGCCTCTTTTGCCGGAGCGGCCTTGGTCGGCTCTTCATTTTTCTTTACGACAGGTCGCCCTTTGGCGTCGAAATCGAGCTTGCCGAGTATACGCGGGCCACCCGTGCGCTCAGCGCTTGCCGGCTCCTCGGCAGGCTGGGGGTCACGCGTCGGGGTTTTGACACGCACACGTTCCGATGTGATCTGCTCTGATTTGTTCTTCAGGTCTTTGTCGTGCTTGAATTCTCCTGTCAGCAGTGCGACAATGTCGTCCTCGACACGGGTGTTGGGACTCTCGTCGATGCTTATGTTCTTTTTACGCAAAAAATCGAATACCGTGGGGAGCGCCACGTTGAGTTCTTTTGCTAATGTACTGATTTTAGTTTTCGCCATATATTGGTTGAAGTCTTGTCTGTTTTGGGCAGGCCGGTCATCGGGTCAGAGTGGCGCGGCACAAGGTTTATTAATATGTTAATCTCTCACTCCGGGCTCGGGACAATCAGTCCTCAAACTCGGCACGGAGAACTTCGAGCACGTGGTCGACGGTCGACTCCTCGAGGTCGGCTTTCTCGACGAGCATTTCGCGCGGAGCGTTGAGGACACTCTTGGCCGTCACAAAACCGATGTTTTTGAGGGCCTCGATTACCCAGCCGTCAATCTCGTCCTTGAATTCCTCAAGATAGATATCCTCCTCAAACGGCTCCTCAGTGTCGCGATAGACGTCAATGACATAACCGGTGAGCATCGACGCAAGCTTGATGTTCAAGCCGTTCTTGCCGATGGCCAACGAGACCTCCTCGGGACGCAGGAACACCTCGGCCTTGCGCTCCTCCTCGTCAAGTCTGATTGACGAAACTTTTGCCGGAGACAGGGCGCGCTGGATGAAAAGCGAAGGATTTGAGGTAAAGTTTATCACATCGATGTTCTCGTTGCGGAGCTCACGGACGATGCCGTGGATGCGCGAGCCCTTGACACCGACACAGGCACCGACGGGGTCGATGCGGTCGTCGTAGCTCTCGACGGCGATTTTGGCGCGCTCGCCCGGGATGCGGGCGACGGCGCGGATGTTGATGAGTCCGTCATGAATTTCGGGCACCTCGAGTTCGAAAAGACGGCGCAGGAAGTTCTCGTTTGTACGCGAGACTGTAATCTTGGGGTTATTGTTTTTGTTGTCAACGTTGGCGATGACGGCACGGACAGTCTCGCCCTTGCGGAAGAAATCGCCGGGGATAGACTCGCTCTTGGGCAGGAGCATTTCGTTTTTGTCATCATCTAAAAGCAGGGTCTCTTTTGACCATGTCTGATAGACCTCGCCGCTGACGAGCTCACCCTCGAGTTCTTTGAACTTATTGTAGACGGCCTCTTTCTGCAGGTCGAGTATCTTTGACTGAAGAGTCTGGCGCAGGTTGAGAATTGCGCGGCGGCCGAATTTCTCGAAGATGATTTCCTTGGTGTGCTCCTCGCCGACCTCGGCATCGGGGTCGTCATCGGCACGTGCGTCGCTCAGGGCAATCTGTGTATTGGGGTCGACGACCTCGCCGTCGGGCACGACGAGCAGATTCTGAAATATCTGTACGTCGCCTTTGTCGGGGTTGAGGATTACATCAAGATTCTCGTCTGTGCCGAACATTTTGGCGAGCACATTGCGGAACGACTCCTCTAACACTGAAATCATAGTGGTCTTGTCAATGTTTTTGAGCTCTTTGAACTCGGCAAACTGCTCGACCATATTGGGGGTTGCCTCTTTCTTTGCCATTGCGGTGTGAGTGTAATGTATGATTTGTTAAATAATAATCTTTATTTGAAGTCTATGACATATCTGACCGACTTGCAGTCACCGTAGTCAAATGTCTGCGGCTGCATTTCGATGACAGGGCGTTTGGCGCCTTCGGGCTTGACTTTGACCGGAGTTTCGATTGTAAAACCGTCGTCAGTCGCAGCAACAAGCGTACCCTTTAGTTTGCGTCCGTCACGAGTCAGCACGTCGACCTGATGGCCGATATTTTTGTCATACTGAGCCTTCACACGCAAGGGTGATGTGAGGCCTGCCGATCCGACCTCAAGCTCGTAATCCTCGACATCACGGTCAAAAACAGATTCGATTTTACGTGTCACGGCCACGCAGCTGTCTATATCTACTGCGGTAGGCGAGTCAAGCTCGACCACAATGCGGTTGCCGGGCTCTACTGCGATGTCGACCACAAAAAGCGCGGTACCGGCTATGGCTTCGTCGACCGTCTGTCTTAGCAGTTGTTTGTCAATCATAAAAATATTCTTGCTATCTGCGGCCCGATTGAGACCGCCGTAATTAGTTTCAGTTATAAACAAATCGGAGGAAGCATCAGCTCCCTCCGGCACTATTTCGGCCACAAAGTTACAATAAATTAGCAGTGGAGACAACGTTTTATATAGATAAAGGGCTATTCCGACGCTCGATTTTGTTTAATTTATAAATATTTAACACAAAAGCCCCCATTCGCTTTCCGTTGCAAGCCTTAATTTGATTTTTACAATGCTTGCCGCTAATTTGCCGGACAAAACGCTTGTCAGATGACGTTTTAATTTTATATTTGCAACTTCATTATCATTTTTCCACAGTATTATAAATTTCACAAGCACAATGTCGCTAATTTTACCTAAAAAATATAAGCAGAAACTTCTTGCCGAAACCACCGAAATAGCAATCAAGGCAATTAAAGAAGATTTCCAGCAGGCGCTGTCGCGCACCCTCAACCTGCGCCGCGTCACGGCTCCCCTCTTCGTGCTTTCTGGCACGGGCCTCAACGATGACCTCAACGGAGTGGAGCATGCCGTAAGTTTCGAAATCGAGGACATGGGCGGAGCGCGCGCCGAAGTAGTGCACTCGCTTGCCAAATGGAAACGCGCCAAGCTCGCCGCTTATGACATCGCGCCCGGATTCGGTCTCTACACCGACATGAACGCCATACGCACATTCGAATCTTTAGACAATATACATTCGCTGTACGTCGATCAGTGGGATTGGGAGCAGACCATCGACGAGCCTCGTCGCAACCTTGACTATCTCAAGTCGACAGTCCGCAAAATCCACGAGGCGATACGCAGCGTCGAGGCTAAAATATATCAGACTTATCCCCACATCACCCCTACGCTACCCGAGGAAATCACATTCATCCACTCAGAGCAACTACGCGCCATGTACCCCGACATGACACCAAAGGAGCGCGAGACCGAAATCACTCGCCGCCACGGGGCGGTATTTATCATCGGTATCGGAGCAGCCCTCGGCGATGGCAAGCCGCATGACGGCCGCGCACCTGACTACGACGACTGGAGCACCGAAAACTCTGACGGCTTTAAAGGTCTCAACGGCGACATCATCTACTGGAACACGGTGCTGCAGCAGCCAATCGAACTGTCGTCGATGGGCATACGCGTCAGTCCGGAGTCGCTGCGGCGTCAGCTGGAAATTGCGGGCTGCAAGCAGCGAGAGTCACTCGCCTTCCACAGCGCGCTGCTTAGAGGCGAATACCCGCCGTCGATCGGAGGTGGCATAGGCCAGAGCCGGCTGTGCATGTTCCTGCTTCAGAAAGCTCATATCGGCGAGGTGCAGGCGTCAATATGGCCGGATGAGCAGCGCCGCGCGTGCCGCGAAGCGGGCATAGAGTTGATGTAAACCGCGCCAAAACTTCACGCCATAACAAAGCCGCCGAAGGAATCCATGTCGTGGACCTTCGGCGGCTTTATATATTTTTAATTAGTACTATTCTTTAAGACGCGAGTCTATGATAATTGTGACGGGACCGTCATTGACCAACGACACTTTCATGTCGGCTCCGAAAACACCCGTTGCGACCTTGCGGCCGATGAGAGCAGAAACCTCTTGGCAATATGCTTCGTAGAGCGGCACGGCGAGCTCATGACCGGCGGCACGGATATAGCTCGGGCGATTTCCCTTGCGGGTCGAGGCCGTAAGAGTGAACTGGCTGACTGCCAGCACTTCACCGCCGACATCAACGACAGAGCGATTCATGACGCCCTCATCGTCATTGAAAATGCGGAGCCCTACGGTCTTGGCTGCCAACCATTTGACATCGTCCGGAGTGTCGTCACGCTCTACTCCGACGAGCACCATAAGGCCGGCGCCGATTGTGCTCACGGCCACTTCACCGATTGTCACCGACGCCTCGGTGACACGCTGTATCACGAGTCTCATATAAAATATATTTTATTGATTTTCAAATAATTCATCCGCAGGCATCTCGTTTTTAAGGCCTTCGCTGACTATCTTGGCCTTAGATGCACCAACGACCTCGGCGAGCTGCTCGACAGTAGCCTCGCTAATGCGCTTGACGCTCTTGAAATGTTTAAGCAGAGCCTCTGATGTCTGCGGCCCGACGCCTTTGATGGCGTCAAGACGGCTGACAATCTGCGACTTCGACCGACGGTTGCGATGATGCGTGATGCCGAAACGGTGAGCCTCATCGCGCATATGCTGCACGACACGAAGTGTTTCGGAATTTTTGTCAATGTAGAGCGGAATACTGTCGCCGGGGAAGTAAATTTCCTCAAGACGCTTGGCGATGCCGACCACAGCAATCGTTCCGCGCAACCCTATCGCCTCGAGCGCCTCCACTGCGGCGCTTAGCTGACCTTTGCCGCCGTCGACAACTACGAGCTGCGGCAGCCCCTCGCCTTCCTGCATAAGACGCGTATAACGACGCGTGAGTACTTCTTTCATCGAGGCAAAGTCGTCGGGCCCGACGAC
>DXYS01000038.1:11541-14677 GCA_019415705.1 Bacteroidales bacterium | reverse complement strand
AAAATTGCCCTCAACATCTATTAACAACTGAAATGTACTAATTGTGTACTAAATGCGAAAAACAGTCGAAAACACGGCAAATCAATCAAACGGCTTAATTCGCTAAATCATTGATATTCTTTATATTTAGCCATGTCCAATTATATCGGTTTTCTATGCGTTGAGTTATACGACTCTTTACGAGAGGGAATGGCATTTTTGTCTGCCCCGCTGATTGAATTTATGACTTTATTCCAGAAAGACATCCTGTTAAATCGCAATTATTAGATCTACGCTATTTATCTATATTACAATATATATATTTTATTCATTTCTATTTCATATGCGCAAAAATACATAATATTTACAGTACTAATTTCCTATAGGACAGATTATTTTCCAATAGAAGTTCTGTTTGGCTTATTCTATAACTATGACTGAATCTGAAAGTCCTACTATCCATCTTTCCCAAATGCATGGCATCCCTTCATTTAAATTCTATTATTCGCAACTATTTTACATATAAATTTTGAAATACAAAATTTATAACTAATTTTGCATTCGCCATCTTAACGTTGAACGGCTATGCATATAATTTCACATCGTAAAATAAAGGAGTTCTACGAAACGCCGGGCAACGAGGATTCACGAATCGCGTTGCAGCGATGGTATGAGATGGCCGAACAGGCTGAGTGGCATAATCTTTCTGACATACGTGCTTCGTTTCCTGCGACTGATTATGTGGGCAATCAGCATTATGTCTTCAATATCAAGGGGAATACCTATCGTTTGGTGGTTGTGATTAAATTCACAATCGGACGAATCTTTATACGATTCATAGGCAGTCACAGCGAATATGATAAAATAGATTGTTCAACCATCTAATTATAAACGACATGGATATAGCGAAACGACAATATGAATATGCACTCAATCGCATAGAGGAATTGCTGCCGCTCGTAACTGACGAAACTCCGGCGGATGACCAAAATGCCATCGAGCTTGCCATTGTGTCTGACGTGGTTGAAGCATACGAGAAAGTGCATTTTCCGATAGCCAAACCAACAATAGGCGAGCTTATCAGCCTGTCTATCGAAGAGCGGGGCATGACACAGAAGCAGCTCGCACAAGAGCTCGGCATTAGTCCGTCGCGAGTCAGCGATTACATAACCGGCCGAGCAGAGCCGACACTGCGCATCGCACGCGCCCTGTGCGTCATACTCGGCATTACGCCTGCCGCGATGCTCGGGCTGTGAGGCTGGGGTAAACTATTGTGTGGCGTAGGATGTTATTACTCTGACATTTAATTATTTTAAATCATGAAACATATCGCATCCGCACTCATAGTCGCCGCTGCCGCAATCGCCTCAACCGCAGGCGTCTCGGCTCAGAATCCTCTCACCGCCGGAAGCCCCGGCATAGCCATCGCCGGCTCGGTCGAACAGTCACAGATACCGGCCGCGGTCACAGCCACCGTCGCCAAGCTCTATCCTGACGCGACGATAGCGCGTTCGGTCATCGAGTTTGAGAAACAGATTTATGAGCTCACGCTGTCTAACGGCGTGGAAATCGACGTCACAGCCAAGGGCAAAGTCAAGGAAATCGAGGCGCCTAAGAACAAGACGCTCGACCTCAGCGTCATCAAGGCCGTGCTGCCCGAGAAGACCGTGCGCCATCTCACCGACAAGAGCTATATCAGCATGGTAGACGAAATCAAGGCCAAGGGCACCAAGGGCTACAAAGTTTCCCTCATCCAAAACACCCCTGACGACATCATCTACGACATCGACGGCGAGCTGATAGCCATTGAATACTGATTACGTCCCGTATCAGCATCGCGACGCAGGTAAGTAGGCAATTGAAATGTGTGACATGCCGCCGCTCCCTGACGGTCGCTTTGGCGTGTCCCTACATAATTATATATGTTCTATTTAACATTTCAACCGACTTTTGCAATTGACCACCTATAACACTCCTTTACAGTTTTTAAAGATCCCGCCCAAAGATTTCAAGTATACTTGAAACTTTTGCCTATTTCCCGGAAAGTTTTAAGTATACCTGAAACTTTTATTGGGTCAGTTGCATAACCCGGTTGGGATGTTAAAACAAAAGGGACGTCCGCATTAGCGGTCGTGGCCGCGGGCCGGTCAACGGTCTAAAAGGAGTGCCTGAGCCTTGTCGTAGGCCAGCCCGGGCATCTGTGCGCCGACAGGAGCGCCTATGTAAGTCGGGTCGCAGACCGTGAAGCGGCGGCCGCCGACGGTCATGGCATCACCCTTGACCTCGTCTTTAAAGCAGACCGCCGTGGCGAGATGGCCCGGATAGTATATCAGGGCGACATCGAGCCCGAGCAGATCGCGCACTATGCGCGAGAACAGGATTGAACGGTCCTCGCAGTCACAATAAGGATAATACAGCGTCTCCTCGGCGAAGAAAGCGCGGTCATGGCCCCAAACCTTGTCGTCGTATTCATATACGAAACCGGTCTGCACCCAGTTGAGCAATTTCTCGGCCGCCTCCAGAGCCGGCAGCCTCTCGATAACTTTCCGCAAGGCGGGATAAAGCTGGTCCTTGGCCTCCGCAGCCAATGGCACGTTGGCATACATGGCCCAGCGTGTCAGCGGATTGCCGCCGATGGCCGATGTCGGGTATGTGTCATAGAATCCTACCAATTCGGTCGGCACCGCTGTTTCTGCCGACACTTCGGGATAATCTCTTGACGTGATGGCGCGAGGCTCTGAGAGACGCTTGCCAAACAGCTGCTCCTTGTCAATTGCGAGCGACAGCGGAGTCTCGCCCTCAAAGGCTGCGTTACAAATACTGAGCGAGCCCGATGTCTCGCCGTAGGGATAGAATGTCGTCGCGTCAACCACATAATATGGCTTGTCAAATATGCTGTGGCGGCTGCCATAGAGCATTACTAAGCGTCCGTTGTCCTCGCCGAGCCTCATCTGATAGCCCGACTGGCAGTAGAGGTAGGCCGAGAGCAGTGTGGCACTGTTGCGGTTGCTGCAATATTCGCCGGCCAACTGATAGAGGAAGTCGAGATAGGCCCAGTCGCAGAGATTGTAGCGCAGACGCGCCTCAAGGCAGTCTCGGAGCGCGTTGTTCATCTCCTTGCCGCACAGTTTCTCCCATCCGGCGGCAATAGAGGCGG
>DXYS01000038.1:0-11531 GCA_019415705.1 Bacteroidales bacterium | reverse complement strand
CAGTCGTTGACCGTCAGCTTTGCATAGTCAGGCAGTCTGACCGTGCATTTTACACCGTAAAAGTCTATGGCAAAACCATCATCGGTCGGCGAGGGGACTTCCCGGACTGGCTCGACAGGTTTGGGCTGCGGCACGGGCGCAGGTACAACGGGCGTGACATCTACCGGCTTAACCACGACAGGCTTATCCTCGACCAGCGGCTCATATGGCTTGGGCGGAACGGGCTTGTCATCCATGGGGAGCGGCAGGGGTGTATTGCCCTTATATCTATCCCACGACTGCCTCAGGAAATCGGCATACTTTTTATTACACTCGTCGCGAAACGAGCCGTAATCGGCCTGCGCCTGCTTCTTGAACTGCTCATACTTCTCACGATAATCCTGAGACTGTCCGCAGACACTGACAGACACAAGCCCCGCAGATAAAACAAATACCAATGCCGCTTTATAACGCATATCACATCATTTAAAAGGTTATGACATATTCCGGGCGCCATCAGTAAACCCCTGACCGCCAACTGCAAAATTAGTCATTAGTTTGAAAAAACCGTCCTCCTTGTCAAAAAATTAAGTCCTCCATCACACAATTCTGCGATTCAGATTAAAATTAGGATTTTATTTTTTTGACTATCGAATATAATTTTCAATTTAACGTCCAATTTTGCCATTTATCTGCCACATCCGGAGCTGCATTTATCGTCGGAGTTTGGGATTTCCCATTGATGACCAACGACTTCTTTACTACATTATCTTTCAAATAGTCAAAAAGTTGTCCAAGAGTAACATCTCCTTTGCAATCTTTAAGTTTCTTAAGGAAAAAGTATGTGAACAGTCCGTGTTTTTCATTGTCGTATGAATAGGCCGTCTCATCGCCTTGTGTAGATGAAATCACAACAGTATTTCCGGACACAACGTCAGATTTCGGTTTTATTTTTACTCCTCTTGCGGCATATAGCATACCATCTCCTCTCTTAGAACCGCTAAAGCATGCATCTATAAGAACAATTGTTTTCTGTGTCGGAATCTCACCAAAAATGTTGTAAAAATCTGCCATACTGAAACACGTCGTAAGGTCCGCTGTAAATCCGTCAACAGGCATCATGTAGGCATTGTTTGCTTTTTCATCGGGGACACCGTGGCCTGCATAATACACTATAAAGGACGCAGTTCCTTCATACGCCTCTGCTATCTGTTTCATCAAATTAATTTCTCGCTTGATATTGTTTAGAGTAGCATCTTTAACAAGATGAATGTTTGATTCGGGTATACCTAAAACTTTTCGACAATATTGAGCCACTATCTCTCCGTCATTCAATGCATTGGGGACTTTGTCAACATCTTGATAGTTTTCGTTCGCGATAATAAGACTGAATATATTATCGGAATTCTTATTTATCTCAGGGATATCAATATCAACATCCGACAAATACGTTTTTGTTTCAGTTTCCGATTTGGTTATATTGTTCTCCTTAACTTCTTGAATGACATAACTCCGATTAATGATTACGCTTGGCGGCTGATTGTCGTTTGCGGATTCAGCAATATCGATTTTATCTTTCGTATCAATTGTTGAAGCTTTGTTAACCGCTTGTGCATATATTTCTATTAAATCAGGAAACTCAGTAACCCCCGTTCGTTGTAGATAGCGCTCTCGCCATTCCTTTGCACGAACTTCATTTCTTGCGACTCCGATTCCTTCCCGATAACATCTTGCGAGTTCCTTCATAGCCGGAGCAAAGCCGCGTTCAGCAGCCCTACGATAAAGTGAAAACGCCTTTTCAGCATCTTTTGGCATTTCAATGCCATATTCATTACACTGCCCTAAATAAAATTGAGCGAGTACATCATTTGTAGCCGATGCCCGTTTAATCTGCTGAATCGAAGTAGGTATATCGCCTGCCAGTAATGTTTGTAGCGCTTTCTCTACATTCCCTGATATACGATATGCATAGGCGGCGGAAAAAAGCGAAACGAAAACAATAAAAAAGAGAGAACGCATTCAATTTTATAGTTAAAGGATGGGCTATATTTATCGATATAGCCCATCCTGAGTTATCAATTTTTAATAATTTTTGAATGCCGAAGCATTATTGAATTGAGAGAGGTCTTGATTGTTAAAATAGACAAGTTTTCCCCAATCAGCATCTTTCCCGGAAAATACGATTTCTTTTTTATACATGGTTTCTTCTATATTATTTAACAAAAGTCCGGCTGCAGCTCCTCCTGTTGCAATCGTAGCTAATGCTCCGAATATGGCTTTGCCGGCAGACATACCTTTCTTCTTAGAAACCCAAGTCGGACTTAATTCAAAACTACCTTTTTTAAAATCGCCAACCCAGTCACAGACTACTACCGGTGACTTATCCTGCTCAAACTCAAACGGAGAATCAGCTTTGATATAAACTTTTGCGGCCTCCGTTTTTTTAACCCCGAAACCTTTTTTCTCTTTTTTCGAAAGCTCTACAGGCATATCTATGTAATAAGGTGCAAAATATACATCACTTACCCAAGTCGAAATCGCAATAGGAGTCCATTCCTCTGAGCGCTTATTAAAAGCATAGGCTAACGAGGCTCCAACATTATTGACACTTTCATCTTCTGTCAAATGTCGAGAAACTGTTCCAAGATATTTTTTACCTTTCGGATCTTCTGCAAGCGATTCGTTTACAAGTTCATTTATCAATGACAGGAAACGTTCTTCATACTCCGAAAAATCACCAGAAGGCGACTCTGTAGTAGTATATTTTCCATAAAGATTTCCGGCCAAGTTACATATAAAAGTTTCATTCTGTTTTGAGCCTACAGAGGGAGCTATTGAAATAAATTCATCAATTGAAGTTGATATTTTTTTCTTAGATGCATGCCTATCGTCCTGTTGCTTATCAAACATCGGATATGAAGATCCGTTATGAATCAAAAAACACTGCGAAAGGTCTATAAATATAGTTTTATCAGTCTTGTTTGTGGCCCAAAGGCGCTCGCCATAAATTTCAAGTTTAATGTTGTCATCTTCAAATACATTATTCGCAGGTGAATATGCCATTACAAGTGCAGTCCTGTATTTGGTCTCGAATTTGTCGCCGGCATATGAAACTATGCCACAAAAAATAAAGGCTAAAAATAATAAGGCTAATTTTTTCATGTTAAAGTTTTATTTTGATAGGTTTATTAATAATTTGAACTTCCGTTGAAGTCTTCTTAAGTTTAGCGCACCATTCGTCAAATGACTTACGGTCTGTTTGTCTCGGCCTATCCGGACTAAGTTTTTGTGAAGTAGTTTTCACAAGTTCTCTTGACGAAAAGATAATTACAATTTCATTATAATCTGTTCCTGAAAGGCTTTCACATTCAAGGGTATATCGGTCTACAATATTTTTATTTGAATCATCGGCATATTTATCTGTAAAGAATATATATTCTCGATTGCCCTCGATTAACTGAGATTTTTCTTTTGATTTACTATACGGCAGTAAACAATATACAGAATCAGAATTATAATCTATTAGATACACAAGAAGTGAACCATTGACCGGAGACTGAAATGAGAGATACATATCATCTCCGGATTTAAAGGTATCATCTTCATATTGTGACCCGACTCCATTGCGTAGCACTTTCGAAATCAGAGGAATTTGCATCGATTTTATTTCACGAATTTTTCCCCTTAAACTGGCAGAAATCACTAACATCCCCTTGTCATATAAAACATTGTATTCCGGCTCGCCGATTGTTTCAATCCATTCGCCTTTTACGTCGCTTCCGCCGAGTGAAAAGAACTGTGTGTCTGAGCGGCCGTTGGTGTTTGTGATGACGGTCGAGGTGCTTTGCGAAACTATTGTGCCGAATTCATCGGCAATCGCCTGAATTTTAGCCCGCTCGAGTGCGGTGCGCTTTGCCTCCTCTATCGACATCGTTTCGGGCGCGTAATAAGTATATGTCGCAGAAACCGTCTTGGTCTTCTGCGCAAATGCAAATGTGCCTGTGAGTAGTGTCAATATCAGAAGGAAATATCTCATAATGCGAGTATTACCAGCCTAAGAGGTTGTCGAGTTGATTGTGGAGGGAGTCGCCGCGCTGCTCGAGCTCTTGTTTGATGGCGCGTTTGGCGGCAGCCTTGGCCATAGCCTGACTGTAGGCGATGCGCACGAGCACCTCGCGGTTGTTGCCGTTGACGACACGGTAAGCCTCGACAACAGGCACGACACGGCCTATGCTCTGCGAAATAAGATTTTTGCTTGCCATAACGCTGCGTGTGATTGACGTGGCGTCGCTCTGCACCATCTGTTCGTTGGCAACGGTGTTCTCTATAAGAGCGGTTACCTCGGTCTGTATCTGACCGGCGAGATTCTGCTTGGCGAGCTCCAATGCCTGCATTTTGGCTGCGTCATAGTTGCCGCCAATGCTCATTGCTTCGGCCATTATAAACGCAGGGAATCCGTCAGAGTCATACTGGCTCTGCATCAGATAGGATTTGTCAAGTTGTTTTTCGAGGGGTAGTGCGCCGGGAGCGGTTTTCCAGCCTTCTTTGGTCAGACGCTTGGCCTCTTTGCGGGCAGCCTTGCTCGCCTTCTCGTTCAGTTCTTTCTTGGAGGCTTTTGCAAGCTCCTGACGCTCTTTAATCTGCTCTTTGGTGAGCTGCGCAAAGCACATGTCGGTCGCTGAAACCAACAGCAGTGCAACGAGTCCAATAATAGTTTTTCTCATAGCCGGACTGTGATAATTGGTCTTTCGGCGTTGGAAGACTCACAGTCCAACAGGTTATAAAAAAAGCGTGAGAGTCTGTATCTGTTACTCGTCCCACGAATCGAGGCTCTGGCATGTGCCCATCTGAGTAGAACGAGCAACGCGGAGCCTCACGCCGTATGATATATCTATACAGAGGCCACGCCGAGCGTGCCCTCAGATAAAGGTATCATACCCCGAAAGACGCCTATCGTCGCCTCATCCCTGACTCAGATTTTGAAACTGCCAGATTTCGATCCGTCAAGAACAAGCGTCTGATAAACGCTTTGTTATGTCTGCATCCCGCCGCTCGCCCCATACCGGAACTCCGCGGTCGATATGCACCCGTAAATTTACAACATTTTTTTAATATATCACCTAAATGTGCTGAAAAACATGGATTTTTATGATTCAAGCGTGATATTAATATAATAACCGGCGGCTTTCGCGGCTCATGAGCACCGGAGCCGAGGTGCCACAGAAGTTCACGCCATAGACGCGTATGTAGAGTTTATTCTCTCCGAGAAAATCAATCGAGGGCGCGGATGTAAGCCCACATACGCTATCGCTTAATGTGGGGCTGAGAGCGGCCCGTGAGGCCCGCATGTAATCCCTCCGTGATAGATAATTCTAATGTTGAATTTGGAATTTTGGATTTTGAATTTTGAATAAGCGCCGTTAGGTGCATCAGAGCCGCGTGGCGGCGAGGTATGTGAGCCTATGACAAGCTGACTGTAGGTAAGCGCAGTCATAGGTAATAGGATAAAAGGGAAAATGCAGCCTGTAGGGCTGCCGCAAATGAGCAAATTGGGTGTGTGCGGCGCACCTACAGCGCGCTATTCTTTGATGGGGGCTTCATACCACGGTTGCGCAGACCTACGGGCTGCTTACCGTGGCCTCATATGCTCGCGCCGCGATGCGGCTACGACCGCTAACGCGGACGATGTCATAGCAAATTACCTCTCCATATTCGCCTGCCTCCTCAATGTAGGGACATGCCAAAGGCCGCAGCCCGGGGTGGGCTGCGGCCTTGTGAGGATTATTGCCGGATTGTGGCCAAGTTATACATGCCGAAGGCGCGTCAAAGCATCTTGCTGATTATCAGTATGCTAACGGTTGGTAGCCGTATTATACATGCCAAAGGCGCGTCCCTACATATTGTTTATAATCAGCGTATTAACGGGTTAGAAGAGGCTCCAGCTGACGGTGAGGCCGGCCATGACGATGGCGACCATTGACATGAGTTTGATGAGGATGTTGAGCGAGGGGCCGCTGGTGTCTTTGAAGGGGTCGCCGACGGTGTCACCGACGACGGTGGCTTTGTGGACTTCGCCGCCTTTGCCGCCGAAGTTACCTTCCTCGACATATTTCTTGGCATTGTCCCATGCGCCGCCGGCGTTGGCCATGAAGATGGCGAGGACGAAGCCGGCCGAGAGACCGCCTACGAGGAGACCGATGACGCCGGGCACGCCGAAGACGAGTCCTGTCGCGATGGGAGCGACGATGGCGAGCACTGACGGGAAGACCATCTCACGCTGGGCGCCTTTGGTCGATATCTGCACGCAGCGTGCGTAGTCCGGCTCAGCCTGACCGGTGAGGATGCCTTTGATTTCGCGGAACTGACGGCGTACCTCCTCAACCATGTGCGCGGCGGCGCGGCCGACGGCGTTCATCGTAAGGCCGCAGAACAGGAAGGCCATCATGGCGCCGATAAACATGCCCGAGAGCACTTTGGGGCTCATGAGATTGACTTCGTAGTACTGCATGAAGTCGACAAACGAGGCCTCGTGGATGGGCACGACGCGGTCGCCGAGGGTGATGAAGGTCTGGCCGAGGCGGTCGAGACCGATGCGAATTTCTTCGATATACGAGGCGAGCAGGGCGAGGCCTGTGAGGGCGGCGGAGCCGATGGCAAAGCCTTTGCCGGTGGCGGCGGTGGTGTTGCCGAGTGAGTCAAGGGCGTCAGTGCGGCGACGCACTTCTTCGCCGAGGCCGCTCATCTCGGCGTTACCTCCGGCGTTGTCGGCGATGGGGCCGTAAGCGTCGGTGGCGAGCGTGATGCCGAGGGTCGAGAGCATGCCGACGGCGGCGATGCCTATGCCATAGAGGCCCATGGCGACGTTGCCGAAGTCAAAGCCCGATGCAAACCAGTAGCTGAGGATGATGCCGGCGACGACGGCGAGTACGGGGATGGCCGTAGAGACCATGCCGAGACCCACGCCCGAGATGATGACTGTGGCCGGACCGGTGGTGCCGCTCTCGGCCAGACGGCGTGTAGGTTTGTATGACTGCGAGGTGTAGTATTCGGTCGAGCGGCCGATGATGATACCGACAACGAGACCGACGACGACCGAGCAGCCGATGAGCGCCCAGTTGTTGAGCTGCAGCAACCAGAGGATGAAGAATGTGGCTGCGACGATGAGCACCGAGCTGATGTTGGTGCCGAGGCTTAATGAGCCGAGGAGCTGCTTGATGCCGGCGTTCTCGCGGGTGTGGACGCAGAAGATGCCGATGATGGAGAGGATGATGCCGACGGCGGCGATAAGCATCGGGGCGATGACGGCCTTATACTGCATGACCACGTCGCCCGAAATCAGGTAAGCGGCTGCGCCTAAGGCCGATGTGGCGAGTATCGAGCCGCAGTAGCTCTCGTAGAGGTCGGCGCCCATGCCTGCGACGTCGCCGACGTTGTCACCGACGTTGTCGGCGATTGTGGCGGGGTTGCGGGGGTCATCCTCGGGAATGCCGGCCTCGACTTTGCCTACGAGGTCAGCGCCGACGTCGGCTGCTTTGGTGTAGATGCCGCCGCCCACGCGGGCAAAGAGTGCCTGTGTCGAGGCTCCCATGCCGAAGGTGAGCATCGTGGTGGTGATCATGGCTAATTTGGCTGTGCCCTCGAGGTCGACAAGCCAGTCAAGGAGCAGATACCAGAACGAGATGTCCAAGAGACCGAGACCGACGACCACGAGACCCATCACTGCGCCCGAGCGGAAGGCTACGCGCAGGCCCTTGTTGAGCGAGTTGCGGGCAGCGTTGGCCGTGCGGGCCGATGCATAGGTGGCCGTCTTCATGCCGAGATAGCCTGACAGGCCCGAGAAGAATCCGCCTGTCAGGAAAGCGACGGGCACCCACGGGTTCTGCAGTTGAAAACCGTAAGCCATAATCGAGAAGAGCACGACAAGACAGATAAAGACTACAGCGACGATTTTATACTGCTGTTTGAGGTAAGACATGGCGCCTTTGCGCACATGTGAGGCGATGCGGCGCATCACGTCGGTGCCTTCGTCCTGACGCATCATCTGGCGGTAAAAATACCACGCGAGAATCAGGGCGAGCAACGATGCCGCCGGCACAATCCAGAATACGGAGTTGGTCATAAGATTTTAAGGTGTTTTATTTAGTGATGAAAATAGTTTTCGACACACGGTCAGAGACTTTACAAAGGTAACGATTTTTTCGTCATCTTTGACACCTTTGGCAATCTTATTGGCCGATTGGCTGATTTTTGTCGCTATTTGAGCTCAATTTCTTTCGGGTCGACAAGGCCGTGGAGCACAGCATAGATGGTGAGAGCGGCTGTCGAGTGGATGTTGAGTTTGGCGCTGATGTTTTTGCGGTAAGTGGTGATGGTGTGGAACGAGAGGCTGAGTCGGTCGGCAATCTCTTTGTTGACAAGGCCGTGGGCGACCAGACCGATAATCTCGCGCTCGCGGGCGCTAAGCGTGCTGTCAGGCAGCGGAGTCGCGACCACGGCAGCCGTCCGGCGCGCGGATGTACTGCTCGCGACAGTACGCTCGAGAGCCTCCACAGCGGGCACAAGCAGGACGTTCTCTATCTCGCAGTGCGATATAAGATCACGGCCGCAGTCGTCGATGTTGAACAACGCGCGGTTAAGCAGCCTCGTATTGGGCATCGCGTAATGACGGATAAAAATATCTTTCAGTTCATCGAGTTTGGTGACGACCGCCTCATGGTGAGAGGCGAAGTCGGCGATTTTATAATCGCTGTCACTCTGACCGGCAAGCAGACGGTCGACATAAGGGAAGACGATGCTGTCCTCATGGTCCATGTGGGCGCGCACCTCGTCGACATACTCGTCAAAGAAACGTATAATCATGCCGGCCACACCGTCCAATTTAGGCTGATAAACCGCGCTGATAAGAGTCTGACGGATATCGGGCAGACGGAAGTCCAATATGTAGGAGTGGGCCTCACGCAGATACGGCACAAGAGTCGACGGATCTACGCGGCGGTTGCTGTAGCCGTTGCCGCTGACGATTTCGGCCACGGCGAGGAAGGTGTCGCAGTCGATGCCGTTGGCGTCGCACACCTCGGCGACGGTGCTGTCGCCAAAACCGAACGGGATATGAAAACGGTTGACTACCAGCAGCAACTGATTATTACTGTCGATTAAATCACTCAAACGGTCAGATGATGCGTATCTTATCTGTGTCTTAGGCATAATCGTGAATAAATCGAATGAAGTACGTTCCGAAAATTCTGCGCAAAGTTACTGATAAATACCTGTCAAAAAAATACCTATAAATAGTTAGCGCCCGCGACTGCCGGTTAAGAGACAGTCGCGGGCGCCGCATTTCATTTCTCGGTCGTATCAATGGCAGCAGCCGTCGCCGCAGCCGTGGTCATGGCCGCCGCAGCAACCGTCGTCACAGCCGTCACCGCAGCCGTGATCATGGCAGCCGCAGCCGCAACCGCCCGCGGGCTGAAGGTCTTCGGCCGTCACGTCGCGCACGGTCAGCACAGAGCCCTTGATGCGCACGTCCCGGTCGACGAGCTGATGATTGAAGTCCATCTTGACATACTCCGGAGTCACGTCTACGACAAGACCCTCGATGCGCATGCCGTCGGCAGTCATCATCGGCAGACGCACACCCTTGCGGATATGCTCCTCGTCAAACTTGCCGTCAATCTCGAAGACACTGCGCTCGAGCTCGACAACCTCCTCGGGATTGTGATGACCGAAAGCCTCGTCGGCCTTGGCCACGACGTCATATTTGTCGCCCGGCTGGAGGCCTTCGAGAGCCTTCTCCAAAGGCTTGATAAGCCCCTGAGTCAGACCGAAGACTATGCGCTCGGGCTCGTCGGCCGTCACCTCGTGCACAAGCTCCTCAGAGCCGTCGGGATTGATTTTATAGAGATCAAAAACGAGTTCGACATACTTGCCGGATTGGATTTTTTCCATAATTTACAGTCAATGATTAATTAATAAAACGTTTATACCGACAAAATTAATCTTAAAAGTCGGCTTACACTAATTTTCATACGTATAAATAACAAATATCATGCCAAACAAAGCTATGTCATATCAAATAAAAATCATTAACTTTACGAGTCAAAAGTTTAATCACGCATAAATGAAAAAATCCCGTCCATCAGCCACCCATCCGCTAAGAGTAGCAGTCTACTGCAGCTCAGTCAACACTCTGCCGGAGACATGGCAGCAAGCCGCCCGCACCACCGGCGACTGGATTGGCCGCAATCATGCGACACTTGTCTATGGCGGAGTCGACGCCGGACTTATGCGCGTCGTATCCGAAGCGACTAAAAATGCAGGCGGCAAAATAGTCGGAGTCGTACCTATGCGCCGTCTCGGCGCCGCGTCGCCGCTCAACGACATGCAGGTGCCCACCTCTGACCTCAACGACCGCAAAGGCACAATGCAACTGCTCGGCGACGTCTTCGTCGTGCTCCCCGGCGGCTACGGGACACTCGACGAGTTCACAACATCGTTCTCATACATCAACTTCACCGAACAATTCTCCAAGTCTATCATACTCTACAATCCTGACGGCATCTACGACTGTCTGCTCGCCCACCTCCACAAAATGGTAGAGCTCGGGCTCATGCAGCCCCAGAGCATGTCAGTTATAAAAATCGTCAGCAACCCTCAGGAACTTTCGGCAGCCTTGGACAACGCCCTCGCAGCATTTAAAACACTCTGACCCCACTATGGAACAATACAAAAAAAGCAACATATACACCCGCGGCGGCGACAGCGGCTCGACATCGCTCGTCGGAGGCACACGCGTCGCCAAAAACGACCCGCGCCTCGAAGCATACGGCACCGTCGACGAACTCAACTCATGGATAGGACTCGTCGCATGCGCCGACGCCCTCTCAGACCAAGACCGCAGCGACATGCACTACATCCAGAACCGCCTCTTCGACATCGGCTCGGCCCTCGCCACCGAGGCCGAGAGCTCGTGGCAGCCTCAGCCATTCGGCTCAGCCGGCATAACACGTCTCGAGCAGGCCATCGACCGGCTCGACTCATCACTGCCACGCCACAACCGCTTCATCCTGCCCGGCGGATGCCCCGACTCGGCCCGCGCCCAGATTGCGCGCACAGTCGCCCGACGTGCCGAGCGTCATGTCATCGCGCTCAGCCAAACCGCTGATATCGACCGAGATATACTTAGGTTTATCAATCGTCTGAGCGACTATCTCTTTGTCGTCGCACGTGCCATCAACATAAAAAGTAATATCGATGAAATATTTTGGGAGAAAAATTGTTAGTGTAAATATAAAATTACTACCTTTGCGCACTTTTTAGGCCATACAAAGCCACAACACACAATTTTTAAAACCCATAAACTACAGACATATGTACTGGACACTCGAACTTGCATCAAAACTTGAGGACGCACCTTGGCCCGCAACCAAAGAAGAACTCATCGACTACGCCATGCGCAGCGGCGCCCCCCTCGAAGTAATCGAAAACCTTCAGGAAATCGAAGACGAAGGCGACACATACGAATCAATCGAAGACATCTGGCCCGACTACCCCTC
>DXYS01000037.1:7782-31701 GCA_019415705.1 Bacteroidales bacterium | reverse complement strand
ACTTTAATCTCCCGGTTTTAACAAATGCACCGAAAATTCGGCTTGACCCGAAAATACATTTTGACATGATTCCGAAGCACAGTCATCTACTCATTGTGTTGTTCGTTTTATTGAGCAACGTATCTCTGAAAGCATCAACAGATTCCAGTGTCGCAGAATTCAACGTGGCGACATATAATTTACGGCAGAATAATGAAGGTGATTCAATTAACGGAAATGCATGGAGTCAACGTTGTCCAGTAATAACCCAACTTATACGATTCCATGAATTTCATATTATTGGGACGCAGGAAGGTTTCAAATCTCAGCTTGAGGACCTGAAAAAACTGTTGCCCGGCTATGAATACATCGGAGTAGCGCGTGAGGATGGCAAGGAAAACGGCGAACACTCCGCCATCTTCTATGATACATCCATGTTCGATCTCATCGACCATGGAGATTTCTGGCTTTCCGAGACTCCGGACAAGCCCGGGCTCGGTTGGGATGCTGCATGCACACGCATCTGTTCATGGGGCAAATTCCGCCATAAGACTTCAGGAAAGGTCTTTCAGATTTTCAACCTCCACATGGATCATGTGGGCAGAAAAGCCCGCACTGAGAGCGTCTATCTCGTATGGAAGAAAATAAAGGAAACCGGAATGAATATTCCTACATTCCTGACAGGTGATTTCAATGTCGACCAGAACGATGTGCTATATGAGGTACTTTCCGCATCGGATTTTATGACAGATTCATATAAAAAGGCCGGATTTGTCTATGCACTGAACGGTACATTCAATAATTACAAGACTGACGGATTTACAGAAAGTAGAATTGATCATATTTTCGTCAGCGATAATATTGAAGTTGAAAAATATGGAGTTCTCACTGATTCATATCGCACCCCCTCGAGCGACAATACAGAGTATGAAACTCACGATGCTCCCAGGGAACTTCATCTCAACGCATATAAAAGCCGTGTCCCGTCGGATCATTATCCCGTAAAAATCAAAGTAAAATTTTAAAATATGTATATCCACGACAACCGTATAGTCATCACACTTGATGCCGGTGGCACCAACCTTGTGTTCGGAGCCATGAGGGGATGTGAATTCATAACCAAGCCAATCACATATCCGTCAAATGCCCATGACCTTGACCTATGTCTAGACACAATGGTCAATGGCTTTCACCAAATCATAGAACGCCTGAACGAGAAGCCGGTGGCGATAAGCTTCGCCTTCCCGGGGCCGGCCGATTATCCTAACGGCATAATAGGCGGATATCTCCCGAATTTCCCGTCGTTCCGAGACGGCGTTGCCCTTGGTCCATTCCTCCAGAACGAATTCGGCATTCCCGTTTTCATCAACAACGACGGCGACCTTTTCGCATACGGCGAGGCCCTTTGCGGCGCACTGCCTCGAATCAACAAACGTCTCGAAGAAGCCGGCAGCAAAAAACGCTATCGCAACATAATCGGATATACTTTCGGTACAGGCTTCGGTATCGGTATGGTAGTGAACGGAGAACTCAACCGAGGCGACAATTCCTGCGTCGAGACATTCTGCCTTCCGCATAAAACGAAACACAGAATCATTGCCGAAGAAGGTGTAGCGGTCCGGGCCATCAAACGAGTATATGCCGAAGCTTCCGGCGACTACAACCACAATTTCGAGCCGAAAGAAATCTGCGAAATAGCCGACGGCAAACGTGAAGGCAACATCGAGGCAGCTCGCAAAGCTTTCGCCGAATTCGGCGAAACAGCCGGCGACTCCATGGCAATAGCCGCACAACTCGTCGACGGTATCATCGTTATCGGGGGCGGAATCACTGCTGCCCGACACTGGATTCTTCCGTCTCTCATCGCAGAACTACGCAGCGAATTTGCGACCCTCAGCGGAGACAGCGTCCGTCGTGTCCAGATGCAGGTATTCAACCTCGACGACCCGGCCGAATTTGAAACATTCGCTCGCGGCCATACAAAAACTATTTCCGTACGTGGCTCGAACCTCACATTAGAGTACGATGACATGAAACGAATAGGTGTCACCTTTTCCACTCTCGGCGCCTCCAAAGCCATTTCTGCCGGAGCCTACGCTTTCGCTTTATCTAAAATAGATGGAAACAATGATTGAGAATGCACCAATTGTATTTGCACCATATCTCAAGAGCGTGATTTGGGGAGGTGACAAAATATGCAAGTATAAAGGCATACCACAGACAGAATCGAACATCGGTGAAAGCTGGGAAATATCGGCCGTACCAGGACATGAATCAGTTGTTTCAGAAGGCACCTACAAAGGTCTGACCCTTTCTGAACTTATAGCCCGTTTCGGAGCGGAATTGCTCGGCGATGATGTCATGCGGCGTTATAATGGCCAATTTCCATTGCTGATTAAACTAATAGACGCCTCCGACAATCTCTCCGTACAAGTGCATCCCGATGACGCTCTTGCCATGAAACGCCACAGAAGTCTTGGCAAAACTGAAATGTGGTACATCATTCAGGCCGACAGGGACGCAAAGATTTATGCAGGACTAAATACAGCCATGACTCCGGATGATTATGTGAAGAGAGTGGCTGATGGCACATTTGCTGAGACTCTTGCTGTGCATGATTCTCATGCCGGAGATGTTTTCTTTCTCCCAGCCGGACGAGTTCATGCTATCGGCACCGGCAACCTCATTGCAGAGATACAGGAAACAAGCGACATCACATATCGCATTTATGACTACAATCGTCGTGACACAACAGGACAGCCACGAGAGCTCCACACCGAACAGGCAAAGGATGCGATAGATTATACGGTTTATCAAAATTACAAGAACCCACCAATCCCGGAGGACAATATTTATTGTGAAATCGTAAAATGTCACCATTTTACCACTGACCGCCTTCTGCTCGATGGAGAATTTATCCTCAAACTTTCCTGTCATTCATTTACAGTCCTGATGTGCCTCGCCGGCGTTGTGAAACTGAAATACGAGGCAGGCGAAAAGACCGTCACAGCTGGTCACACCATACTTATCCCGGCCTCCCTCGACACATTATCCCTGACCGGCAAAGCAACAATACTTATTGCACACTCCGATAACTGAAATCCCCAATTTGCCTGGATAATTATATCAGAAGATATTATTATCCGGGCTCTTTTTTATACATAATTTATTACGAATAAGGTTATCATTGTAGATGCCTCTGAATCCGACCGTCGTCTTATGTAGGGCTTGCTTATCATGCGCGGCTATGAGCCGATTGTGGTTGAGTGCATAGAGGCAGCAAAGGAAGAGGTGCAAAAACTGCCACCAGGCGCGGTTATCGTCGCCGACTACAAGCTGCCCGACGGTTCGGCAAAAGATTTAGTAAACTGGCAGAAATTAGAAGGATTTTCTTTCCCGGTTATTGCCATAGTAAACAACCTCAATGGCTTAGATTTGCTTGAAGTGATGCGCGATGGTGGTGTCGTGGATGTTATACAGCGACTGGCTATCAACAAGCAGCTCATTGAAACGGTTAGCAAATATGCAAAACCGGAGAGCATTGTAATCCAGCTTGACAATGCGCTGATTCCACGCCGGAGCGCGAAATTCAAGGAGATTGAGCAGGCTATCGAGCGCATCGCCCAGACCAATGCCAACTGCATCATCTTCGGTGAAAGCGGCATGAGCAAGGATCAGATTGCGCGGCAAATCTATCTCCAAAGCACCCGCACAAAAAAACGATAACTATAATCGAGGCCGGGGTAGCCGAACTTGTAGGTCTGCATGCCCCGAAATCAGACCGCAACGAGATGTACAACCGCATCAAGAGTTACTTCCAGAACAATCATTCTGAAAAACTCGTTGGTTGAATTAAATTTCTAAATATTTATAAATGAAAAAGTCGCACAACTTGCAGATTATTAGTAAATTAGTGGTGGTCAAACTACTAAGAACTATTGCTCTGCTTATGCGCAACTTCATAGCAAATTTCGTCAGAATTCTCGGAATCTGCAAGGATTTCGCCGGAAATCGTGTGAATGAACTCGGATTTCGACGAAAGGGGTCATATTTTTCCGCCGAAAAGGGTCAATCTGCACCGACTTTTCCACCACTCACAGATTCTTTCAATTTTAATGTTGCTACTCATTTCGTTGGTGTTAATTTCGCCTTAGTTTGTTCGTGCGCGTCCGTTGACGTCCGTCTACGTCCGCAAACCTCCACCACCTTGCTGACGCTTGGGGTGAAATGAGTCGCTGTCGTACAAAATCCGTACAAAATGGTGCATAAAAACGCCTGACACTGACAGTTATCAGCATTAGGCGTTCTTGTAGGAGTTATGTTTTATCGCTCAGTAACAGTCAATTACTATCAATATAAATCATTGATAATCAACTAATTACTTGCCGATGCAGAACTGCGAGAATATGGATGAGAGGATATCGGTGGTGGTGATGGTGCCGGTGATGGTGGAGAGGTGGTGGATGGTTTCGCGGAGGTCTTGGGCGATGAAGTCGCCGGAGAGGCCGGTGGCGAGGCCGTCGATGACGCGGCTTATCGACTCGCGTGCGGCGGTGAGAGCGGCGTAGTGGCGTGCGTTGGTGACGATGACGTCCGAGGCGCTGATGTCGCGTGCGCCGGTGATATCGACGAGGCGCTCCTCGAGAGTGTCAAGGTCGGCGTCGGCGGTGGCAGAGATGACGACGGGATTGGCGCCGGTGAGATGCCTGACTTCATCGGCAAGCGTATCGGTCGCGGCGAGGTCGCGTTTGTTTATGACCGGAACTAGGGTCTGCCCGTCGCCGATGCGCGGCTCGATTTCGGCCCACGCGGCCAGCGGCTCTGCAGCCGTCGGGTCGATGGCCCAGATGACGATGCGTGCGCCGGCCATACGGCGCAGTGCGCGCTCGATGCCGAGGTTTTCGATGCTGTCGTCGGTCTGCCTGAGGCCGGCGGTGTCGATGAAGCGGAAGGTCACGCCGCCGATATCGACCGAGTCTTCGATGATGTCGCGGGTCGTGCCGTGGATGTCGCTGACTATGGCGCGGTCGTCGCGCAGCAAGCGGTTGAGCAGCGACGATTTGCCGGCGTTGGTCTGTCCGACGATGGCCACGGAGACTCCGCGACGTATGGCGTCGCCGCGACTGAATGAGTCGGCGAGGCGCCCGACGGTGTCGCTGACTTCACGGGCGAGATTGAGCAGGCGTTCGCGCGAGGCGAATTCGACCTCCTCTTCTGAGAAATCAAGCTCAAGCTCAAGCAGCGACGCAAGCTGCAGCATATCGTCACGCAGCGCATTGAGTCGCTCGGAGTATGCGCCACGCATCTGTGTCGACGCGAGGCGGTGAGCGGCCTGTGAGTCGGCTGCGATGATGTCGGCCACAGCCTCGGCCTGCGCCAAGTCAAATCGTCCCGAGGCGAAAGCGCGGCGTGTGAATTCGCCCGGCTCGGCCAGACGCGCGCCGGCGTCGACGAGCGAAGCTATGAGGCGGCGCTGTATGTAAAGTGAGCCATGGACCGACAGCTCGACGGTGTCCTCGCCCGTAAAAGAGCGCGGGCCACGGAAGACGGTCGCCACGGCCGTATCAAGCACGCCACCCGAGCTGTCGCGGATATCGCCGAGATGGGCGGTGTGTGTCGCCACTGTCGAGAGGTCTTTGCCGAGCCATATCCGGCCTACCACTGCGAGTGCGTCGCGGCCGCTGACACGGGCCACGGCTATGCCACCGACACCCGGAGCTGTCGAGATGGCGCATATAGTGTCATTGCTGTCGTAAATTGCCATAATTTCAATAAGTTAAACTGCTACAGTTAGCGGCGACGCTGCCACAGATGATAGGCACACTGGGCCTCGACAACATCCTCGATGCTGTCGTCAAGCGCCGGGAAGAAGTCAAATCCGGTGATGCGCTCCACCTCGTCGATGCTCACGGCCGCAGCCTGCGCGCCTCCGTCGACCGCACCGTTAGGCATCACAAAGGCTATGCCTCTCGGCGGCTTGGCCCACGGAGCCAGTATGACTTTAAAAAAGCGCTCCGGCACCGGCACCGCGCTCTCGCCGATGGTACGGGTCAGGCGGTCTGAAAGCACCGGTCCGCATACGATCAGCAGCGCGCTGTCACGTAGCGCCCAGCGGCGGCAGTTGCTCTCGACGGTCTGCCACGCGCCGGCGTTGAGCTTATGGTCCTGCGGACAGATATTGGTCAGATAGTGTGTGGCATGCATCACGTCCTCAGACCATTTGGCATCGGCCGCCGGCATCATGTGTCCGCGGTCGTAGCCCGAGCCGCGGTAGTCATCGAGCGTCGCCGACCCCTCGACATCGGGGTCGACATCAAAGCCTGTACGCCCGACCTCGCCGTCGGTCTCGTCGGCCGTCAGCTCCCACGCCACATAATTGGGCTGGTGCATCTCGCTGTTGAACGAGACGAAAAAGCCCGGATAACTGACCATCTGTTCAGCCACTCCGTCAGGCAGCTTGACCCTGAGCAGCGAGTCGGCACCGACACAGCGGTCCACAACCTGACCGTGACTGTCTGACACTGTCGCGCAGACCTTCCAGCAAACAAAAATCAGCCCGACGGTCACAAGTATGACAATAAACGGGTGAACATCAGACAGGCGGCGCAGACCGCGCGGTATTTTACGTGACTTTGACGACATCGGCGAGAAAAATTAATCCGATAACAATGCAAAGTTAATAAATATCATACCCGCATAAAAATAAAAGTCACCGTCTCGCCGCCGTTCATCCACAAATTTCAATTCTTTATGACGCATATATCAATTAAAAACCTTATTTTTGCCGTAAATCAATGCCAAAACTCATTTAATCCCCCATTCTCATATTATGAACTTCTTCAAACTCAGCTCTCTCACAGCACTTTTCGCAGGCCTCAGCCTCTCGTTAGCCTCTTGCGGTCCCGACAAGAACGTCGAGGCTCTCACCGCCCAGACCTCTCAGCTCAACGACAAACTCGCTCAGATGGCCGAAGCAAGCCCCGAATGTCTCAAATCAGCCGCTGCAGCATACGCCGACAACGCAATTGACATCTCTGTCGTGCTCGGCGACTCACTCATCAACATCGAGGCCGTCGACGCGCCTCTCTTCAAATTCTTCATTGCCGTCGAAGTCAAGGACAACCTCACCAAAGACCTCGAGACCATCGTCAACGCCATGGCCGCCAAAGAGTGCAAGATGAACGTCGCCATCACCGACACCGAGGGCAAAACAAAAGAATTCTCCCTCACCGCCGCCGACTTCCGCAACATGGTCAACAAACCACTCTCTCAGCTCGGCTACAGCGAGGCACGCACCAACCTCTTCGATATGCTCAACGCCGAGTGCGAAGAGTTCAACCCCGGCGGTGTGCCCGTGTCATCAATCACCTCGTCGTTCACCAAGAGCGGCTACTATGACTACACCGTCACATTCACCGACCCCCGCGGTTTCGCCGGCCTGACCCTGCCTAACCTCAAGGCCCGCGCCCTCAAGACCTTCGGCTATATGTTCCGCAACCTCGGCGACCTCCGCATGCAGGTGCTCAAGACCATGGACGAGCTCGGCGTCGAAGGCTTCCACCTCATCTACGCATCTGATAAAGACGACAAGACTCTCAAATGCACCATCATGCTCAGCGACCTCTATTAATCAGACACTTACAGCTGTTCCAAACATCAATTCCGAAAATATAATTCGAACATGAACGTCGTAGACAGATTTCTGCAATATGTCAAATTCGACACCCAGAGTGACGAACTGACCAACATGACGCCCTCGACTCCCGGACAGATGATTTTCGCCCGCCATCTCGAGGAAGAGTTAAAAGCCTTGGGGCTGAGCGAGATTTCGCTCGACGACAACGGCTACCTTATGGCCACGCTGCCGTCTAACATCACCGACCGCGACGTGCCCGTCGTGGGATTCATAGCCCACCTCGACACATCGCCCGACATGTCAGGACGCCACGTCAGCCCGCGCATCGTCGAGAACTACGACGGCCACGACATCGTCCTAAACGCCGACGACAACATCATCCTCTCGCCCGACGAGTTCCCAGAGCTGCTCAACTACATAGGTCAGGACCTCATCGTCACCGACGGCCGCACCCTGCTCGGCGCCGACGACAAAGCCGGCATAGCCGAAATCATCTCTGCCGTCGACTATCTCATCAAGCATCCCGACATCCCCCACGGCAAGATACGCATCGCCTTCAACCCCGACGAGGAAATCGGCAAGGGCGCCCACAAATTCGACGTCGAGCGCTTCGGCGCCGACTGGGCCTACACCATGGACGGCGGCGAGATTGGCGAGCTCGAATATGAGAACTTCAACGCCGCCTCCGCCCGCGTAACCTTCAAGGGCCGCAACGTACACCCCGGCTACGCCAAACACAAGATGGTCAACTCAATGCGCATCGCCAACCAGTTTGTCATCATGCTCCCCCGCTGGGAGACACCCGAGCACACCGAGGGCTACGAAGGCTTCTACCACCTCGTCGGCATGGAGGGCACTGTCGAGCAGACCACCCTCACCTACATCATCCGCGACCATGACCGCGACCGCTTCGAGCGCCGCAAAAAAGAGTTCGAGCACCTCTGCCGCAAGATTAACCACGAGTTCCCCGGCTGCTGCGCCATCGAAATCAACGATCAGTACTACAACATGCGCGAGAAAATCGAGCCGCTGATGCACATCATCGACATCGCCGAGCAGGCCATGCGCGACGCCGGCGTCACCCCCAAGGTGCAGCCCATCCGCGGCGGCACAGACGGCGCACAGCTCTCGTTCAAAGGTCTCCCCTGCCCCAACATCTTTGCCGGCGGTCTCAACTTCCATGGACGCTACGAGTTCCTGCCCATCCCGTCGATGGAAAAGGCACGTAACGTCATCGTCGAGATTGCCCGCATCGTCGGTCAGCGCAGCAAATGAGCGCCGGCCCTGACCGCAAGACGCTGATTGTCGTCACGGGCCCCACAGCCTCCGGCAAGACAGCGCTTGCCATCGAGCTCGCCCGTCATTTCGGCACCGAAATCATCTCGGCAGACTCGCGACAGATTTATCGTGACATCCCCATAGGCACGGCCGCCCCTTCGGCGGCCGAGCTTGCTATGGTGCGTCACCATCTCATCGGCACGCTGCCATTGGACGCCTACTATAGCGCCGCCATGTTCGAGCAGGACGCCCTCAGCCTGCTCGACGACATCTTCAGCCGCGCGGACTATGCCGTCGTCTGCGGCGGCTCGATGATGTATGTTGACGCCCTGACACGCGGCATCGACGATATGCCCACAGTCTCGCCCGAGGTCCGTCAGCGCGTCCGTGACCTCTACGAGACCCACGGCGCCGAGGGTCTCGCCGCGCTGCTCGAAATCACCGACCCCGACTACTGGGCGCGTGTCGACCGCGCCAACACGCGGCGCGTCATGCACGCACTCGAGATATCAATGCAGGCCGGCGTGCCCTACTCCACCCTGCTCACCGGCGCGCGACGCGAGCGCCCGTTCCGCACCGTCAAAATGATGATAGGCCACACGCGCGAAGCGCTCTTTGACCGCATCAACCGACGCACCGACGCTATGATAGCCGGCGGACTCATCGACGAGGCCCGCGCCCTGCTGCCCATGCGCCATCTCAACTCCCTCAACACCGTCGGCTACAAAGAAATGTTCGCCTGTTTCGACGGCCTGATGGACCTGTCCACGGCCACAGCCCGCATCGCCAAAAACACCCGCGTCTACGCCAAGAAACAACTCACATGGCTCCGCCGCGACCCCGACATCATAACCCTCGACCCCGCAGCCCCCTTCCCCGCCGCCTTAGAGGCAATTGAAAGAGCGGTCCGATAATGTAGGGTAACAATACCCATGTCCTCGCGGAACACTGACACGTAGTTGACTGTGAATGCCACGCGGACCTGAAAGTCCGGAAGTGTTTCGACGGAGTTGCAGTTGTGTTCAGAAAAAGAAAAGTCCATAACTTGTGGCTTGTCTGCCACAAAGTTATGGACGGTATATGAGTTTAGCGAAAAGACGCTTTAATTTATATGTTTTGAAACTTGGTTTCCCACTATTCTGATATATGGCTGATTATCAGGCGGCGTATTAACTTTCATCCCATTAAGAAGATAAAATTGCGGAATAATACTATCGTTATTTACTGTTATATTGGGAATTGATGAAGTTAGATCATCAATTATGTTCCAAAAACCTTTCCAATAGTTGCTATTTTGGTAAGCTTCCTTTGTGCCTATAGGGACATATACCTTTACGGTTGTTAACAAATCATTACGGAAAAACCAACTTGTCGTGGGAGGCATTCCTGCATAAACCGATATTGATTCTAATTCTGTGGCTAAAGTAAGATCAAAGACAGAGTTAATTGATTTCACGTTAGGACCGATAACCACCTTTTTTATGTCTGAGAAATAAAAAAAACGTCCAGATGTGCTTTTGAGATCACGATTAATCTCCAAATACTCTATCACTCCAATCTTGTTGTCTTTATCCGACTTCCATAAAAATAGATTCCATAAATCAAGAGGTTGCTCGCTATACTCTATTTTAAGTGATTTTAATGAAGAACATCCATTAAAAGCATAATTTTTAATCGAGGATACATTAGCAGGGAAAATTATGGCGTCTAATGCTGTACAGTTTTGGAAGGCATAGGAAGATATTGTTGTGACTTCAGTAGGAATGATAAATGTAGATAGGTTTGTGCATCCATCAAAAGCATATTCAGGAATTATTGTTAGAGTATTACCTATTTCAATATTAGATAATGACGAACATCCTTGGAATGCTTTTGCCCCAAGTGAGATTAGCTCATTGCATTTAAACGCTGTGAGGCTTGAACATCCAGAGAATGCATTGTCTCCTATTTTTGAAATCAAAGACGTATTTTCAAGTGAGGTTAATTTAGAACATTCCGAGAATGCTCTGTCCTGAATTTCTGTACAGTAAGGAGGTAATAAAATGCTTTCTAATGAAGTGCATTGCGAGAACATCTCATTAACAATGAATGTAACATTCTTGGAAAATGATACATCTTTCAATTGATTAAGTTGTGCAAACGGAGTTCTACCAATATTAGGTGGGAGTATAATATTACGCCCTATGTGCAGTCTTATGATTGGACAGCCATTAAAATACAAAGATCTCCCTTTCATAAAGAACTGCAAAGGGCTTTCACTATCTTCTATAATGACCTCTGACAATGAAGTACATCCATCAAAGCACTCTTGATGAAGCCACTGAATTGTAGGCGGGATTATAACTTTTTGGATGGCTGTATTATACTCAAAAGCCTGAACGTCGACGCCAATCACACTTAACGTTTGCCCCATATATTCAACAGAAGACGGTATAACTAATTCTTCCTTAGAATAATCATTATAGCCGGCATAGTACCCATTTACTTTTACCGACTCTTTATAGGTTAATGATGCTGTGCGATCTGCGGTCGATTCTATATTGTAATATAGTCCATCGACTTCGAAGTCAAAGGCTAATGCTCGGAGTGATGCAAGCATGGTCAGGGAAAGCACCAATGCTGCGAGAGTAAATCGCTTCATCATTTTACTCCCTTGCTTATGGGTATATATCGCTCGGCAGTCCATACCACGTTGTCAACTTCTTTTCCATCTACAATTCCTTGTTCTCTCAAGCAAATGTCATTGTAAACAGTATCTCTGGATAGACCTTTTGAATCTATCTCGCCAAGGAGAAGTCCTAAAGCAACGGCTTCATACTGATTGGGTAAATTTCTGCCCGAATCGGTCTGAGCATTAAGGTATGACTTCCCATGACATGTAAAAGTTAGAGTATATGTCATAAATACATTCTTGCCGCGGTCATCCTCTCGTTGGCGTGATTGGTTTAAACAGGGAAAGCGCAGGAATCTGTATCTGTTACCGTCCTACTTTCCGAGGCTTCTCGCATTGCCCTTTAGATGTCAGACGGCAACTGCAGAAGCCCACGCTTGTATATGCAACCATAGCGTCCGGCTATATTTCTCCCGAAATATCGTGCCGGATGCAAGATAATTACATATCCACGGGCATCTACCGTTGCTCAATCCTTGACATCTAAATGAATTTTGCGAGAATTCCGGAAAGTCAAGAATCAGCGCGGATAAACGCTTTCTTATGTATTTAAAACGGAGCACGACGTGTCGCGTCCCGGCGTCCCTCCCTGCATCTCCCCCGACCGGGGCCTCTGCATTTCGGCCTGCATCTGCAAAACTACAAATTATTTTTAATTTCCCGCCCCATCATGCTGAAAAACATGTTGATTAACATTCCCAAAAAACGTAGGGACGACGATGTCACCGAAAATCACGTGCCTCGGCTCGTGCGTCTGAGGCGAGCGCCGTAGGTGCGTCAGCGCTGCAGCGCAGCGCCGTATGTTAGCCTATGACAAGCAGGCCGTCAGGTCTGCGTAGTCATAGGTAATAAACCAGAAATAAATAATTCACCCTGTAGGGGTGACGCAAGCTATCGTAGAGCGGCGCACCTACAGCGCGCTATATCTTGGTGGTCGGGCTCTATACCACGGTTGCGCAGACCTGACGGCCTGCTTACCGTGGCCTCACATGCTCACGCCGCTATGCGGCTCCGACCGCTACGCGGACGAAAACCCGCGTAGCCATGGCGCTATGGAGGGCCGCCACGATTCGCGCATTATACATGCCGACGCTCCCTGACGGACTCTCCGACCGAGCGTCCCTACATTTTAACTTGATACTTATTCCTCGCCGGGGGTGTCGTCCTGAAGTTCGGAGGGATGTTTGAGGAAGTACTGATGAAGCATCTCGGAGATGTCAAAGTAGTAGCCTGTCGTTTCGCCGTCGCCGCCCTTGCGGGGTGACACCTCGATGTAGTCATAGTGCGGCGCCTCAAAACGCTGCGACACAGCCGTCAGACCCGAGAGATTGAGGAAATCATACTCATGCTCCGGATAGACCACCACGCGCGCGTTATCGGCGTCCGTGCCGTTGCCTGACGAGGCGATTACGAGCAGCAGATGATTGAGCTTATACTGCCAGATGCGCGCGAGGTCATATTTGCCGTTCTGCTCATAGACATAGACGCGGTTGACAAGCTGACGCAGGTTGACCGGATTATCCTCCAAGACGGCGAGGGCATAGTCGAGCATCATCTGACGCTCGGCGCGCGAGCGCTTGTCCTTGACATAGACCGGCGTCACCTTGGCGAGCATGTCAGGTCGCGCAGGCTTGCGGTAAGGGTCATAATCCTCCTGAAATAGCGTGCCGTAATAAAAGTACTGAAACTGCTCGTCGGTCATCGACGTGTCGTTGGCCATAAACTTCTTGAGCAGCGACTGATAATACATGTCAGATTCAGGATTTGTCGTCGCCGATTGTATCGCCTCGAGGTCAGGACGCCCGAGAGCCGTGTGCGGCGCGGCCTTGCGTGCCTGCATGACAAATGCAGCCAGCAAAAAGAGCATTAATGTCAGAGTCAGTTTTTTCATCGGTGATTGCAGATTATAACCTGCCGAGAACGGCAGTCAGAACAATAACGGCCATAGACATGGCTACAATAGCCGGCAGCCCCTTGGCCATAACATAATTGATATACTTGGATTTGTCAGAAGAGATGGCGGCTCCGCCGGGGGTGCGCATATATGCCAACGCTCCGATGATGACGCCGGCGGCCGCTCCGATAATAACGGCGGCCGACGAGCCGACGACCGCGCCGAGGGCCGAGCCGACAACAGATGCGCCGGCTATATAACCGAGTCCCTGACGCGACAGTCTTATCTGACGCGGCAGCAGACGCGACAACACCACAGCAACAGCGGCCGCAGCTATCCAGCAGACAAGCTGCACAGTCGGCAAATCAAGCGCGCCGTAGCTCCACGCCAGAACGAGCGCGCACAGACTCATCAGCGACGCCGGAAACGACGGCACAAAGGCGAGAACTATGCCGCCAAGCGACATTAGGGCTATGATTACAGTGATTGCGACGGGTATGGATTGCAGCTCGGTCATCAGTTATCGTGGTATTGCTTTTTCACAAAAGTAATAAATTTGTCTTGTGAGACGAGGCCAATTTTACAACAATTGACAATTTTTGCGAAAGATTGCACAGCATTTAACAACAAGCCCCGACGAAAAAATCGCCGGGGCTTGATTTGACTTATAGACTGTGTCGGCAGGTTTAGCGAATGGCCTGCTTGCCGTTACGCGACACATAGATGCCGTGTGACGGATTTGACACACGCTGACCCGCGAGGTTGTAGTACGGGCCTTTTGCGTCGGCCTCGCTGTCATCGGCTTCAATCGAGCTTATGCTGTCATAACCGGGCATGGTGAGGGTCACTACGCCGTCCTTGACGGTGTCAAAGCTGATTTCGTCGTCAGAGATGATGCGTTTTGTAGCACCGCCGACTGTGGCGTCTTTGGCGTTCTTGAATTTGACGACACACTCTTTGCCGGCAAGAGATTTGATGCGCACGGCTGTCACCTCGCCCTTGTTCCAAGCGGCGTCGACCTCAAAGCCGCCACGGGCTTTCATGCCTTTGAACGAGCCTTTGCTCCAGACGGCCGGAATCGAGGGGATAAGCTCGATCTTGCCGCCTTGGCTCTGGATAAGCATCTCGGCAACGCCCGAAGTGAAGCCGAAGTTGCCGTCGATCTGGAATGGCGGATGCGCGTCGAAGAGGTTGGTATAGACGCCGCCGACAGATGTGTTGGGCTTCGTGAGGTTCATGCAGCTGCGCAGCATGGTGTGAGCATGCTCACCGTCGCGCAGACGTGCCCAGAAGTTGAGCTTCCATGCGCGGCTCCAGCCCGTGCCCTCGTCACCGCGGGTGTTAAGGGTCACTTTCATAGCGTCAACATAGGCGTTCTCCTTGTCGGAGCGGCCCGGCACAATCTGGCTGCCCGGGTGTAGCCAGTAGAGGTGGTTGGTGTGACGGTGAGTGTCGACATAGCGGCCCTGTGCGGGGTCCCAGCGTCCGTCACCGGTGAGGTCGTTGCGCACCTCGTCTTTCCACTCCATAAACTGGCCGCCGATACCGATCTTAGGCATCGAGAGCTTGCTCATGGCGACAGCGATTTCCTTGACCTCGGCATTATCGGCCTCGCCGAGAAGCGCTGCGGCTTTGCCGACGGCGTCAAAGAGTTCGTAGATGATGCCCTGTGAGGCGGTGCAGCCGAGCGAGAAGGCGCCGTGCTCGGGCGACATCGACGGGTTGGCTACGAGAGTGTTGTCGCGCGCGTCAGTCCAGAGGTTGTCGACCCAGAAAAGTGCGGCATTCTTCATGACGGGGAAATACTTACGCAGGAAGTCGAGATCCTGTGTGAAGAGATAGTGCTCCCAGATGTCCTGACACATCCATGCGCCGCCCTCGGGGAACATCGAGTGTGTACCCTCCTGAGCGGGAGCGGTGTTGCCCCATGCGTTGACCTCGTGGTAGGCGGTCCAGCCGCGCACGTCGCCGCCGTCGGGACGGCAGTGGTAATGCTGAGCGGTGACGGTGCCGCGCGGCTCAAGGCTGCGGACGAAATCGACCATAGGCAGGTGGCACTCCGAGAGGTTGGTCTGCTCGGCCGGCCAGTAGTTCATCTGTATGTTGATGTTGGTGTGATAGTCGGCGTTCCATGCGTTGGCGAGCGACTTACCCCATACGCCCTGCAGGTTGGCGGGCAGAGAGCCTTCGCGCGACGAGGCGATGAGCAGATAACGGCCGAACTGATAATACAGAGTCTCAAGATAGCGGTCGACCTCGGGCGAAGCCGTGCCGGCGCTGTAGTCGGCGAGCAACGAGTCTGTGGGAGCCGAGGGCAGTGTCAGATTATCGCCGAGCGCGATGGCGTTGCGCGCATAGAGATTACGGTAATCAGCCTTATGCGTTTCCAAAAGGCTGTCATAATCTTTGCCGCGTGCGCTGCTTATGAAACCGCTGACCACGTCGAGAGGATTCTCGGCCGAGAAATAGTTGAACGAGTTGTCATAGCACGGTTTGTAGTTTGTGGCGGCAGACATGACGAGCACAATCTCTTTGGCGTCAGTGACAGCAATGGCGTCACCATCGACAGCGACGTTGCCGTCGGTCGAGTGCAGTGCGAGGACAGAAGCGAAACGAAGACAGTTGCGCCAGTTGTCATTCTCGCGGTTGCGGTTGCTGCTGACGGGAGTGGGCCAACCGGTCAGCGTGATGGCGGTGACGTCGCCCTCGGTTGCTGCAGCGAGGCTGTAGTCAGAGTGAGGCGTTGTCATCGAAATCTTGCGCGAGAAAGGTTTGTCAGAAGTGAGCTTGACCACAAGCACACGGTCGGGATAGCTCAGGAAATACTCGCGGTGGAAATTCTGATCTTTGTATTTATAGTCGACCGTCTGCAGAGCGTTGTCGATATCAAGCATGCGCTGATAGTTGTCATACTTGAAATTGCTGTCGTCAAATTTGAGTTCGATTTCCGACATCTGCGGTTTCTGACCGGCTCCTACGAGCGAATAAATCGACAGACGGAAATATTTGTATCCGGCGACCGGCGAGGCAAGCGTAAAGTCTTTGGCCACACGGCGCTCGTCGTCTGTCCAGAAAATACCTTCCTGCTCGTCGATTTTCTTGTAACGGCTGCCGTCTTCTGACGCATAAAGCACCCATTTTTTGGGGTCGCGCACGGGCATATCGTTGCCCGAGACGAGCGTGTAGCCTGTAACGGTCGGAGCGTTAGTATAAGCCCATTCGATTCTAACGGGGAAAGATGTACCGTTGAAGTCCTCAGAGAACCATTTTGTCGTATGACTGCCGTCAAAGAGCGCCTTGACAGTCTCGCTTGCGTTCTTTGAGTTGTCATAGTTAGTCTTAATCGTCGACTGGTCGATGATCGGGAAACCAGTGTCTTCAATCATGATGTCGCCGAGAGTCTGGAACGATCCGAAGTGCTCCTTGGTGCCGAGCATGCGGTTAAGCACATAATCTTTTTGCCATTTGTCGTCATAAAAGCCGTCATTGTTATACGACTTGGCGTCATTGACATTGTGGGTGCGCTCGTATGTCGAGTTGTCAAAAGCCGACATACGTTTCTGCAGCTCGGTGCGGAACTCCTGCAGGGCGGCGTGCGTCACGGCCGGTGTCCAGCGATGACCGCCGTCATAGTCTGCGTCCTCCGACGGACCGCCTGACCACAGGGTCTTTTCGTTGACTTGAATCTGGTCATTGAAAACACCTCCGAAAATCATGGCTCCCATGTAACCGTTACCGATCGGGAGAGCTTCTGACTCCCAGTCGGCAGCCGGGCGGTCATAGACCGCGCGCATGGGCGCCTGAGTCGTTGTCTGGCCGCCGGCGGCAAAAGCCGTTGCCGCAAGAGCACAGAGCAAAATTGATTTTTTCATGCGTAATAATGATTTTTTTGGTAAATGATGAAGATTTATTAATTGATGAATTTATCAGGCTAAGATATTGTCAATCTGAGATGTAAAAAATGATAAGCCGTTCGAGCCACGACTGACATGCAGGACAGAAAACGGGCCAATGATTGTCGCGCATGCGGCAACGGTCGGCCGGACGATAAACACCCTTGGCCGAGTAACCTCCGCCCTCAAAAACGCCTATCGGGAACTCTGCGGCACGGGCGGCGGGAGTCGGCACGGGCGTACCGTCGGGTATCAGGTGGCGCCATTTGGAGTCAAAGTCGACCAGAGTGGTAATATTCGGCTCCCACGGCTCGATATCAGTCGGATAAGTATCTTCCATGACATCTCCCTCATAGAAATACTCGTCTCCGAGGCCGCCGAAACTGTGTCCGAACTCATGCACGACTACCGGCGGCATCATTTCATGACGCGCCGCCGTCAGTGTGTATAAATTATAGATACCGCCTCCCCCATACTCGTCTGTGTTGGCAAGGATGATGATGTGCTCGTAAGGCACTCCCTCGAGGGCGTCGTGGACAGCCTTGACACGAGGTGTAGTCAGATAACGGTCAGAGTAAAACGTCGAGAAATGCGAGCCGAACGACGTGTCGAGCCATTCACCGCGCCGCGGCACAGACACACCGCTGTTATCAGAGTCGGAGATGACGGCGACGATGTTGAATCGGTCGCGATAGCGCGCAAACGGCTCGTATGACAGTATCTCAGTAGCCGCACGACGCGCTGCGGCGACAAACGAGTCGCGCTCGGCCGCCGTATATCCCTCGCCGAGTATGGCCACGTCGATGGCGCGGTCACAACCGACCGAGGCTGCATTGAGCGTGACTGTCTGCGGCTTTTTACGGCCTCTGACAGCGACAAGAACGTCATCGGGACGATATGTATGGCTCATACGTGCCATCGGCTGATGGCGTGCGTCTCTGAGCTCGACACTGACAACCGTCTCTGCTTTGGGCAGAGGCGCAAGCAATACAGTCTCAAAAGCGCGGGCTGTCTGACTCGGCTCATCAGTGCCGAGCCATTCCTGAAAGAGTGTCGAAAACGAATGGCGGTAGATGGTGTCGCCCGTAGCTGCGTCGGTGAGAGTAAGCGTGCCGTTTCCGGCCAAAGGGACACTGTCGAGATTGTGGCGTCTCCCGGCCCACACGGGGCTCTTGGACATGCCGTCAAGCAATATCACCGGCGACGACGACGGTCCGGCGCCCATTATATAATCGACGCGCAAGGTGCTGTCTGCAAAGAAACGGCCGAAGTCGGCCCGAGCCTCGGCGACAGGAGATATAATCAGAGACAAAAGTAAAGTGATGAACGAAAGAGGTCTCATGATATCAGTTTAACGACGGGACAGTCCGCACCGTCTTTGCAAAGTTATAAAACTTATGCTAATCAGGCCAATATAGACACAAAAAAGCGGTGAAAAAAATTCACCGCTTCCGCTTCATTTTGTCGGGGTGACTAGACTCGAACTAGCGACCTCACGCCCCCCAGACGCGTACTCTAACCAACTGAGCTACACCCCGATTATTTCTGAAAAGCGATGCAAAGGTAAAGAGCTTTTTCGAATCATGCAAATAAATCCGCTTTAATTTTATATTTTTTCACACTTTAATTTTTATTCGGATTTTTTGCTCATTGTAACTCAACGCTTTAAGGAGAATGCTCAGAAAGCCGATTTCATCGTCGCTCGGCATATACGCCGACTGTAGCACCCGTAAAACCGCCCGTGCGGTCACATGATACATATGACGCATCCACCCCCGAGGCTAATTTATGCCATTCGCCGCGGTCGCCCTGACGCCACATAAAGTCATAACGCTCGCCGTCAGACACGACTTTCAGAACGAAGTTTCGGCCCTTGGCGAAATCGACAGGCTCTGAGGCGAGCACGTCGACAGCGCCTTTGCGGCCTATCTGTCGGAGCTCGACAGCCTTGTCGCCGACAGCAAGATAATACTGACGGTCCTCGGTCTTGAGTATCATCAGACCCGCACTCTCGCCGGCCGACGGCGTCTTGTCAAAGACGAGGCCCGTCTCAACATCGAATTTATGATGCTGCAGGCGGCGTCCGAGATAAGCGGGAGTGCCCGCGCCTGTCGACAGTTCCTCGCCATAGGCGAGACGGAGGCCGTCTTTGCCGAGTGTGTAATAATGCGAGGCGTCGCCGCGCAGCGACATCCACTCGGGACGCAGTTTCGGCGCGCTGAAATCGTCAGTCCAGACAAAATTGCCCGAAATCATGTTGTCGCCCCGGCGCGCCGCCTTGCGCTCAAGCACCATGGGCACAGTGTCTGTAGCCTGAGTCATATAAGGATATCCGTCGAGGCTCCATTTGACAGGCATCATAAATGTCTCGCGACCGAGAGCCTGAAACTTGCCGGGACCCGGACGCTGCGCAAGAAAGACAGCCCACCACTCACCCTCGGGTGTCTCGACGAGGTCGGCATGTCCGGCACAGGTGACGGGATTGGTGCGGTTATCCTTCAGATGGCGCTGTGTCAGCATCGGGTTGCGGCTCCAGCGAGTCCACGGACCGCGCACGTCGTCGGCCCGGTAGATGACAGCCGAGTGCTGACTGCCGGTGCCGCCCTCGGCGCAAATCAGATAGTAGCGACCATTGATTTTATAAATATGCGGTCCCTCGTCACGGTCGAGTTTCTCCTCCGGGCCTACGCCGGCCTCGTCGAATGTCCATGACTCGCCGACAGTGTTGCCATTGGCGGAGTCAAACTCTATGAAGCGTATCGAGCGGAAGTTGCTCCATTTGGGCTTGCCGGTCGTGTCCTCTTTATAGACAATATACGATTTGCCGTTGGCATCGAAGAAAAACGAAGGGTCAATGCCGTCGATGCCGTCAAGCCACACCGGGTCACTCCAGTCAGAGGCCGGGTCGGCGGTCGTCACATAGAAGTGACCGTTTTTGCGCCCCACATCAGTCGTGACCATATAAAACAGCTTGTTGGCCGGATTATAAGAAATGTGGGGCGCATATATGCCGCCCTTGCCGAGCGACTGCCCCTGCAGATAAGGCAGCTGCGACGGACGGTCGAGCACGTTGCGCGTCATCTCCCAGTTGACCAAGTCGCGGCTGTGAAAAAGCGGCACGCCCGGATAATAGCCGAAAGTCGACACCACCAGCCAGTAATCGTCACCGACACACACGACGCTCGGGTCAGAATGCCAGCCGGGAATTATGGGATTATAGAACTGCGTGGGTGAAGTCAGCGGGTTTTCCCGATAATAATCATCATTGCCTTCGTAGACAAAACTTCTGACCGCGACGCACCCTGTTTCGGCCGACAGCGCGCTGCCTCCGAAGACAGCCGCCACCATGACAGCCAACACATGTCTTATTTTCATATTTTCTGCTGTTTTTATTTGATATCAGATTATTTGAAGTTTACAAAAATATCACCGCGACAGCTTATCAGACAGTGATAAATTGACGGGAATGGATAGTGCATTTGCCTCACGCGCGCGTACGTAAACGCGCGCATATTAAATTAGTAAGACTTGCCCTCCTGAAAATTTGGTGCTACCACAATTTTTTCCTAACTTTGCATAACAAATTCACTGTAGAAAATAAAAGATTCCCAATACAAATATGTCAAATCAACCAGAAGAATATAGCGCCAGTAACATACAGGTGCTCGAAGGCCTTGAGGCCGTGCGCAAAAGACCGGCCATGTACATCGGAGACATCTCCGCCAAGGGCCTCCATCACCTTGTCTACGAGGTAGTCGACAACTCTATCGACGAGGCCCTCGCCGGCTACGCCACCCACATCGAAGTCACAATCAACGCCGACAACTCGATTACGGTCGTCGACAACGGCCGAGGCATCCCGGTAGACCTGCACGAGAAAGAGCACAAGAGCGCTCTCGAGGTCGTCCTCACCGTGCTCCACGCGGGCGGTAAATTTGACAAAGGTTCATACAAAGTATCGGGTGGTCTGCACGGCGTCGGCGTGAGCTGCGTCAACGCGCTGTCGACATATCTGCGCGCCGAAGTGCACCGCAACGGCAAAGCATACATGCAGGAATACTCATGCGGCAAACCCACCTCAGAGTTGCAGATCATAGGCGAAAGCGAGCGCACCGGCACAATGATTACATTCAAGCCCGACGCATCGATTTTCACAGTCACTGTCTATGACTACTCGACATTGGCCAACCGTCTGCGCGACCTTGCCTTCCTCAACGCCGGCATTACCCTCAAGCTCACCGACATGCGTGAGGTCAACGCCGAGGGCGTCGCACGCAGCGAGACATTCTACTCGGCTGAGGGCCTGCGCGAGTTCGTGCGATACATTGACTCCAACAAAGAGTCGCTCATCGACGACGTCATCGACCTGCGCACAGAGCGTCAGGGCATCCCCGTCGAGGTCGCACTGACATATAACAACACCTACAACGAGAACGTCTACTCGTTTGTCAACAACATCAACACCATCGAGGGCGGCACGCACCTGACAGGCTTCAGACGCGGCCTCACATCAACTCTCAAGAAATATGCCGAAGACAACAACCTGCTCAAGAACGCCAAGGTCGAAATCTCAAGCGACGACTTCCGTGAGGGACTGACAGCAGTCATCTCCGTCAAGGTCATGGAGCCGCAGTTTGAAGGCCAGACCAAAACAAAACTCGGCAACTCGGAGGTCATAGGCGCCGTGCAGACCGCGGTCAGCGAGGCACTGCGAAACTACCTTGAGGAGAATCCCCGTCAGGCACGCACCATCGTCGACAAAGTGATACTCGCCGCTCAGGCACGTCACGCCGCCTACAACGCCCGTCAGAAAGTGCAGCGCAAGTCTCCGCTCTCGGGCGGCGGCCTGCCCGGCAAACTCGCCGACTGCTCGTCACGCACAGCCGAAGACTGCGAACTCTTCATCGTCGAGGGTGACTCGGCCGGCGGCACAGCCAAACAGGGCCGTGACCGCACATTCCAAGCCATCCTGCCGCTGCGAGGCAAGATTCTCAATGTCGAGAAAGCCATGGAGCACAAAATCTTCGAAAACGAGGAAATCACCAACCTCTTCCGTGCGCTCCGCGTCACCATCGGCACCGAAGAAGACCCCAAGGAGGCCAACCTCGCCAAACTCGCCTACCACAAAATCATTATCATGACCGATGCCGATGTCGACGGCAGCCACATCGCCACACTGCTGATGACCTTCTTCTTCCGCCGCATGCGCCCCGTCATCGAGAACGGCTATCTCTACCTCGCCACTCCGCCGCTCTACAAATGCAAGCGAGGCAAAGTCGAGGAATACTGCTGGACCGACCAGCAGGTGCAGAAATTTGTTGACGAGCACGGCAAAGGCACATACGTCCAGCGCTATAAAGGTCTCGGCGAGATGAGCGCTCAGGAGCTCCGCGACACGACAATGTCACCCGAAGGCCGCATGCTCAAACAAGTGCACATCAGCGATGCGGCAGAGGCCGACCGAATATTCTCTATGCTGATGGGCGAAGACGTCGGGCCGCGACGAGACTTCATCGAGTCAAACGCCAACTACGCCAACATCGACGCATAACATAAAGACAATCATACGGCCCGTGCTCAAAAACATCACGACACGGGCCGTTGTTATAGCTTAAAGCACGACTAACATACGACAACAATGGCACGAAATACAAAAAAACAACGACAGACCGTCGAAATTTCATCAGCCGTCGACAGCTACATCAGCCGACAGGAAAACAATACATTCAATTACAAGCAGGTCTCGGCATCCCTCGGTCTCGAAGCCCACGCAGCGCAGCGCTCCGTGGCGCTTTATCTCGCCGAACTCGCTTTTGACGGAGTGATTGTCGAAGTGGCGCCCGGCATTTACAAAGCCCCGCAGCGCTCGTCGGTCGATACAGGCACATTCGTGCGTCGTGCCAACGGCAAGAACGGTGTCATACTCGACGGTGACGAACCGGGCGACGCTATCTTCGTGGCCGAGCGTAACTCGATGCATGCTCTCAACGGCGACCGCGTCAAAGTGAGCATCGCGGCACGTGTCAAGGGCCGCGAGCCTGAGGCCGAGGTCATCGAGATAATAGAGAAAAAAGACCAGACATTCATAGGCACTCTCAAGGTCGACCGCCACTACGCCACATTGCTGACCGACTCCAAGTTTCTCGCCACCGACATTTTCATTCCGCGCGCCAAACTCCACGGCGGCACGACCGGCGACAAAGCCATCGTGCGCATCACCGACTGGCCCGACGACGCCAAGAATCCCGTCGGCGAAGTCGTCGACATACTCGGCAAGACGGGCGAGAATACAGCCGAAATACACGCCATCCTCGCCGAGTTCGGCCTGCCTTACCGCTACCCTGAGGCCGTCGAGAAGGCCGCTGAAAAAATCGACGCCGGCATCACCGACGAAGTCGTGGCCGCACGCGAAGACATGCGCGGCGTGACCACCTTCACCATCGACCCCAAGGACGCCAAAGACTTTGACGACGCCCTGTCGATACGCACCCTACCCAACGGCAACTATGAGGTCGGTGTGCACATCGCCGATGTCACTCACTACGTCACACCCGACACCATCATCGAC
>DXYS01000037.1:0-7772 GCA_019415705.1 Bacteroidales bacterium | reverse complement strand
CTATCTCGTCGACCGCGTCGTGCCGATGCTCCCCGAGCATCTGAGCAACGGCATCTGCTCGCTGCGTCCCGACGAAGACAAACTGACGTTCTCGGTCATCTTCGAAATGGATAAAAACGCCAAGGTCATCAATTCGCGCATCGCCCGAACAGTAACGCGCTCAAACCGACGATTCACATACGAAGAGGCACAGGAGGTCATCGAAACCGGCAAAGGCGATTATGCCGACGAGATACTCACGCTCGACACACTCGCCAAACTTCTGCGCGAGCGCCGCTACGATAACGGGTCGATAGATTTTGACCGCGTCGAGGTCAGATTTGACATCGACGAGACAGGCCACCCGACCGGAGTCTACTTCAAGGAGTCAAAAGACGCCAACAAGTTGATTGAGGAGTTCATGCTGCTCGCCAACCGCACCGTAGCCTCGGCCATAGGCATCAAACACGGGCGTCAGAAACCAAAAGCTTTTGTCTACCGCGTACACGACCAGCCAGACGAACAGCGCATCGAAGACCTCGCCAAGCTCGCGCGCGCCTTCGGCTACAAAATCAAAGCGTCAGGCTCGGCCAAAGAGGTCAACAAATCGCTCAACCGCATGCTCGAGGACGTCAAGGGCAAAGGCGAGGAAAACCTGCTGTCGACACTTGCCATCCGCTCTATGGCAAAAGCCGTCTATACGACCGAAAACATCGGCCACTACGGTCTCGGATTTGACTACTACACTCACTTCACGTCGCCTATCCGCCGCTACCCCGACATGATGGTGCACCGTCTGCTTGACCGCTATCTCAACGGCGGACGCAGTGTCAACATCGAGAAATTGGAGGACGAATGTAAGCACTCGTCGGCACAGGAGCAGCTCGCCGCCAACGCCGAGCGCGCCTCGATCAAGTTCAAGCAGGTTGAGTACATGGCCGACCACTTGGGCGAAGTCTACGACGGCGTCATCTCGGGTGTCACCGAGTGGGGTCTGTATGTAGAGTTGGACGAGAACAAATGCGAGGGACTCGTGCCCGTGCGTGACCTCGCCGACGACTTCTATGACTACGACGAACGCAACTATGCCCTCGTCGGACGCCGCAACAACCACCGCTACCGTCTCGGCGACCGCATCACGGTGCAGGTTGCACGCGCCAACTTAGACCGCAAGCAGTTAGACTTTGTCATCGTCGACGAGAAAAATCCGCCGCGGTCATTAGATACACTCGCCGCACCGTCTGTCGCTCAAGCTCTCAAAGGCGACCGCAATAAAAGCAAATCGAAGCGCGAGCGCCGCGAGCGCGCCGGCTCGGGCTCACGCCAGTCGCGCCGCCGCAAATGACTCCCGCCGAACGCATTAGGAAAGCGTCTGTGACCATCGAGGTCGACCGTGTGAGGCTTTACGCCTTTCACGGCGTCTCAACACAGGAGCAGACTGTCGGCAACGAATTTGAGGTCTCGGTTGCGGTCTGCTATCCGCCGTCAGTCATAGCCGCTGTCAGCGACGGATTAGACGACACGATAAGTTATGCCGAAATTGTCGACATAATCAAAAAGGAAATGAAAATTCCGTCACAGTTGCTCGAACATGTCGCCGGGCGCATCGCCGGGGCGCTTTTGACGCGGTGGCCGGCCATCGCGTCGGGCTATGTGAAAGTCTCCAAAATAGCACCGCCAATATCCGCGCAGCTCGCCTCAGCATCGGTCACCATTGACTTTTAGTCCAAATCAACGACTGCCGTCATCTGCGTATCAAAGTCAACACGCCGGGGCCACAGGCCGAGCGCGAAATGGCAAAGGGCTATCCCCATGTCGGTCTGAGTATATGAGTTGTGTGTCGCAGCCTCAAACACGACACGACGCCCTCCGTCAAACATCGTCGCGCGCCACGGCTGCGAATTTGTCGACGACGGCGCCATCCTGACATCACACAACGCGGCATGCACACGGCTGTCTGTTCCGGAGCCGTCACCGCTTATAAACATACTGTCAAAATCGCGTCGGCGCGGACGCCCGTCCTTATCGCGCGAGCCTGACACTGCACGTATAACGCGCTCTGCAAAACCCGGTTTTGCCTCTCTGCCTACGGCAATGACTGCGACAATGCGTTCGTCATCGCCCTGCGAGGCAAGCCCTCCGAATGTCGAACGACTGAACGTGCCTCCGATCCAACATGTGCCATAACCGACTGACACGGCGTCCAAGACCATCAGCTCCATCGCGGCAGCCGCCCGACGGCAGACCGCATCATCAGCATCGGCCTTGACAAGCAGCACGAAATATGTACGCGCGCCCTTGATAAAACCGTAGGTCGCCATACGGCCGGGAGCCGTATTGTCGTCGGCGAAATCAAGCACGACTATTCGTGCCGTGCCGACAGCTCCGCACAACTCTATCGCCTCGGCGCTGTCTTCGTCAAATTTATGTCTGTCTGCATCAGTGACGCAGTGCGGCTCAAAAGTGCGGACAGACCGCCGCACGTCAATCGCCGACTTAAGTTTGCGGAAATCGAGCATAGCCTAAATTTTAGCCCCAAATATAAAGAATATCCGCCAAATAATATGCCGGCCAAAACCGATATTATGCGGTGACGGCGTGTCGGCGCAGAGCGGTCGGAACGTCGGCAGCCGAAAGTTTATTGAACTTCATGATAAAAGGCAGGAAGAAGGCCCGCAGTTGGTCAGGCGAGAGTTTATTAATGGTGCGCACAGTGGGATTAAGGAGCGCATCAATCGCGCGCTCCTGCACGGGTGTGAACAGTCCGGTGCCAAAGATTGACGACAGAGCTACCGGCTTATTGTCACTGAGTATACGTTCAAGCATTTTCATGCGCTGCTCGGCTCGCATCTTTCGCGCCTCACGGTGCTCGGCGGCTTTATCGGCACGTCGGCGTGCATCCTCAGCCATAGTGTCAGCCTCGGATGACGATGACGGATGCAGAGGGCTGCTGTCAAGTTCGGAGGCTATGCCGTCGGGACGAGCTATCCGGTCGGCCTCGAGTATGGCTGAGACGAGAGCGTGACAGAGCGAAATGTTTTCGGGGTCGTCAAGTATCTGACGGATAAGTTCGACGGGGATACGGGCGGTAATAGTTTTAGCTGATGATTTACGTGTCTTTTTCATAATGTTCTTTTTTTGCACAAAAGTAGAAATGGCATGACATTTGGCACTGACATTTTTGCAACCCCGGTAAATTAACACTTCTTTGCAATAGCTAATCACCGCATATTGGACCAATGTAAAAAAGCGGTTGTTAAAAAACATGTAGGGACGTTCCTTTGGCACGTATTGTTTGGCCATCAGGCGATTATCGGCGAATTATACATGCCGCAGCTCCCGGCCGGTAGCTTTGGCATGTCCCTACATAATTATATATATCCTTTTAACATTTCAACCGGGTTTTACTGCTGAGCCAAAATATTCACCGCATTTTTGCGGTGAATAGCGGCAATATTCGCCGCATAATCTTATCGGATTAAGTCAGGTCGGTCAATCACAAAGCAGGTAGTTGACGCTACGGCCACCTACACCGCTATTGCGAAGCATACCCTTATCAATCAAATCATTGATGTCTCTTAAGGCTGTATCCTGTGAGCAATGACATATTTTAGCCCATTTAGATGAAGTCAGCTTGCCGTCAAAACCGTCCCAGAGACGATTGATGATTTTTCGCTGACGCTCATTAACTTCAATATCTCTAAATTTATCCCAATATGCAGCTTTGCGCAACGTATTTTCAACAACACTGCTTGCTCTGTCAATTGCACTCTCAAGACAACCGAAAAACCACAATAACCATTCGGTAATATCAAGACCCCCTTTCTGTGTGCGTTCAAGTATATCATAATAAGACTTTTTACAGCGATTAATCTCGGCCGACATGCTGTAATACCGAGCATGTTCATCATCTAAGCGTGCGAGGAACATGTCTGCAAGCGTTCGGCCGATACGACCGTTGCCGTCATCAAAAGGATGTATGGTGACAAACCATAAATGGGCGACAGCAGCCATGATATAAGGTGAAATATCAGTCTCATTACACCATTTGATAAGTTTGTCCATTTCATCGGCAACCGAGTCTGAGGCGGGTGCTTCATAGTGAATCTTTTCATGTCCGAAAGCGCCCGATACAACTCTCATGGGCTCCTCCCCCTTACGCCAGTCAGCAACAGTGATTTCATACATGCCGCTTCGACCGGTCGGGAACAATGCCGCATGCCAGCCGAAGAGCCTCCTGTCACTCAACAGTTCGTGACAATCGCGCACAGCATCTATCATTACATCGACAAGCCCTTCGACATAATGATCTTCGAGAAGCATCCCGTCTGACACAATTCCGAGACGGCGGGCAAGACTGCTGCGCACAGAGTCATGATTAAGCGCTACGCCTTCAATTTCAGAAGAACAGATTAAATCATTACACATATTTGCAAGCAAAGACTCACTCTTCTCATTAAAGCCGAGCATTGACATGCGGCCGTTTAACAGACCATGAGCACGGCTTAGACGACCGTGCGGCTCAAGTAAAGCCGCAGAGTCCCATGTAAACTCCGGCCATTCACGGCACTGCCAGATGTAAAGCTTGTTATCCATCTGATTCACGAACGAATAAAAAAAATGTTTCCATGGCAAAAATAAACTTTTAGCTGCAATTAAACAAATATTCACCGCAAAAATGCGGTGAATAGCGGCAATATACGCCGCAAAAAGCTATCGGGCTATCTCACGACAGCCCGGTAACATATACACAATTATCTATAAAACAACTATTTTAATCTCGACAAGGTCCTTTACCGCATATACGGAAGAGGACGCATGATTTCTGCGGCGTGTCTGTCACGCCATGCGCGACAGGGCATACTGTAGCTTTAAAAGTCAAAATTGATTGTGGACAGAGGCTTTACAAACATAAAACATAATCGCCTTTAACTGTCCGATACTTAACTTTGGTCAGCTTTTTCCCTTAGCACCGCAAAATTAATATCAGCAATAGAAATTTTAACCAAAAAGGTCGTTAAAAATTCCAAAATAGCCATATAAATCATTCTGCATGACACTCACACGGTTAACAAAACCATGATTGTGAACATTGAGCGGTAGACGAGGCTCGAACTCGCGACCCTGGGCTTGGGAAGCCCATGCTCTACCAACTGAGCTACTACCGCAAATAGGTCACATGCAAAGACATGGAATATCCGACTGCAGGTTGACGTCTGCAAAGATAGGCATTTTTATCAAGCTACATAACAAAGCTCCGTGATTTTTATTTTTTTTCATTGAATTAATCAACCGCTCTACTGATTTTTTTGTTAATTTTGCCCCGAATCAAAAACGACATTTTACTTAATCATTTATATTATGGTAAGTCCTAAAATTCAAGACGCAATCAATGCGCAGATTAACGCAGAGTTCTGGTCGGCATATCTTTATCTGTCAATGGCCATGAACTTTGAGGCCGACGGCAAAGCCGGCATCGCCAACTGGTTCCGCATCCAGTTTAAAGAAGAGCAGGCTCACGCCGAAATCTTTATCAACTATCTCATCTCGCGCGGCGGACGTGTCGAGCTCAAAGCCATCGACGCCGTCGAGACAGAATGGCCCTCGCCGATTGCCGCATTTGAAGCCACACTCGAGCACGAGAAGAAAGTCACCGCTATGATAAACAACCTGTATGCACTCGCCGAGGCCGAGCATGATTATGCCACCCGCGGCAAGCTCGACTGGTTTGTATCAGAGCAGGTCGAGGAAGAGGAGACCGCTCTCAATCTCATCGACCGTCTCAAACTTATCGGCGACAACGGACTTGCGCTCTACATGCTCGACCAAGAGCTTGCTCAGCGCGTTTACAACGTGCCCGCACCTCTTGCAGCAAAGGCATAACGCCCGAGGCGTAACATATTTTACGGCCGCCGCAGCAATTTTATGTCCGCGGCGGTCGTCTTTTTACACGACAAAAACGTTATCTATACAATCAACTATATTTTTAACGTAACGGCCGCCGGCTACGTCTGATATGCTACAATCAACAATAATTAAGCAACGGTTTATTTTTTTATTACGCTTTATTTCTGATTTTCAAGAAAATTACTAATTTTGCGTACCTGAAAACCAAGCACACGGACGGCGAGAACCGGCCTCGGTCATAAAATAGCAACAAAAAGCAATCTCTCAATAGATTTATACCATATTACTAAAAGTCACATCATTAACCCAAACTATCGTAAATCTCATCAACATCAACCACAAACATCGACAAACGATAATCAAAAATTACGTCACATCGCCGAGAGGCAGACGGCAAAAGAATCTTTAAAACGAATTAATTCAAAACTAACACCCTCTAAATCATTGCTCAGTCTATGGATACCAATTCCGACGAAAAAAAACCTAAACGTCCCCGCATAAGCCAGATGCCTGCAAGCAGCGGCGACAATCAGGACTTCAAACGTTATGAAAAAGTAAATTACGGCAACCGTCCGGCGGCCGACGAATCAGAAAATCAGACAGCCGACGACCAGTCGCTCCGTCACTCTTACCGCCCCTACAACCGTCAGGGAGGCTACCAGCAGCGCCAAGGCGGCTACAACAACCGTCAGGGAGGATTCAATAACCGTCAGGGAGGATACAACAACTATAACAACCACTACAACAACGGAGGCTACAACCGTCAGGGAGGCTATCAGCAGCGTCCGCGTCCCGACTACAACGCCGGCGCTCAGACCGAGCAAAACGGTGAGGCCGCTGCCACAGACAGTGCAGCCGAGCAACAGCCTCAGACAACATATCAGCCCCGCCAGCAGGGAGGCTATAACAAGCGTCCGGCATACAATCAGGGCGGCAATCGTCAGGGCGGTTACCAGCAGCGCCAAGGCGGTTACAACAACCGTCAGGAAGGCGGATTCAACAACCGTCAGGGAAGTTATAACAATCAGGGCGGCAACCGTCAGGGAGGCTATCAGCAGCGTCAGGGCGGATTCAACAACCGTCAGGGAGGATATAACAATCAGGGCGGAAACCGTCAGGGAGGATTCAACAACCGTCAGGGCGGCTACCAGCAGCGTCAGGGCGGCTACAATAATAACCGTCAGGGTGGCTACAACCGTCAGCAGTCAGATAACTTCCCCGGCCGCGGCAAGAGCTTCACACCGCGTCCCAAACGCATCGAGTATGAAGTGACCGTGCCCGATCCCGACGAGCAGATACGTCTCAACAAATATATGAGCAACGCCGGCCTGTGCTCGCGCCGCGAGGCCGACGAATTCATCCAGCAGGGTCTCGTCAAAGTAAACGGTGTAACAGTCACGGAGCTCGGCACCAAAATCACCCACAGCGACGTCGTCGAGTACAACGACAAGGTCGTCACGCTCGAGAGCAAATGCTACATCCTGCTCAACAAACCCAAGGACTGTGTCACCACCAGCGATGACCCCAACGGCCGACTGACCGTCATGGATCTCGTCAAAGGCGCATGCCCCGAACGCATTTACCCCGTCGGCCGTCTCGACCGCAATACCACCGGCGTGCTTCTGCTGACCAACGACGGTGACCTCGCCTCAAAGCTCACTCACCCCAAATACGTCAAGAAAAAAATCTATCACGTGTGGTGTGACCGCGACATCGCCGAGGAAGACATGCAGCGCATCGCCGACGGCATCGAGCTTGAGGACGGACCCATCCACGCCGACGCAATCAGCTACGCCACCGAGACCGACCGCAATCAGGCCGGCATCGAGATACACTCGGGCCGCAACCGCATCGTGCGCCGCATCTTCGAGTCGCTCGGCTACCAC
>DXYS01000036.1:4296-4512 GCA_019415705.1 Bacteroidales bacterium | reverse complement strand
TCGCCTGACAGTTTTCATAAGAGTTATCGGCCCTGCTTTTTTGCAGGGCCGATTGCTTTTTATTCCTAAAAAAGTCTGTCTGATATTTTCACAAAAAAAGTAAACAGAGTCTAAACCTTATCGGCAGACCTCCGTTATAATAATAAACGGAGCCGCCAGACAAAAACTCTCTCCACGGCATTCCTCCGCGTAAAACGCATCTAAAACCATTCAAGC
>DXYS01000036.1:3216-4286 GCA_019415705.1 Bacteroidales bacterium | reverse complement strand
AAGAGACAGATTCAAGCCGTGTGTGAAAATTAAGTTATGATTACAAAACAAGTCATAAATACGCTATACAAGAAGTTCAGGAAACTGCCCAAAAGCCCCGATTGTCTCGATTTCGCTCTGCTGTTTGATTATGTTGCCGAGCATCATAACATTACAATCGACATGGACAACGATGAGCTTTTGATTAATTCGATTGATGCCTCATCGCCTTTTCACCGCCTGCCTCTTTCGCGTATACATGCCATCGTTCCGTTCGAGGAGTGGATAGCGATAGTCATGCACTCGTCGATTATTTTTCTCAACCGCAAATCGTCAAAAGTGTCGATACACGTCAAGACCGAACCTATGACCCTCTGGGAGCGCATCCGTATGATATTCGGCCGATAGCCCCCTCGCTCACACCATCACCCATAACAAAGCCCCGCCGCAGCTCAGACCTGTGACGGGGCTCTGTGATTAATAAGGCCTCAGAGTTCTCCGAGAACTCTGAGCCTTTTTAAAACTTCACTTTCACGCCGGCTATGGCTGTGGCGCGGGGCATCGGGAATCCGGCGTTGATTTCATAGTGTTGCGCGAGCAGATTCTCGCCGCGCACCCACAGACTCAGATATTTGCAGACCTCAAACTCGCCGCGCACGCTCCAGAGCACAAAACTCTCCTTGCGGTCGTCGGCCGGCGTGTCTGACGTGTGCAGTCCGGCTACGTACTGCAGTCCGGTCTGAGCTGTCAGACGCCTGTGCGAATAAGTGGCGCCGCCATAGAGCTTATGGGCCGGCGCGCCGGCCACTGTGCGCGACAGGTCGTCATAACTGTAGTTTACGTCGGCGCCCACGCGGCGGCTTATGCGCCATGAGCCCTCGAATTCCACGCCGCGGCTGATAAGTTTGCCGCTATTGACATTGAGCCGTCCCGGACCGTCAGTGCGCGGCAGCGTCAGGATGATGTTTGAGGCGTTGAGATAATAGAGGTTGACGCCGTAGCGCAGAGCGCCGTCGAGCAGCGTCTGGCTGTAGGCTGCCTCATAAGTCCACGAACGCTCGGGCTGCAGGTCGGGATTTTGCGGCGGGAAC
>DXYS01000036.1:0-3206 GCA_019415705.1 Bacteroidales bacterium | reverse complement strand
GCAGCGTGATTTCGCGCGGCAGGTTAAGCGCGATGCCTCCCTTGGGAATCCACTCGGTGCCGACTCCCGAGTTATGGTCGGCACGCACACCCGCGCTCACCGTCAGGTGGCTGAAAAGCTGCTGACGCAGGTCTATGTAGCCCGCAAATTCGTTGTGAAAACGGTCGGCTATCTCCTCGCTCTCGCTCTCGCGCGGTCCGGTGACATAGCTGTTCCAAGCCCGGCCGCTGTAGCGAAACCAGTCGGCGCCGGCCGTAAACACCGAGCCCTCGGCCGGCTGCCAGCTCTGCCAGAGCGACACTCCGGCCATGTTGTCGTCGGAGATGAAGCGGTAGGCGCGAGGGTCGGCCGAGGCCGTGTGGCCGTCGTTAATCCAGTGGTGACCCCAGTTGAAGAATACGCTCACTCCGCCGTTGGTCTTTTCGTAGCTGTTGTCGACGCCGATGGCTGCGGCGCCGCGCGTGATGCGCTGGTCGGCGTCGATGAGGGGGGCGCTCACAGGTCCCGGGTTTGATGCCTTGAACTGCGTCAGGTCCACGTCGGCGAAGGCGCGCCAGCGGCTGCTGATGTCATAGCCCAACTTGGCGAAACCGCTGTACTGGCTGAAATCCATGTCGTGCCGGTTGTTGTCGCTGCGGTTATACGAGCCGCTGACGGTCGACGAGAAGCGCCCCCGGCGCAGGCGGTTGGTGAGCTCGGTCTCGAGGGTATTGTAAGAGCCGTAGCCTGCACGTGCCATAGTCTCCACGCCGTCGGCTGCCATGCGGCGCGTGATGATGTTGATGACGCCGCCCATGGCGTTTGAGCCGTAGAGAGTCGACGCCGGGCCGCGCACTATCTCGACCTTGTCGGCCATGAGTGACTGCAGGGCGTCGGAGATGGGGTGGCCGAAGATGCCGCTGTACTGCGGATGGCCGTCGATGAGCGTAAGCACCTGAGCCGACGCGCCCGTCAGGCCGCGCACCGATATGCCTCCGGCGGCTCCGCCTGACACTCCGTAGCCGTAGACGCCGCGCGAGGTGGTGAACACTCCGGGTGTCAGCTCGTTGATGAGCGGCAGCAACGATGTGCGCTGCGAGCGCTCGATGTCGGCGCGGCCTATGACGGTGACTGTCTGCGACAGCAGTGAGGGATTTGACGGAGCGCGTGTGCCGGTGACTACGAGGCCGTCTAACTGCCGGCCTGAGACGGTGTCGGGCGCTTCGGTGGCGTAAGAGTTAAGGGCGGCGCAGAGTGTCAGCGCGGCAGCAGCCTCTCTGAGCCGCGGATAGCAGGTGAGCAACATGTTTAAGTAAGCTATTGGAGTATAATGTGATTAATGTATTAAAAGCAATATACAAAACTATACATTTGTATGGCTGCAAAAATACAAAATAGCCACATGTCGTCAAAACCCTATTTTACGGCAAAATTTACCAATTTCAACGCCCCGACCGGCGCCGCACGCTGTAAAAGACGATGATAGACAGCGCCGTCAGCATCTCTGATATGGCTAATGCCAACCAGATGCCTCTGACGCCCGTCAGCTCGGGCATGAAAATAAACGCGGGCACGATGAACACCACGCCGCGAAGCAGCGCGAAGACCACCGACGGCGCGACTCGCTCGACCGACTGGAAGTAGCCTATCGCCGTCAGATTGAAGATATAAGGCACAAACGCCGCCGCAAACAGAGGCAGACCCTCGACGGCCGTCCTGACCGTCGGCCCGTCGCCCTCCAAGAAGAGCGACACCAAAAAGCCGGGCAGTGTGGTGAATATCAGCGTCAGCACGACACCTATCATCACGGCAGCCATGATGGCGAAGCGCTCTGTCTCGGCCACTCGGCCGTACTGTCGAAGGCCGTAGTTATAGCTGATGATGGGCTGCGCCGACTGGGCAATGGCGTTGCCTATCATAAACACAAACGGGCAGTAGTAGCACGCGATGCTGAACGCACCGACCCCGTCAGTTCCCACATATTTAATAAACGCGAGATTACCCATAAACATCAGCATGCCCATCGTCGTCTCGCCGAGGATGGCCGAGATGCCTATCTTGCACTGATAGCCGATGTTGCGCAGGCTGAGCATCAGGCTCTTGCGACTCAGCTTGATGCGTATCAGACGCAGCTCGCGCGCCGCGAAAGCTATGTAGATTATGGCCATCAGACCGCCCACGGCGCAGCTGATAAACGTGGCTATCGCAGCGCCGCGCAGCCCCATGCCAAAGGGAAGATAAAGACATAGTCGAGCACTATGTTGAGCAGGGCAGGGACGACGTTGCACCACATCGCATATTTGGGCGAGCCGTCTAATCTGACGATGAAAAGCCCGATGGCGTCCCATATCTGAAAAAGCACGGAGGGGAAAATCCACACCATGTAATCCGTGGCCAAGGGCATCAGCGCGTCATCGGCGCCAAGGATACGCGCCGTCGCCTCGGGTTTGGCCATCGTCACGGCGAGGAAGGCGGCCATAATCAAGGTGCCGCAGGCGAGACTTTGGGTGGCGTTGAGACGCGCGGCCTTGACATTGCGTGAGGCCAGATGTATCGAGGCCACCACTGACGCGCCCATGCCGAGCATCAGGCCCACGCCCATCAGCGACAGCAGCGGCGCCATGCATATATTGACGGCCGCCAGACCGTCGCTGCCTACGCCGTGGCCTATGAATATTCCGTCAATGGCCGTCACGGCACAAATGCTGAGCATGCCGATTAGGGTAGGGATAAAATAAATTCTGAAAAGTCGGGGGATACGCGCACGCCCCAAGTCGATAGCATCACGTTGCATAACAAGCTTTTAGGTAAAGTTTGACAATAAAAATAAAAACGGGGCACCCGCTATGACGAGTCGCGCCATCTTCATCTTATCCGGCAGTGCCGTTGCCTCCGATGATACCGCGTGCGTTTGACGCTGCAAAGTTACTAATTATCCCCGTGATTGCAAAATCAGGGTGGGAAAGTGTTAACGAGCTAAAGTCAAAAGACCGTCCGCGTAGCGGTCGTAGCCGCAGAGCGGCGCGGCATTTGAGGCCACGGTAAGCAGGCTGTAGGCCTGCGCAACCGTGGTGAAAATACCCTCTCCAAATAAAGCGCGCTGTAGGTGCGCCGCTCTGCTAACAATGCGGCAGTCCTACAGACTGCATTTATATTATATATTATAAAAAAAAGGGGGTGTTGCATAACCGTCGTCAAAAAAGAGTAAAAGCCTCAACTTTCACAAG
>DXYS01000035.1 GCA_019415705.1 Bacteroidales bacterium | reverse complement strand
CTTTCTGATACAAAGATACTAATACTTATGCCAAACGCAAGGCAAATGTTAATTTTAGGTTAAAGTTACCTTTGCCTATTGCACCACAACATAGAAGGGACATGTTTCCGGCTACAGTACATGACAATTTTTAGGTCACAGTTTTCCCTAGGTTGGATTCACAAATTTTGGTTTCACCAAAGATGTCTGCAACGACAAAATCGAGCCCCCAGCTGAACAGACTGAAACGTCTGCGTCCATTTCGTTTCATTACCGGAATAGCCGTATCCGCAGACTTGGCAAGCCCGTCTATGAAAACGCATGCATATGCGATGAGCGCGATAACGAGCATGTTCTGAAATCTGCCATTGAGGGGCAGATGGGTATCCTCCATATTAAATCCGGCCGATTTCATAGCACGGAATGTGGTCTCAATCTGCCATCTGAATCTGTAAATCTTGTCTGTGAACGAGGAGCCCACAGGTGTCGCCAGAATCAGCAGACTTTCGTCATCGCGTACATTGCGCCTGACCGCATAGATACGCGCCTTGATATTTCCACGGATTATGTATCTGTCAGAAAGCACCACGCTGTCTCCGATTGCGAGTGATGCCGGAACGTTTTTTATCTTGCAGCTTTTGCCTGTGGATGTATCCCTGACATAATGATTCTCCCTGATTCTCAGACAAAAAGGGATATGCCTTATGCCAAGCCACTTAATGAAGTTCGTATAGCCAAACTCCCTGTCTGCCACCAGACACTCTATCCGCTCCTCCGGAATGATGTCGAGAACATGCTCCATGAAAGATATCTGCTCGGCGAAATTGGTTGACCCGCGCTTGTTATAAGTGGTGAAATATATCGGTATGGATATGCCGTCGAAGCAGATTCCTACAGCAAGGATGTTGTAAACACGGCTTCCAAGCTCCCATGTCGTACGGTCCATGGTAAGGATGTACTTCTTTTGACTTGGCAATGCACTGACAATGGCTCTCCCCACTAAGGTGACGGAGAAGATTCTCAGTGCCAGAAGGCGTTCTATTCTCCTCACTCCGGATAAAGTCTTTACATCAGTGAAGGAGTAGCGGGCCAGCTTGACGAGATTCACCGACAGCGTCATCAGCATTGCGACAACCAGAGACTTCAGGCATTTTTTGTGAGAAAGCTGTAATCCGTTGACCCAAACGGACTCGAGAATTGTTTGTAATATATCCATGTGGCATTCGGTTTTATAAGCGATTTTACCAATTCTTAAACAAACCGGATTGCCACATTTCTTATGCCTTTATTAATCATGCGTTTATATACGCACGTTTTTAACACTAATTACACCGCAAGGGATATTTTCTGCTGATTATAAGCCAATTATAAATTGTCATGTACTGTAGTTTCCGGCATGTATGACTACTCTCATGCCAAAGCACATGTCCCTGCAAATATAACATTTTTACAAAGGAATTTAGTATATGCTCATCTCTTTATCTTACCATTTCACGGGCTCGTTGAGTATATTGCCGTCAGCGGTGTCTTCGTCTGTAAAAGTATTGCCTCGGTATTGCACGCAGAGCATTACGAGCGGCTCCGTGCCGTTGTTGCGCACCGAGCGCTTACCGGCAGGAGCGACGCGTACGACAGAGCCTTCTTCGACCGGGAAGACGTCGCCGTCGACCTGAAATTCGCCTTTGCCTGCGAGGAAGAAATACAGCTCCTCATGATTCTTATGTGTGTGCACGAAGCCTGTTTCCTGACCGGGTGCAAAAACCTGAAATGAGAACTCTCCGCCGGTTGCGCCGACAGCCTGACCGCCGAACACTTTGCCGGGGATTTTTACATCCGGGCCTAACTCGAGCACATAATCCTTCACGTCGGCGAGCTTGCTGAAATTAGCGGCGCTGAAATTGGCGCCTTTTTCGATAGTCTGTATCTGTTTCATCTTTTCATGTATTTAAAACTTTATAGTGCAAAGTTACGGTGCAAATAATGCTGTGTCAAGAACTTACTTTCGCGGCACATACTAACCTTTTGATAACTATTGCAGAGCATCAGGAGATTAAGGAGGCAAAAAATTTCAAAAAAATTCATTTTCTTGTATATATGCGTTTGTGTTACTAACTTTGCAATATAAAGTATGAGCAAAATGACAAAGGAGAACAATTCTATCATTGAGATATGTCCGATACGCAATGTCGTGGCGCGTTTCGGCGACAAATGGTCGTTGCTCGTTTTGCTGGTTATAAACGGACAGGGCGTAGTTAGGTTTAATGAGCTCTGCCGACTTATTCCGGACATATCGACCCGTGTACTCTCGACCACACTCAAGACGCTCGAGGCCGACGGTCTTATCGACCGCAAGGTTTACGCCCAAGTGCCTCCCAAAGTCGAATACCGCCTGACCGCTACCGGAGAGTCTCTTATCCCCCTGATAATGCAGCTTACCGACTGGGCCCAAAAGCACATGCAGGGAGTCATGACTCACCGCCGGGCATATGCCGAATCTCTCAAAAGTCAACGTTAAGATTCCGGATTATGAAACAAATGAGGAAATTCGACAGGCAAAAGTCGGCAGAGTGGGCTTTAGAGGTCTTTGACAGAGCACCTTATGTAACTGTCAGCATGACGCGTCCTGACGGCACGCCTTACGGACTGCCGCTCTCAGTGGTGCGCAGCGACAGCGAGACCTTCTATTTTCATTGCGCCGCCGAGGGCGAGAAACTTGATTGCCTGCGCGTTAATCCGGTCGTAAGCCTTTCGGTCGTAAGCAAATGCACTCCGCGCTTTGAGGAGGAGCGAAATAATTTCACCGAGTATTATCATTCGGCTGTCGCTTTGGGCGAGGCATCCATCGTCAGCGATGATGACGAGAAGATAAAGGCCCTGCGCATGCTCTGCGAACGTTTCTTGCCTAAATACATGGACCATTTTGACGAGGCTGTCGCGCGCAGTCTTGACCGCACGACAGTAGTGAGGATTAGACTTTTAGAGCCGCCGGTAGGGAAGTGCAAGCCATAGTATGACCGTGGACAAAACTTGTTAAAACGGCACGGGAGCTCCGGGGCGATAAAATATCTCTCGAAACAACGGCCGCGGCCCGGACGTTGTATATTCAGACGGGCTTTAAGGATTTGCCCGGTATATTGAAATATGCAGACACTACAGATTGATAATCTTAAAGTTACATTGATCGGCGGCAATCCCGACCGCATCTGCTACATGCTTTATCCTTACGACGAAGTCATAGGGTGGGCCTTGGAAGACGCAAAGAAATATGATGTGTCTATAGTCGTTATCACCAATATGGACTGGGACAACGCTTTGACTCCTTGGCCCGCGGCAGGAGTTCCTACGGGCAGTCCCGACTTCGAGGGGCTCGCCCCTCAGTTTCTTGAGCTAATCAGGGATAAGGTCATTCCTCAGGTTGAAACGACTCTCGGCATCGCAGCCGGAGCGCAGCGTACACTCGTCGGAGTCTCCCTGTCGGGACTTTTCACGTTGTGGCAGTGGCTCGAATGTGATCTATTCGACAACATCATCTCTCTGTCAGGCTCGTTCTGGTATGAGTATTTCGTTGTGTGGGTCAAAAGCCGCAAGGTGGGCGCGAAACGCGGCCGCGCCTACTTTCTGCTTGGCATCAAGGAGGCTCTCTCGCCCGTTCCGCAGTTCAAACCTGTGCAGACCGACACCGTTGAGATTGTCGACTTCCTCAAAGCTCATGGAGTCGACTGTGAGTTTGAACTTGTCCCCGGCAACCACTACCAGTTCGCCGACCAACGCCTCACCCGCGCCTTCACGTGGATGTTCGGTTAATGCATTGTTACTCAAGTATCTTGACGAGGGTAGCGCATTGGGTGCCGAAGTCGGTGCCTTTGAATTGCTCGGCGAGGTCGTTGAGGACTTTCACGGCGTCGCTGCGCTTGTGTAGTCTGAGATAGGCCGTGGCAAGTTCACATCCGGCTCGCTGCAAATCCACTGACGCGACGTTCTGCTGCCGGTAGGATTCATAATATTGCTCTAACGCGGGCAATTCGCTTTCGACTTTGTCAAGCGGCATTTGCTGCGTGGGGATATATAGATTCTCTTGATTCATATATGCCTCGCTGATATACAGCGCGTTATCACACAGCCGAGCGTTGATGTGTTTGTTGACCGGGATTATGACTGCTGTGATGACAGCAGCGGCGCAGACGGCAGAGATTATCCACAGACGGACTCTGTGCCACAATGATTTTTTGTCCTTCTCTTCAAAATCAGGCTCTGAAGCATATGTAATCGGCTGATTAGATGAGCAGCGTCTACCTAATCGGTAATGCATATTTGACGCACTTTCACTTACTATACTATCTTCTCCATCGGGTACTATCATAGAATAACAACATTCGTCTTTAGAGGATTTCGGCTCATCGTATAATTCAAATTCCTCCGATTTGACTTTGTCGACGGGATTCAAGCCTAATATGATGTCATAGAACGCTTCGTCGCTCATTGAGCGCATCGCGTTTTCAAAATCGGCATTATCCTGCTTCGACTCTTTAATAAGACCGTCGATTATCAGACTGTCAATATATCGGTCTAAATCTTCTTCTTTCATAATCAGTTAGTTTATTAGGCCGACTCGGCGTGCGGTGTCTTTTACTCGTTTTCTCAGATTTGACAGGCAGCGGCTCATTGTCGTAATGGCGCTTCGCGACGTATTGTAGTTCATCATGTCAGCGATTTCCGTCATGTTGAATTTCTCGAAATAGTATAATCTCAGGATTTTATTGCAGGTGTCAGGTATATAGCCTAATTCGGCAGCAAGAACAGCCTGCAGCTCAGGGTCGCGGAATATTGACTCCTCCTCTTCGCTCCTCTCGGTGGCTTTTCGCTCGAACTCGGCCATATCGAAGCCCGTCTCATCTATAGATGTAACGTCATTGCGGCGACGTGACTGATTGCAGGCCTTGTTAAAGCCCATCCTAAGAATATATGATTTCCATTTGGTGTTCGGTCTGACATTTCCCTCTTTGATATTCTTATGAACGTCTAACCACACCTCGCTGTAGAGGTCCATTATCGAGTCATAATCTATGTAGAAATTTTTTCGCAGAAAGTTGATGAAGAGTGGCTTAAGCTCCTCAAAAAACTCTCTCACGATGTCATCGTAAAAATAAGGCATTTTGCTTATCGAATTATAAATGATTCGCGTTAAAGTATCATTTTACAAAGTTATATACCAAATCCGTGAAAAGGTAAACAAATCATAAAATATTGTATGAAAATAATCGTGAGATGTATGAACTTGCGTCGGTGCAAAGGTGGCTTTAAAGTGTTAAAATGTCAGGTGTGCAAATTTATCACCTTTGCAAGAGTCTGCGTGTCTATCTTTGTGCAAAAAATAAAGCACTATGAAACGAACACGCAAATCCGTACAAAAGACCATCACCGCACGCATCCCCGTCGAACTAATCAGTCAAATCCTCGCCGACCCCGAAAATATCTCGCTCTGCCATGCCCTCGTTTCGGCTATCATCACAGCCGAACGTATCCGCAAGCCCGACGGCGTAGCCTCTGACCTTGACGACAGCAGTCTGAAACCCGCGAAGTCGCCCGAGGCCGACTCGATGGCCGAGGATGCCCGACTACGTGTCAAGCGAGCCAAAGAGCGCCGTGAGCGTTGGCTGCAGAGGACCGAAAAGCGTGTTGCCATCCTTCTGAAAGTAATGCGCGACAGAAAGCCCGTTGAGTTGTCGGCGCTTTTCGGCTCGGGCCTTTTCACACGCGAACAGGAGCGAGCCATCGACGCACTGCTCAATCCGACTGTCCGCACAATCAGAAAGCTGTCATTCGAACAACTCCGGGCCTACTTCCTGCCGCTGTTTGTCAGAGTGACCAATACAGACATCAATACGCTCTCTGCCGCCGACCGCCGCCACGTCATCACCCGCGCCTAAAGCAATAGAAGAAATGGAGGGCCGATTGGCCACCCTTACACCGAATAGCCGAGAAGCTCTAAAATCATCGGCGCGAGGAGCGAGGTGAACAGGCCGTTGAGTGTCAGACCGATGGACGAAAATGCGCCATAACGTTCGCTGCGTTCCATGGCTACGGATGTGCCCACCGCATGAGCCGCTGTGCCGATTGACAATCCTCCGGCAATAGGCGAATGGACATGGCTCATTCTGACGATTCTAAATCCGGCCATGCCGCCGAAAATGCCGGTCGCGACTACCACCGCAGCCGTCAGAGGCGCGATTCCTCCCATCGCGCTTGATATTTCCATGGCTATAGGCGTAGTGACAGCCTTGGGTGCGAGCGAGATGACCACTTCGCGTGTGGCTCCGAAAAGCTCGGCGAGAAGTACTACGCTCACCACTCCGGCCACGCAGCCGGCAAGCTCTGATAAAAGAAGTGGAAGAAGTTGCCGCTTTATGGCCGACAGCTGCTTGTATAGTGGAACGCCAAGCGCCACAACCGCAGGCTTGAGCCAGAAGTCGATGTAGTCGCCTCCCTGCTTGTAAGTGCCGTAATCAATACCGCACAGCATCAGGAAACAAATCATTCCGGCAATGGCAATCAGAATTGGATTGAGCAACTTGATGCCGGTGCGACGCTGAAGAAGTTGCGCCCCGAGATAGAAACCGAAAGTGAGGGCAATGAGAAAGAATTTGTTTTGAAGGAAATCCATTACTCTGCCTCCTTTGCGTTTTTATGAGACAACTTAGTTGAAGCCGAGCGTGTGAGCTGATGAACCCAACCGGTGACAGCAATAATTATGGCAGTGCTTATTACAGAGGCGCAAACAATGGGCACCCACTGGTCGGCAATAAGCCCGAGACAGTTCATGAGACCTATACCCGCCGGCACGAAGAAGAAGCCGAGATTGTGCACAAGGAAACTTGACAGCTTGTCTACCCATTTAAGTTTGACAACGCCCAATTTGAGCGACGCGCACAAAAGCACCATGCCGATAATGCTTGACGGAACCGGTATGCCGGTAAACCTCACCAACAACTCCCCCGCAACAAGAAAAGCAAACAACACTCCGAATTGTAGTATCATAACGTAATATGTGTAAAATCGCCGCAAAGATACCCATTATGTAGCAAACATGGAAAAATTTTTATGCTGTAATCCGCACTATAATCCGCATGCCATGGCATGCCATGGAATTAGCCACACTGACCGGCCCAGCTCTCCCCGGGAGAATCCGCTGCCCCGAAATATTCACTCACCTAATTCAATAAACAGATGGTTATTACTCCCAAACACCTTGCTAACAAACTTATATGCTCTTCTTTCATATGTTATAGGATGCGTCCAGTCGGCATCTTTGGGAATAGAGATGATAATGATGGCGTACTTGTAATAGACTTCTTCATCATCTATTTTATCGTAGAAATCTTGGTCTGTCAATGACACGCCTTTCATTGGATAACGCAACTCACTCCATGTGAAATCGATCTTAGCTTTACCATAATCGTTTTTATAAAGTCTGACATCAGAAACGAACAAAATAGATTCTGACGGTTGTGTTACATTTTCCAATTCATCTTCACGTAAGAACGAATAACCGTTGTTCCAAAAACCATGATAGCCGTATTCATTAAAAGCCTGTACAACTCTTTTTATGGACTCTGTACCGACCTTCCTACAAGAATGATTGTCTATCACCCAGTTCTCTCTTTGCTTGCCCTGTGGCATCGGACGGCCGTCAAATTCTATCACATCAAGTGGTTTGGCAAAATCAATCTCATGTCCTTGCACGGCACCAGATTGGCCATCGTCACGTACTATGCGAATCCATTCGTTTGGATTATCCAAGTCAATGCCTCCCGGACACAGACCTCCATTCTTGCAACTAACAGCAAGAAGAAATACACGTTTCCTCATTACAGGTTTCCTCCAAATTTAATGTTATTCTCAAATTTCTTAAGAAGCAGTTCACTAAGCACTCTCCTATGACACTTTTCGTTTGTTGGCTCAGAGCACAACAGAACAACGTTCTCATATTTTCCAAACTCATTGACGAAGTTAGATATGTTGGATTTTGTCTCAAGGTGCTTTCTATACGCCACTTCGAATAGTCTGTAATCCTTGCTCATAGGGCGAGATTTGTCCCTGACTTCTTTCAGTAATTCCTTAGTTGGAGCCAAGTCAACACGATGCTTATACTTACATCCGTTTGCTAATTCAGAAAGAAAGAACGGCAGGTCTTTTTCAAACGCGAAACGTGACAACTGACCATTTGGGTTGAGACGTACATCCACAAGGCAATCAATCTTGTTTGCCTTGATGATTCCAAAAAACTCTTTTGCAGTTTTTTGTGTGAAGCCAATGTTGAATAACTTAATCATAGTTCTCGTTATTGTTATAGTTAAACCTTTTCCATCCATGCAGGAGATTCCAATACCTGTCGCAGAAGTCATTGATTTTCTCCTCCTCTGTTTCTCCGAAATAATTATCAAGAATGTCATCTTTGAACAAAGGACTCAGTATATGCTTCTTTTCACAAACAAAATCTTCAAGTTGCTTATCCAAATCAGAGTTTGAAATATAGCCAATATCACCATCGGATTTCATGATGATATGCCTTACTTCAAGCCAATCACCGAATCTTTGCTCAAGGGCTTTGCTTATCAAGAAATACCTGTGACAAAGCATCGGTTTCTTCTCGCTGCACATTAAGCACAATGTGAACCCTTTATCATAAGCATCTTCTATGCGTCTTAATCCACTTATAAAATACTCATCATGTCTGAATTTGCGGAAGTCCACTATCTCGTCGGAATCACGCAATTCCGTCTTCTCCGGGCGATTGCTTTTTGCTATTGGAAAAACACTTTGCTCAAAGAAAATGTCTGATGCTTTAGAAAAGACCTCTTGTTCGCTTTTAGCTTTGGCTCCAATTTCTGGCATATTCATGTATGGTACGCCTAAATTCTTTCCAGCAATTTTCATGTTGTCAGCATTGCATTGTGGATATTGCTTGGAGAATGGTACGGAACGCACATCAACCAAGAAGTTTATATCATAAGTCTTTAATGTCTCGAACAAATTCTCGATGTCAATGGTATTACCTTTTTGAAACAATGTGTAGCCTATTGTATAGATATATTTCTGATTATTCATTACGATATTCTTTTAAGTTGGTATTATGTTGTATATCGTTTATAAATTGAATGTTTGGAGTGAAACATATTGTTTCATCGTTATCATTTTTTATAAAATTGCTTTTATACTTTTCGATTAGTTCAACAGCTTTTTCGTTAAAACCTGTATCATTGAAGGTAAACTTTGTCGGTCGCCTGTCCGATAATGCAGAGATATACATCAAAATGAATTCCTCAAGTCCAATTTCAAAATATCTACAGCTGATAGCCCAGTTTAAGACATGGACTTCTTGCTCATTCTCAGTATAAGTTATGGCTGAACATATTCCTAAATTCTCACCATTATCTCTATATATCTCAAAAACTAAAGATTTGCATCCCTCATAAGTTTCTTTCTTCTCTGCAAACTTAAATTGATTTGACTTTGCATAAAAACGCACTGCCTCGATGTGGCTTATGTCTTCACTAACCATGACGAATAGCTGCGGGAGATAACTTTTCTCACGCTCTTGCCGTAAAATCTTAAATAATCGTTTACGGTTTCTTGACCTCAAAGAAAGCTCAAATCTGTCAAAGACGCAGCAGGTCATAAGCATAGTCAGTAGCTCATCATGAGTTTCCCAGTCTGGCACGAATACCTCAGGCAGATTTTGTCTGACTTCATCGCGAACCAACTGGTTGTCGTCTATAAAGACACAGGCATTCGTCAATATTGATAGTTGTTGAGCTATGGCTTTTATGTTTTTGCTTTTATCATTATAATTGGCAACAATACAGTCTATCTGGGCTCAATCCGAAATCCCGGTGCATAGATTTTTGGGAAAGTGTTAAATTTGCA
>DXYS01000034.1 GCA_019415705.1 Bacteroidales bacterium | reverse complement strand
ACCGGCTGGCTCAAGGACGAACTCGGCTGGGACGGCATGATCGTCACCGACTGGGCCGACATCAACAATCTCTGGCAGCGCGAAAAAGTCGCCAAAGACAAAAAAGAAGCTATCGCCATGGCTATCAACGCCGGCATCGACATGGCAATGGAGCCTTATCAGTGGGATTACTGCACGCTGCTTAAAGAGCTCGTCAACGAAGGGACAGTGCCCATGAGCCGCATAGACGACGCCACCCGACGCGTGCTGCGACTCAAATACCGCCTCGGCCTGTTTGACAATCCGATGACACGTCTGGCTGACTATCCCGACTTCGCCTCCGAAAAACATGACGCAGCAGCCCGACGCGCGGCTGTTGAGTCTATGGTGCTCCTTAAAAACGACAATAAAATTCTGCCTCTGAAAAAAGGCTGCAAAATACTTGTCACCGGACCGAATTCCAATTCGATGCGCTCGCTCAACGGAGGCTGGAGCGTGACATGGCAGGGCAAACTCGAGCCGGGCGACCTCGCCGACAAGAACACGATAGTCAAAGCCTTACAAAACCGTTTCGGCAAAGACAACATCATCTTCGTACCGACAGTCGAGTATGACGAAAACGCGACATTCGAAAAAGAGAAAACTCCCGATTTCGCAAAGCTCCCCGACGCAGCCGCAAAAGCTGACGTAATCGTTCTATGTATCGGCGAAAACTCCTACTGCGAGACTCCCGGAAACACACCCGACCTCAATCTCTCGGCAAATCAGAAAGAACTTGTGCGCCGCGCCGCCGCAACCGGCAAACCGGTCGTACTCGTCCTTAACGGCGGACGCGGACGCATCATCTCTGACGTCGAGCCGCTCGCTGCTGCCGTCGTCGACATCCTCCTGCCGGGCAACGAAGGTGGCAACGCTCTCGCCGACCTCCTCGCCGGCGACGAGAACTTCTCGGGACGTCTGCCATACACATATCCGCGCCATGTCAACTCGCTCTCTACCTACGACTACAAAGCGTCTCAGAAAGTCGGCACCATGGCCGGAGCATACGATTACAACGCCGATGTCTCAAGCCAATGGCCTTTCGGATTCGGCATGAGCTATACGACGTTCAGCTACGGTGACCTCAAAGCATCGGCCAATGAATTCAAAAAAGGTGACGAACTCACATTCTCTATCGACGTGACCAATACGGGCGACCGCGAGGGCAAGGAGACTGTCATGCTCTATTCGAGCGACCTCGTCGCTTCACAATGTGTGCCCGACAACCGCCGTCTCCGTGCCTTTGAAAAAATCAGCCTGAAACCGGGAGAGACCAAGACCGTCAGACTGACGATACCCGCTTCGGATCTGGCCTATGTCAGCGCCGACGGCAAGTGGATACTCGAAAAAGGCGATTTCAAGATTCAGATGGGAGACAAAACCGCCGACATAAAATGTACCGAAACTTATAACTGGACCACACCCAACAGATAACACAGCCATGAAACATATCGTATCAATAAGCACGGGAGTCATAGCCGCACTCGGCCTTCTCTCCTGCAACTCGACCCCTAAACTCAACGAGAACAATATCGACGAGGTCGTGGCTGCCATGACGCTCGAAGAAAAAGCGCATCTTATCGTCGGCACCGGCATGACAGGCATCGACAGCGGTGACAGCGCCGTTGTCGGAGAAACACGCTCGATCGTGCCCGGAGCCGCCGGTACCACATATCCTATCCCGCGTCTCGGCATCCCGGCCGTAGTGCTCGCAGACGGACCTGCCGGTCTGCGAATCTCCCCTACGCGCGATAATGACAGCACGACATACTACTGCACGCATTTCCCCATCGGCACCATGCTCGCCTCCACATGGAATCCCGAACTGGTCGAGCAGGTCGGTGAAGCAATCGGTGACGAAGTGCTCGAATATGGAGTAGACGTGCTCCTCGCTCCCGCGCTCAATATCCACCGCAACCCGCTTTGCGGCCGTAATTTCGAATATTATTCTGAAGATCCGCTCGTGAGCGGAAAGATTGCGGCCGCCTATGTACGCGGAGTACAGAGCAAAGGTGTCGGCACAAGCATCAAACACTTTGCAGTCAACAATCAGGAGACAAACCGCATGGCCAATGACGCGCAGGTCAGCCGGCGCGCGTTGCGCGAAATCTATCTTAAAGGTTTCGAAACCGCCGTCAAGGAAAGCAAACCGTGGACCGTGATGTCATCATATAATTATCTCAACGGCACCTACACATCGGAGAATCCCGAACTGCTGACCGAGCTGCTCCGCGACGAATGGGGCTACGAAGGCATGGTGATGACCGACTGGTTCGGAGGCTCGGACGTCGTGGCTCAGATGAAAGCCGGCAACGATATGCTCCAGCCCGGTTACAACGCACAATATGAGGCCATAATCGAAGGTGTAAGGAACGGAACGCTCGACGAAGCCGTCATCGACAAAAATATCAGACGTATTCTTGAGATGATTGTGCGCACTCCCCGATTCAAAGGATATGAATTCTCCAATAAACCGGATCTCGCCGCACACGCCGCTCTGACGCGTTCAGCCGCCGGCGAAGGCATGGTTCTGCTCAAAAACGACAAAAACGCCCTTCCGCTCAAGCCTGAAATCAAAAAAGTCGCCCTCTACGGCTGCACATCTTATGATTTCATTCCCGGTGGCACCGGCTCGGGCAACGTTAACCGCGCATATACCGTCTCTCTGCTCGACGGTCTTAAAAATGCCGGAATCACAGCCGACGACAATCTTCGCAAGGCCTATGCCGACCATGTGCAGGATTGGCGCGACAAACAGGTTGCCGACACCGGCAAATTCGCCGCATTCATGCCCGTTGTTCTGCCTCCCGAATGTAACTTCCCGGCATCAGAACTCGCCGCACAAGCCAAAGCCAACGATGCAGCCATCATCACAATAGGCCGCGGATCGGGCGAATTTGCTGACCGCGAGTCGTCAAACTTCAACCTCAGTGCTGAAAACAAGGCAATGATAGCCGATGTGAGCCGTGCGTTCCACGCCGTAGGCAAACCGGTCATCGTCGTTATGAATATCGGAGGGGCGGTTGAGACGGCCTCATGGAGCGACAAACCCGATGCAATCCTCTGCGCATGGCAAGGCGGACAGGAAGGCGGTAACAGTGTGACCGACGTACTCACCGGCGTAGCCAACCCCTCGGGAAAACTCACTATGACATTCCCCGTCAGATTTGAAGACCATGCGTCGTCGGCCAATTTCCCCATTGACATCACTCCCCAAAAAGGACTGACCATCGGCAACAAAGGTCCGAAATATGACCAAAAACTGGTCGATTACACACCCTACGAGGAAGACATCTATGTCGGCTACCGTTATTTTGACAGCTTTGACAAAAATGTCGCATATCCTTTCGGCCACGGCCTGAGCTACACGACATTCTCATACGACAATGCCGAAGTGAAGCAGGAAGGCGACAAAGTACATGTTAAAGTCAAAGTGACCAATACCGGCAATCGGGCCGGCAAGGAAATCGTTCAGCTGTATGCGGCTGATACCAACGCTAAAGACCGCAACAAGCCCCGCAAAGAACTCCGTGGATTTGCCAAAACGGCAGAACTTGCGCCCGGTCAGTCGGAAACAGTCAGCATAAGTTTCGACATCAACGACCTTGCTTCGTTTGACGACACCAAATCGGCATGGCGCCGCGATGCCGGAACCTACACCCTGCTTGTCGGAGCTTCGTCACGCGATATCCGCTCTGAACTTCCGCTCGAAGTCAGCGAAAACCTGACCCCTGCTTCCGACATCCTCGCTCCAAAAGCTGAAATTAACACGCTCAAACGATGAAATGTCTCTTTAGACATTAATCCCGCGACAAAGTTATCTAAGGATATAAAGTCAGCTCAAATATTTAATAATCGATGGCCAAATAGATTAGATCTGTTTGGCCATCGGCATTTACAAGTCTCAAAGCAAGCAGTTGCACTGCATAATGACGGTCAGTTGTTATGCACCGACAGATAGTCAAGATAGATGTAGGTCTGAGCGACCTTGCCACTGTCGCCGATCATGGTCGTCTCCTGCTTGACAACACGATAGGGCCAGCCGTCAGGCATATAATCAGATGAGAAATAAGAGCTTATCGTCGCGTCGATTCTGACTTGTTTGTCAAACTCTTTCTCAAAATTCTCGGCTATGCTTTTGTCGTTAAGTTCGCCCACTATACCGCCTACCAAGGCCTTGATATCAGACTGAGGGACAATATTCACAACCTCTGTCGATATGCTGTATGTGCCGTTTTCGTCATCTGTTGAGACTGTCGTATAGGTATGATTCTCATATGCCGTCTCAGTGGCATCCTCATGGCTGTTTGATTCGCCGATATCATATGTCAGACCGTGACATAAGAACAATAATTTCAGCTCCTCTAAATAACCGTCGACCAATTGATCTGTATCAACACCCTTCACATAATCTTTCAGGTCAAGACCCATATCTTTAAGACCCTTTACTTCAGGCATTTCAAGAAACTCCTTCATCGCATCCTTAAACAGCGATTTGGCCTGTTTTTTGATTTGTCCCAGATTATTGTATTTGGTAATCGTGCCATACTCATCAGTCTCAAACTGTATCGTCGTGCCGACAACCTTTTTGCCGAGCTTTTCGACAAGTCTGTTCTGAAAATCGCCAAATGATGACTCGGCGACACTATCGCCGAGAAACTCCAGAAAAGTATAATCCATCTTGTAACCCGCGGCCGTCGAGTCTGTCACCACAAGACGCACCTTTGAGGCGACACCCGTCGTTTTGACGGTGTCCTTACCGTTGATTTTCCATCGCCCCTGAGATATCCAATACTCCAAAGTATCGTTCTTTGAAAACCAGCCGATTACATTTACTGTAGAGTCTTTGTCGTCAGTGGCGGCATCGGTCTGACCGGCATGCGCATCCATTGAAAAAATGCCGGCTGTCAATAAGATAGAGCAAACAATAACGGAAATGATTTTTCTCATATGGCAATTAACTTGATTGGTCCGGTTTCAGCCCGACATAACGGACATTCCACCTATATCGCGAAGTTACACACTTTTGCGTGACAAAAAAAGTCTTTTTACAAAATGTTAAAACGCACGAGGCTGCAAAATTTACGAATCGCGGCATCGGCGTGTATCTATCTTTGTGCAAAAAAAGAACGCACTATGAAAAAGACACGCAAATCAGCACAGAAAACCGTCACCGCCCACATCCCGGTCGAACTTCTCAGCCAAATCCTCGCCGACCCCGAAAACCTCTCACTCTGCCACGCCCTCGTCTCGGCCATCATCACAGCCGAACGAATCCGCAAGCCTGACGGCGCTGCCGAGTCGCTTG
>DXYS01000033.1 GCA_019415705.1 Bacteroidales bacterium | reverse complement strand
CCCAGTCGGTGACGATCATGCCGTCCCAGCCGAGTTCGTCCTTGAGCCAGCCGGTCAGAAGCCGTTTGTTGATATGGGTCGGCACACCGTTGATGCTCGATGAGTTTACCATGATGGTAAGGGCGCCGTTTTTAAGACATTCGAGGAACGGCGCGAAGTGTTTCTCACGCAGGTCAGCCTCGCTGATAACGGCCGGAGTGCGGTCCTGACCGCTGAACGGCACGCTGTAGCCCATATAATGTTTGACTGATGTGGCGATTTTGTCTTTGCCGATATGGTTGGGGTCGGTGCCTTGAAAACCGCGTATCTGCGCAGCGCCCATTACTCCGCTCAGATAGGGGTCTTCACCGAAATTTTCCCAAACTCGCGGCCATGATGCCACGCGAACAAGATCGACGGTCGGCGAATATGTCCACGGACATGCCGTGGCGCGAGTCTCGTAGGCGGTGATGGCGGCGGCCTCTTCGGCAAGAGCCGGATTGAAAGTCGCGGCTACGTTTATGTTCTGAGGGAACAGAGTACCTCCCTGAGTGTAGGTGACGCCGTGATTCTGGTCGAGACCGTAGATGCACGGGATGCCAATCTCTTTCATCGACGCATCCTGAATCTTGCCGATAAACTCATTCCATTCTTGAGGGGTGAGGGCGTGTTGTGGAGCGTTGAGTATCGAGCCGACCTTATATTTGCCGATGATACTGTCGAGCATCCCCGGATGATAGACAAGTTTGCCGTCGGGTCCGCGGTGGGCGATGAGGTCGATGGCGAGCTCGGTCATCTGTCCTATTTTCTCGTCAAGAGTCATTTTCGCCAGAGTGGCTTCGACTTTCTGCTCGAGAGCCTCGTCACGCGGGATTACGGGCCCGGCGAAAGCTGTGACGGTCAGAGCCGTCACAGCTGTTAATGTGATGAATCGCTTTTTCATTATTTGAATAATAAAGGAGTGAATTCAGTCAGGTATATACGCCAGTTTTTCCATATATGACCTTGCGGTGTCTCAAAATAAGTGTAGGCGTAGCCGTTGTCGTCTAATTTTTTACGGTAAGCCTTGTTTGCTTCGTAAAGGAAATCTGTGTTGCCGATGCCAATCCAGTAAAGAGCGGGCTTTTTGGCAAACTGTGTCTTGAGCTTATTGTCGAGATCGTCGTATATAGGGCTTTTTACGTCTTTATTTGGCTCGATTGCTGCAGAGAAAAGTCCTACATAGTCAAACATGTCGGGGTATTGTTTTGAGATGTGCATCGAATGGAATCCACCCATCGACAGGCCGGCTATGGCACGCGATTTTTTGTTCTTGACGGTGCGGTAGTTTTTGTCGATAAATTTAACTACTTCGGGGAAATGAGTCTCGAAACTTCCCTCCATAGTTTTGGGGAGAGCCATTGACGGAGCCGCGAATCCGAGGTTTGATTCGCCGGGAGCAGCCTGAAGAGCTGCATTGCCGTTGGTCATTACCACAATCATCGGCTCGGCTTTGCCCTGAGCGATGAGGTTGTCGAGAATCTGTGCAGCGCGGCCCAGTTCGGTCCATGCGTTCTCGTCGCCGCCCATGCCGTGGAGGAGATAGAAGACGGGATAACGTTTGTTGCTTGTCTCATATCCTGCGGGAGTGTAGACGGTCAGACGACGGTCAAGGCCGAGTGTCGGGCTGTTGTACCATACTTTTGATACAGTGCCGTGGGGGACATCGTTGATTTTGTAAAGATCGGCGCGTTCGCCGGCAATCAGGAACACATCGGTGACAGACTGAACGTCGCGGATGCGGTGTACGTTTGAGGGGTCGTTGATTTTAAGACCGTCGACAATCATCGTATAGCTGTAGAGTTCGGGAGCCAGCGGCCCGTCGGTGGTATATTGCCATACTCCGTCTTTCTCTACCATGTCGGCGACTCCGGGAGCGTCGAATTCACCAAAAGGCGTCTGAATCTTCTGTGTCGGCAGAAAATCGCCGGTCACCTGTACTTTCACCGCCTTGGGAGCTGCCAGACGGAAAGTTACCGTATTGTCGGGATTGATTTCGGGCGACACAATCTGTGAGCCGCCCCAAAGGGCCTGTTGAGCGTCGGCACAAAATGATGCCAAGGCAACTGCGGCAAGAATAATATACTTTTTCATTATGATTTTATAGAGTGGTTTATTGGGTTGCTAATAAGGTGTTTGCTTTTCTATGTCATTTGCAGCTGAAATTTCTCGACACAAACGGGAGTGCGGTGAAAAGTGCTGTATGCCAGTACTCGTTGGTGTGGCCGCCGTCTCTTACACGAAATTGCATGGGGATGCCGGCCGCACGCATCGCGTGCATGAATTCGATGTTTCGGTCCAGCAGGAAATCGTCATCTCCGCAGTCTACAAACCATTTCACCCCGCGCAGCGAGTCTTTGGTTTTGTCGTCGGCGCCGGCAACATATTTGGTGCAGCTAAGATCTTTGACCGCTTTTGTCAGAAGAGCCATCTTACTGTCAGGCGACCCTCCGGGATTCTGGGCGCTTGGAAAATCGGGGATATCCATAAGGGCGCTCATGGCATAGCACGAAGAAAACATCTCGGGATGGCGCTGTGCGTAACTTGTGCTTCCTCCGCCGCCCATTGACAGGCCGGCGATGGCGCGCCGCTCTTTGGCGCCTCCGCAGCGGTATTTTTTCTCAATGTAAGGTACAAATTCATTAAAGAAAAAATCTTCGTAATTCCAGCCGGGCATGTTGAAGTATCCGTTCCAGTGTCCCTTCATGATATCGCCGCCCGCGTCGGGACTAACAATAATCATGGGCACGGCTTCGCCCGAGGCTGTGAGCTGGTCCATTACTTCGCCAACCCTCTGGTCGTTAAACCAGCTTGTGTTTACTCCTCCCATTCCGTGCAGCAGGTAAAGCACGGGGTAGGTTGCTGCGGTGTTGCTGTCGAAGTCAGCCGGCAGGTAGACGGTATAGGCACGGAAGGCATCCAGTGTCTCGCTGCGGACGCTGTCGGTCTCGACACGGCTGTGTGGGCCGGCCCATTGTGCCCGGCCACACATCACCATTGTGAAAAAGAGGAGAACAGAAGACAATCTTTTCATTTTGAAAACTGTGTGTCGAAAAATTGTATAATCTTAGGTGAGCATGCACTCCAGAAGGTCCAGTCGTGAGCTCCTGCACGTTCGATGTAGGTAAAGTCGGGCAGAAGCGGGGAGTATTGCATAGCTTCGTTGAGACCTTTGTTTACTTCGTAGAGGAAATCCTCCGTACCGATTTCAACCGTGACAGGCGCCGGACCGGGAGTCCAGATCATATCGAAGATGTTTGCTGTACCCTCGATTCCGATTGCCGGAGAGCACGCATAGATGCCTGAGAATTTGTCGGCATATTTGAGACCGTAATAGAGCGATCCGAATCCGCCCATCGAAAGGCCTGAGATGCCATGCTTGCCGTTACCTTTATACATAGCGTCTATCGCCGGCATGAATTCGGTGATGAAAAATGTCTCATAGTTAATCTCTTTGCCTTGGTAACCGTTGATGTAGAACGCATCGAAACCGTCGAACGAGCCTTGGGGTGACACGATAATCATTTCGTTCTCGACGTTGCCTGTATGGCTGGCGATATTGCCGCTGTTGAGCCAGTCGTTATTGCTTCCGGCCGCACCGTGGAGCATATAAAGCACCGGGAATGTCTTTGTGCCGTCGAAACTCTCCGGAAGGACTACTGAATATTTCACCTCGCGGCCGAGGACTTCGCTCGTGAATGACAGGTCTAACAACTCTGTGCCGTGTTTCTCAAGAAGAGTGACGAAACGGATGCCGAGACCGGTTGTGCCGGATGCTCCGGCGAGAGTGATGTATGACAGGTTTTCGCCGGTGAAGTTATAAAGGGTTTCGCCGTTGATGCCGGTGACTTTCTCTATGTTTATCTTGCCTTGGGTGATATATTGTTTCTCGCCGTTGGTTCCTACGACGTATGCGCCGCCGGCCATGCCGTAATCGGGGACAAGCCAGCCGTTGTCAATCAGCCACGGCTCGGTGGGTGAGCCTGCGATAGTGTAGGTACCGCACAAATCTTCGAACCCGAGACCCTCGGTGTTGATGGCTTCGAAGAATGCCGCCGCATTGCCGCTCGGATCGCTTATCGACATTGTATATTTGCTTACGCCCGGAATAACGGTTGTCTGCCATGTAGTGTAGTCGGTTATTGTCACCGGATCGACTTTCAGTGTCACGGTGTATCCGCTTGGCTCGGGATCGTCGACTCCGATTTCAAAGTCGATGGGGCCGCGGTAGTTTATTACATAGCGTTTGCCGTCTCCGCCTGTCAGCAGACCGGAGATATCATAATCGTTGCCAATCTTCGACACCTCGAGGTCTCCTTGTGTGAAAAATCCGTTTGCAATGTTTGCATCGGCTGTAAAGCCGGTAAACTGCATAGCGGCCGGATTTTCTCTGTCTTCCATCGGTCTGTATACACCGGGCTGCAGAGTCCATTCGCGTGACACTACCCATAGTGACAGGGTGTTGTTTTTTCCGTCTGAAAACTCCATGTTGAGATATTTGAGTCCCTTTTTGAGTTTGGCGGTTTCTCCGGTTGTGACTGTCGTATAGTTATAGCGCTGTATGTCGTCATAAGTTCCCGACAAATCGTCTATCATGTTGTCGCTGCAGCCCCACAGCATTGCTGCTACAGGCATCAGCAGTAATTTATATATCTTTTTCATTTTGAGTTTGATTTAAGGTTTACCATCCGGTGTTCTGGGTCATGTTGCGGTTGAGTTCAAGCTCTTTGCGCGGAATGGGAAGCAGTTTGTGCTTGTCTTTGAAACCGTAGTTGGCGTTTGAAAAAGCCTTGGGGTCGACTCCTTTGGCAGAGAAAGCCGGCACATCCTTTCCTCTTTGGCCGAGATATGCGGGAGCGTCGCCCCAGCGTACGAGATCTTGGAAACGTACACATTCGAAACATAGCTCAAGACGTTTTTCGGCTTTTATGTCGTCGAGAGTCACACCTGACAGCGGCTGAAGGTGTGCGCGGCTGCGGATGGCGTTGACGTATTCATCGGCGCGGTTGCCGCCCGACATCACGTGAGCCTCGGCTGCGAGGAGAAGTACCTCGGCATAGCGCATGACGCGCAGATTGGTGTACTGGAAAACTTGGAAATAGCTGGCATCCATGATGCAGTCTTCTTTGAGAGCCCGGTGTTTCCAGTTGAACAGACCTTCATGGCCGACAAGACGCTCGCCCGAGTTGACTGTAAGGCCGTATTCGGCGTTGAGTTCATCGTAAGTGCGGATGGTCGACTTGAGACGGTATCCGTCACGGCCGTCATGAGCCACAAAGGCGTCATAGAGGTTTTTTGTAGGATTAATGAAACCGTATGTGCCGGTTGCAATCTGATCCATCGAGCCCATGTTGAGCTGCGATGAGCGCCAGCCGAGCATGATATATGTCATGGTGTACTGAGACCATGTCTGTTCGGAGTCGTTGCGTTTCTGCACTTCGAGCATCGCTTCGCAGCATCCGTTTGTTGCGGCGTGGTGAAGCATGTCGTAATCTCCCTGATAAAGTTCATATTTTTTCGAATCGATTACTTTATCAAGCATAGATGCAGCCTCTGAATATTTGCCTTCGAAGAGCAGTGTCTTGCCGAGCATAGCCTGAGCCACTTCGAGAGTTACACGTATGGCGCCGGTATTATCGTCGGCTCCGTTCTTTGACGGGAGGGCTTTGGAGTTGATTGCTGCGCGGAAATCATCTTCGGTGCGTGCCCAGAGCGCTTCGGGAGTGCTGTTAGACTGATGGTATTCGCCGGGCTGCAGCAGATGGTCGACTACGGGCGCGGTGCCCCACAGCGATGCCAGTTCGAAATGTGCCCATCCGCGGAAGAAATAAGCTTCGGCAACGGCCTGAGCTTTTACAGGAGTGTCGGGCTCCATTTTTTCGATAATCAGATTGGAATAATAGATGATGCTGTAGAGACCTTGATATACTCCGGCTATCATGCCGTGGTCGGTGTCGAAAGTGTATTCGTTGAGACGTTCCATGTCGGGGTTGTCACCTCGAGAGCCGCCTCCGGTCCAAGAATCGTCGGAAAGCAGGTTCTTGAGAAAAGACCAGTTGAAATAGTTGCTTCCCCAGCTTGAATACATGGCTGCGACGGCCTGTTCGGCTTCGGCGTCGGTCTTGTAGAAATCGTCCTGACCGCCCATATTGCCGTGCTTGGGTATATCGAGGCCTTCTTCGCACGACGTGAAGAGTAATGCCGCTCCGGCGATGATTGCCGACATTATATATTTCAGTTTCATGTTATTGACTTATTAGAAGGTGATGTTGAATCCGAGTACTACTTTCTTTGCCGACGGATAAGAGCCTTTGTCGATGCCCATACCGGAGGTGGCATTGACTGCGACTTCGGGGTCGAAACCGGGATATTTGGTGAAACAGAAGAAATCGTCGAGTGACGCATATATGCGCATGTTGCTGACATATAGTTTGCTTATCCATTTCTGCGGCAGCATGTAGCCTAACTGAATCTGTTTGATTTTGAAGAATGAGCCGTCATAGACCAATGCGTCTGAAATCTGGTATTTGTCCATGTTGGCTGCTCCGGCTCGCGGCACTGTTCCACCGGGGTTGTCTGCCGTCCAGCGGTTGTCGAAGAACACTTCTTTGAGTTTGTTGCTCTGCGGATAGTCTGCGCGGTTGATACAGTTGAACACCTTGTTGCCGGCTGCGCCTGTACCGAATACAGTCAGATCGAGTCCCTTCCATCCTACATTGAGGGTGATGCCGTAGGTCACGTCGGGTATAGCGTCGCCGATATATGCGATGTCACCGTCGTTGAGGTCGCCGCTGCCGTCGAGATCCTTGAATTTGGGATTGCCCTCGTTGTCGAGTCCGTCGAACTGATAGCCGCGGAAATAGTAGACGGGATAACCCTTTTCGAAGTATGTGATTGTCGATGTGTGGAAGTTGGTGCCGGCGATACGGTTGATTGACGGGTCGAGATAGGTCACCTCATTTTTGAGAGTCGAAAGGTTTAATGTGGCCGAATAGCGGAAGTCGCCCACAGCGTCGCGCCACGACAGCTCGATTTCACAGCCCTTGTTGCTCACGTTGCCGGCGTTCATCGGTGAGGTGGTGCCTCCGATGATAAGTGACGGTATTGTGCCGTTGACCAGCAGGTCTTTTGTCTTTTTGGTGTACCAGTCGATCGAGAATCCTAATCTGTTGCGCAGGAAACGCATGTCAAGACCGATGTCAAACTGTTCGGATGTCTCCCATTTGAGTTTGTTGTTGCCCATTGTCGAGGGATAGGCCGAAGTGGTGTAGTTGTTGCCCGGAACGAGCGGATAGATGCCTCCGAGTGTCATGTCGGTGCTGTAGGGATAGCCGCCGAGTGCTGCGAGCGAGCCGTTCTGACCCCAACTTGCGCGGAGTTTCACGTTGTCGGCGAAACGGCGTGCGTTCTCAAAGAAACTTTCGTTTGATATTGTCCAGCCGGCTGACACGGCGGGGAAGTAACCCCAGCGATTTTCAAGGGGCAGTTTCGACAGGTCGGCCGCATCTGCGCGCAGAGATGCCTGCAGGTGATAGCGGTTGTCATATTCATAGCTTACACGGCCGAAATAAGACATTTTTGAGTTACGGGTCTTTTCGCCGGCAACACCTTTGGTGGCCGACGCATTGCCATAGTTGAGATACCAGAACAGCGGGTCATTCTTTTTGAGAGCGTCTTCGTTCTGGCCGGTGAGGCTGCCATAGGTGTAAGAGCTTACGGTTTCCTGATAGCTCATACCCACCATGGCATTGATTGTGTTGGCTCCGAACTGTTTGATGTAGTTGGCGAAGTTCTCCCACTGCCAGTAAACGCTCTGTTGATTCTGTGCGTTCATGCCCACATAGTCGCCGCTCTGGGTGGCGTTGCCGTAGAAAGGCAGGCTGACGTTTGACTGATGGCCCGATGACAGACGGTAGCCCAGACGGGATGTGAACGTGAAGCCTGCGAATGGCTTGAAATCGGCGAAAATACTGCCGGTTATGTTGAATCCGCCGTTGCGGCTGACGCCATTGTCGCGCATCACGTAGGGATGATAGTTCTCGGCGTTGAGAAACTTCGACACTGAATAATAGTTGCCGTCGCTGTCAGTCAGCAGGTGACGACCCTGCTGCTGTGCGTTAATCATGTGGAGCGGCAGTTGGTCGGGCGCATAAACAAACGGTGTGAGAGGGTCGAGCAGAAGCGTGGAAGTGATAAGGCTGCCGTACTCGTTGTTAGATGACACCTGACTGACATTGTATTTCTCGATTTGGTTTGTCGTGCCGACTTTAAGCCATGTCTTTATGTCATATTCGGCGTTGATAGCCGCGGTCAGACGTTCGTATTTATCCTTGTCGCCGCCGACGATGCCGTTGTTGTGGAGATATGACAGTGACAGATAGTAGTTGCCGCGTTCGTTGCCGTTGGTAAACGATATGTTGTGGCGCTGCATGTGTCCGGTTTCAAATGCCTCGTCAATCCACGATGTGTTGGTAACGCCGTCCCAGTTTTTCAGCAGGTAGTCTTTGGTGAAAGTGTTGCCCTCGGACATATACTGTATATATTGTTCGGCGTTGAGCATCTTGGGCACCTTGGCGGGACGCTCCCACGCATACTGGAAGTCATACGAGATTTTACCGTTGCCCGCGCTGCCGCGTTTGGTTGTGATGAGAACCACACCGTTGCCGGCTTCAGCGCCGTAGATGGCGGCCGATGCCGCGTCTTTGAGAACTTCTATCGACGCTATGTCGTTGGGGTCGATGCCGCTGATGTCGCTCAGTCGCACACCGTCGACCACATACAGCGGGTCTGACGATACGTTGGACGAGTAACCGCGCACACGGATTGTCGGCGACGAGCCGGGAGCGTTTGATGTCGTGACGACCTGCACGCCCGCTGTCTTGCCCATAAGGGCGCTCTGCGCGTTGACAATCGTACGGTTCTGGATGTCTTCGGGCTTGATTTGTGAGATGGCTCCCGTTACGGAGCTCTTCTTCTGCACGCCGTAACCTACTACGACCACGTCGCTGAGCTCGGTTGTCGATTCGCGGAGAGTTACGTCGATTACACCGGCCTTTTCGACGAGGCGTTCGGCCGGAGCATAGCCCACATAGGAATAGACAAGCGTCGTGCCTGTCATTGTTTCGATGAGGTAATTACCGTCGATGTCGGTAGTGACTCCATGGTTTGTCCCTTTTGCCGTGATACTGACGCCGATAAGGCCTTCGCCGCTGTCGTCGGTCACTTTGCCGGTCACCTTGACCATAGCTTGTCCGAACGACATCAGTGCCGTCGTGAACATCAGCACAAGCAATGCGATTTTAGTTTTCATGATTGGTATTTGATAGGTTTTGGTAAATAATTAGAAGCTTCTTGGACTTGATATTTCAGCCATCACGTCGAGCAGTTCGCGATCGTGATTTTCACGCACTGTGCAGTCGTTGTCGAAGAACATTGTGGCGCGGCGTTCTGCCGTGTAGGCCGGCCACTGCGGCAGCGACTCGGTGTTAGGGTTGCCTGTGCGCGCAAATGCCAGCCATGCGTCTGACATTTTGTCGGCGAGGGCGTCGGCGGCTGCTCCGCCGCCTGTCATCGAGGCGTGAATCTTGGCATTGTTGAATACAAACGGTATTTCCATGCAGTGGGTGCTGCGGAGCGCCCCGTCAAGCACGGGCGACTCCCATGTGAAGAGGTACATATAGACCGGGGCGCCTCCTTGTTTTGCTTTGATATCTGCCTGACGCACGGCGTTGGGGCGGAATGTCGTGTCGAAATCAATGAGGTCTTTGGGCTGATAGCCGGGATAGGCTTTGCCGTAGGCCTCGATGATTTTATCTGTATGTGCGGTGCCGTAGCGGCTGCTGATAAAATTGCGGGCCATGGCCATGTCGGCGTTGCGGAGCATCGGCACATAGGTTGTCGGCGAGAACTCGCAGCGTGTTGTGCCTATCATCATCGGTATGTCGAGACTCTGGCCGGGAGCGCCGTCGGCAAATGGCTGACACGGCAGTATGCTGCCGTCGACGGTAGGTGCCCAGCCGAAAATGAAGGCTGCGCCTGTGCCGCCTTCTGCCTCTGCCTGCTTGCGCACGGCAGCCACTGCTGCGGTGCCGGCTGCGAGAAGGTCTTTGTATGGGACTTCGGCTATTTTTTTGATGTCGTCCTCAAGGCCGAGCTGTCTGACGGTCTCGCGGCCTATGCGGCGCGACATTTCCGATGTCATGGTGCTGAGCGTGGAGCCCGATTGCACGATTGCCTTGTGGAAGAGCCCTTTTGCGGCCGGTGTGGCGCACAGGATAGACACCTTTCCGCCGCCTCCGCTCTGACCGAAGACAGTGACGTTAGACGGATCGCCTCCGAAGGCTTCGGCATTGTCGCGCACCCACTCAAGTGCGGCCACAAGGTCAAGGAGCCCGGCGTTGCCTGACGATGCATATTCCGGACCGAACTCCGACAGGTCGAGAAAACCGAGCACGTTCAGACGGTGGTTGATTGTGACGACCACGACATCACCCTTGCGGGCGAGGTTAGCTCCGTCATAGCCGGGAAGTTCCTGACCGCTGCCGGCCGAGAATCCGCCACCGTGGAGCCATACCATCACCGGGCGTTTGCCGCCGTCAGCCGTCTTTGCGGGTGTCCACACGTTGGCGCGGAGACAGTCTTCGCCGGGATAGCCGTCATCCCAGTTGAAGGCGAAGGCAATCTCGTCGTTCTGCCAGCCCTGACGTTCGCCCTGAGGGCAGGTAGGACCATAGTTGCGGCAACTGCGCACGCCCTCCCAAGCATCGGCCTTTTCGGGCGCCATAAAGCGTGCGGCCTTGGCATAGGGTATACCTTTATAAATATTTATTCCATTCTCTGTGTAGCCGGCGATTTGACCTTGGCTGACTGTGGCGAGGACTCCGGAGGTTGAGATTTCCGATCTCGGCTCGGCTGCTGTCGCTCCGAGCGTGCTTGCCATGATAATTAGACTCAGAAATGTTTTTCTCATGGTAATGAAAAAATGTGTTTATGGTTGGTTTTGTAAAATAAAGTATTGCTTGGACTCGCTTTGAATTCACGATGCAAAATTATCCATTGGCGGTGCCGACAGCTTGTCGTTTTTTTCAAATCTTTTGCCTGTGTTGTCAATTGGGTTTGTATATTTGTTCAAAAGTTTGTGCATACGTTCAAAACAGTTTTAAAGCAATGTGATATAAGCATCGCCAAACATAAAAATGAATACTTTTGTGTGGTAAAAATTCAAACCTTCATGCCATGAATTTTAAATTGTCGTCAGTCATTGTATTGTTTCTTGCCGCGTTTTGTGCATGTTCGCGGTCATCTGACCGGACTGAGGGTGGTGTCTCGCCGGTCAAAAGCGACAATATCTCCAATCAGTTTGTCTATGATATCGCCGAGGACTCTACCGGACAGATATGGATAGGTACTTTCCGCGGGCTCAACCGCTATAATTCCAGAGAGTTTTATCAATATTTCGAGGGTGACGATTCGCTTTCGCTCCCCGACAATCAGGTGCGTGACATACTTGTCACTCGCGACAGCAGCGTTTATGTAGGCGCGATAGCCGGAATATGCCGTCTCACCGACCGCGACAATTTCCGCAATATCCCTCTTGGCGACAAATATATGATAGTGAGTCTGGCCGAGATGGCTGACTCGACCGTGATCGCTCTGTCTGTGACAGGACTGCTGGCATATGACCCGGCGACGGACAGTGTGGAGAAGCTCGCCGAGAACGCCTGTCCCGGCTCTATGTATGCCATGAAACTGCATGTCAATGCTAAGGACGAGCTGTGGGTGGCCGGAGAAAATTCGCTGTGGCGTTATGACATGGACAAGCGTCAGCTTACAGATTCGGTCCCTACCGGCTTCTATGCCAATGTCTCGACCCTTGTCGACGGGCGCGAGTTATGGCTCGGAGGACAGCGGCTGAAACGATTCGACACTTACAAGCGGCAGTTTGTGGCTCTGCCCGAGGCGATAGCCACTCATGCGGTGCTGTCAAAGTCGCCGATAGAGCTTATTCATCCCTATGGCACAGGCATTTTAATACAGAGCTCGGGTGACGGAATGTTTTTCTACGACAAGTTAAAGTCGACAGTCACGGCTCAAGGTGAGACCGGTTTCCCGGTAAATATGCCTGATTTCAGAATAAAGACCATGTTTACCGACTCGCGGCAGAATCTTTGGTTCGGAGGCCATGATCAGGGCGTGGCCGTACACTACCACTATACCGAGCGTTTCAACCGTAATAAATATGTCAGTCATGCACTTGCCGGACAGTCTGTGGTATCAACGGCAATCGACCGCGACAACAATCTGTGGATGGCGACCCGGCATGGCGGTGTTTATGTCTTTGACGACAAGACAAAGCGCATCAGCCGTTTTCCGTTCTCGGACCTTTCGCCGGCTAAGAATATTTATGACGAGGCGATAAAAAACATATTTATCGATTCGGACAATCGCATATGGCTTACGCTGACGTCGGCCGAGGTGCTGCAAGGCAGGTACTCGGAGGGACGTCTCACTATCGAGCAGCGTTACATGGTCTGGGGCGTGATGTCAATCACCGAGGACGTCAACGGCACCATCTGGCTCGGCAGCGGTACGCCCTATGTCTATTACCTGCGCCGCGGAGACCGCGATTTTTCTCATCTTCAAGTTTTTGATTCCGGATTTTGTTTTATTCCCGGGGTGATGCCATACGACAGTACACACCTCATGGTCGCCGCTTTTGATCAACCGATAAAACTTGTCGATATAAACACTTTGGAAATCAGTCCCCTCCCGTCTGATGAAAAAGGCATGTCGCCTGTGCTGAAATCCAAAAAATTCATTCCGACCGACATCTACCGCGATAACGACGGTATCGTCTGGATCGGCACCGTTTCTAACGGACTCCTGAAATACAATCCCGCCGATTCATCTTTTACTGCAGTGCCGGGTGCGTCATGTGACGATATTTCGGCCATACGTCCTGATTCTGACGGAGCGTTGTGGATAAGTACTCTCTACGGCATGAGCCGCTATTGTCCGGATAAAGGGACATTCGAGCATTTTTATGAGCACGACGGAACGGGCGGTAACCAGTTCTATGACCGTTCGGCCTCTGTCGACACTGCCGGCAACATCTATTTCGGAGGAACTCACGGTGTCACTTCGTTCAATCCCCGCGAACTGTCCAAGCATGTTAAGGCGCGTCTGCTCTTTCAGGACCTTATGGTCCACAATAAACCGGTGCGTCCGGGTGAGGGCATAATCGACCGTGATCTGTCGCTGGCTCCCGACGTGCATCTCGACCATGAGACAAACAGTTTCGGCATCTCGTTTGTCGCCGTGGACTATTGCGAGAATCCGCGTGTGGCTTACCGCTACATGCTCGAAGGCATTGACAAAGGGTGGGTCGAGGCTTCAGGCTCGCATGAGGCCTATTACGCCAATGTCCCTGCCGGCGAATATATCTTCCGTGTCGGTATTCTCGGCGACGATACTTCTCAGATCTCTCTCAGGGTTTTCATCGACCGTCCATGGTGGTTTTCATGGTGGGCGATATGTATCTACGCTCTTTTGGTCGGCGGCATACTGAGCGTGCTGATTATGACCTCGATGAAAATCCGTGCACAACGTCTCGCCGTCAGCAAGGCCCGTAGCGAGAAAGAGCGCGAACGGCATATCAACGACATGAATATGCGCTTTTTCGCCAATATCTCGCATGAGTTCCGCACTCCTCTCACCATGATATCAGGCCCGATCAAACAGCTTGTCGGTTCTGACGGTCTTTCGGCTGACGACAAACATCTGCTGTCGATTGCCGACACAAATGTCAGGCGTATGCTCAATCTTGTCAATCAACTGCTCGACTTCAATAAACTCGAAAACGACACTCTCCCCTTAGAAGTCGAGCGCATTGATATCGCCGCCATGCTCCGACAGATTTCAGACGTGTTCGCCAACCATGCAGCCGGCAAAGATATTTCTTTCGTCATCAACGGCATGGAGGAGAACTGTTTTGCTACCGCCGATGCCGACAAGATAATGAAGATTTATTACAATCTTCTCTCCAATGCGCTTAAATTTACGCCGCGCGGAGGGGTAATCACTGTCGGACTTGACACGCTCGACGACCCGGAGATAGGCAACGCGCTCAAAATATATGTCCGTAATTCCGGTCAGCGCATCCCCTCTGACAAACTTGAAAAAATATTCGAGCGATATTACCAGCTCGACGGCAACACCTCTGCAGGCAGCTACAACTGCGGTACGGGCATAGGACTCTACTATGCACGCGCTTTGGCCAGACTACACCATGGCAGTCTTAAAGCCGTCGACAATCCGTCTTTCGAAGGCGCCGAGTTTGAGCTCATTATTCCGGCCGATCAGGAAGCCTATGCCGCCGATACTCATAAGACTACACCCAGTCAGCCGATTGCTTATCCGCTGTGGCATGACAGCCCTGAGAAAAAAGCTGACGACAGCGACGGCGAGTCGAAACAGACGGTCCTTGTTGTCGACGATGACATACAAGTGGCCGAATACATGCGTTCGCTCCTGTCTCCATATTATAAAGTAGTGACGCGTTTCGATGCCGCAAGCGCGCTCGAATGGCTTAACGAAAACATTCCCGCGCTGATAATAAGCGATGTTGTCATGCCGGGCACCGACGGCTATCAGCTCTGTCGGACAATCAAACAGGATCTCCGTTTCAGCCACATACCCGTCATCCTTCTAACAGCCAAAGCAACACCCGAAAATCAGGTTGAGGGTCTTGAATCAGAGGCCGACGCCTACATCACAAAGCCCTTTGACCCGGCCGTCCTGATGTCGCAAATCCGTTCACTGCTGCGTAACCGCGAACGCGCACAACGGATCATCACGGCCGTCACCACCGTCGAAGATGTCGACCGTGATGTGATTACGCCTCAGGACAGCCTTTTCCTTAAAGAACTCTATGGTCTTATGGAAAAAGAACTGACCAACTCAGAGATAGATGTCAACGAAATTGCGCGGCTGATGAACATGTCACGCACCAAATTCTATTACAAGGTCAAAGGTCTGACCGGTGAACCGCCCTCCGTATTCTTCAAGACCTATAAACTCAACCGCGCCGCTGAATTGATAAAGGAACACCGCTATACTATGTCTGAAATCTCCGACATGACCGGATTCTCCTCCCTGAGTCATTTCTCGCGAAGTTTCAAAAAACAGTTTGGCACAAATCCCACCTCATTCGAAGTTTGAATGTCACCGCGCATATCTGTGACAGCCACTATTGACAGGCTATTCTTTGATTGAATTAAGGTCGCGGAACAGTTTTATGTATTGGGGCCAATAGTGGACTGCACTGAAAATTATAGCGGCTGCCAGTGTTGCAATCATAGCCCAAAAGCCTATACGATTGAATGTCCACGCGGTAGGAAAAAGTAGCGTAAATAGGATAACTATGCCTATGCCAAAGAATATTTCACCCGACAGCATCATCATCTTGAAGTTAGCCGTCTCGGAGAATAGTTTTGCCGGCGGTAAAGCCGCGATGTCGATGCGCCGGAGTTTTAAGTACAGGAATATATACCAGATGCCGGCGAGCAGGAGATATATCACGAGGTATATTTTCAGACCGACAGGGAATGAGAGCTGATTGATGCCTCCGGCTCTCATGGCGGCGAAAACGGCCGCGAGAATAAGGCAAGAGGTAAAAGACCGGCGTAGTTTTTTAAGTATCTTGGTCTTCGCGGTTTCGGACGCCGATACGTTTATCGTGATGTCGGTATTGGTCTTGGCGAGAACTTGTTCGAGCGTAGACATACTTTTTTTGAGTTCGTTGATTTCCATATCATAGATGTTTAGATAGTTTGTCTTTAATGCGATGAATTTTTACAGCAACAGTGTTGCGTTTGAGTCCGAGCGTATCTGCAATTTCTTCATACGAGTATTCATCGAGCCATAGAAGAATAATTGCCTTTTCGATATCTTCAAGCCTGCTGATTAACGATTGCAGTGTCTGAAGATTCTCTCGCTGTGTATCGTCGATTTCGGAAGATACGTCAAGAATCCCGAAGTCTAACGAAACAGTATCGATTCGCGGTTTGGATGAACGCAGGGTCATAAGTGCGGAGTTTACCGCTACCCTGTAAATCCAAGTTGACATCTTGCTTTCGCCTCTGAACCGGTTAAGACCAAGCCAGATGTTGACGTAGATTTCCTGCCGCAAATCTTCAAACGGCATTTTGTCGGTTGCGTAAAAGTAGCACACCTTGTTGATGATTCGGGAGTGCTCCTGAATTATCGAAGCAAACTCCCTTTCGGTTATCGGGGGACTTTTCATATTGATTTTGTTTTGCTTCGTTAGGTGCATATTTAAGCCCGAAAGTTTCATCACCTGATATTTTTTGAGGAGTTTTTTATTTACAAATGCAAAGTAACGAATTTCAGGGGTTTAAAGAGCCGTGATGCGTCGGTCATCATGCAGGGGAAATGCTAAGCGGTAGGCGTCTTCATTATTTTGGGAGGTGTCAACCTGCGACTCTTTATGTGAGAAAAGAAAATATTTAGGTAACTGTTTGCTCTGCATGATTATATCGTTAACTTTGTGACATGATACAGAAAACCTTCAATATCTACTGTGACGAGAGTACTCATCTTGAAAATGACGGTCATCCATATATGCTGTATGGATATGTGAGCGTTGCGTCGAATCAGATCAAATATTGCAAAGAGCAGATCAAAGCGATTAAAACAAAATATGGTTGCGCAGACGAACTCAAGTGGACTAATATCCACGAGAGCACGTATGAAATGTATAAGGAGCTTGTTGACTATTTCTTTATGACCGATATGAATTTCCGTGCTGTCATCGTCGAAAAAAATCAGATTGACAATACACGACCCGAATACTCTTTCAATGAATTCTACTTCCGCATGTACTATCAGTTGCTTCACCATGAGGTTGATTTGGCGAACAACTATAATGTATATTTCGATATAAAAGACACATGCAGCCAACGTAAGCTGTCGAAGCTAAAAGAAATATTACGTTACAATGCTTCCATACAAAATTTTCAGTTTATCCGTTCGCATGAAAGTGTGTTTGTGCAGATGGCCGATATATTAATTGGAGCTATCAACTATAACCTACGAATTGAATGTGGGGATATAGAGGGTAGAGTAAAGGCTAAACGCAGGATTGTTGAACATATCAACAGCCATACATCAATATCTCTTGTTAAAACGTCCCCATTACACGCAAAGAAGTTCAACCTGTTTTTCATCTCCTTGAAATAGTCGTCCAATGCCTTTTAATCTATTTAAGAAATATCCCGACCTTCTGGAGTTAAACGGTATGGGCGAAAAAGAGCGTCTGAAATCTCTTAGGGGTGTATTCGACCGTGACATTTCGGATAATACCAATTTTTCTTTTAGAGGTAAACGTATTTATCCGATAAAAACAGATGGTATCATTGATATGGACAGAGAATTCATGCATCTGACCACCGAAGAAGTTGAGCATGTAGGAGAAGACAATGTCATATTCAAGAAAAGGGTTTATGACCCTTTTCGCTCTGAACGTCTGCATTGGCTAAAGACACACATTGAAGAAAAAGTTGAAGATAGCGATATTATTGTATTCAATATCATTGAACGAAATCAGCGTAAACATATTGATGTAGAACGAGTATATATCTATAACAAGACACGAAAATATATTATCGTTTTACAACCTCAAACAAGAAATGGGAACTCTTATTTTCTGCTCACGGCTTATTATCTCAACAAAAGCTATGGAGAAAAACAGATAAGGAAGAAGCTTAAATCAGAGAATTGCACACTTCTTTAAAAACGCAGAGTTCGATATATGTCATGACCTACCGAACTCCGAAACTCTTTCTACATATAGATGAGCGATACAAAGTTACTCAACTTTTGCACTTAAAACAAATTCTTGAATAACAAAGTTGAACTGATTAACTTTAATTTGCTAATTTATAGACAATTCATTGTCCCTTGCGACTATGATTCACCAAAGCCGTCAAAGCTAAATGAGCCTTTTATTATTAGACTCAAACATAGGATTATATTATTATGGGATTTATTCCATTTTGTAAAACGTTGACAAAGGTTTGTGTTGATTTTCGTATGTTGGGTGTGTAATTCATGAATTATATTATTGAGTCAATATGCGGATTAGCGATAGATTTCTTATAATTTTCAGAGGCCGAGATGGGGGACGTGTTGGCATAGCAGTAGAGACAACCATGCGGGCAAGTGTTGTACGAGCCGATATCTTTTGAGAGGATGCAGCCGCACGCCTTACGTTGGCCGCTATCGGTCTTGGCGTTATAAAGGAAATTCTGCAGAACGGCATTATCGGGAGCAAGCCGGCTTATCAGTTCCGGGTCGATGCAGCGGTTATGCTCGATGCCATATTCCGAAAGGTTAATGCGTTCGGCACACGTCGCCAGCCTGAAATTCCAGTTGTCACGATTCATGGTCGAGAGTCGCGATGCAAATTCGAGCATAGACTCTTCATCCCATTCACGATAATTGATGCCACTAAGTCTGAGATTGCGCGACACTTTTTTATACGACGCAATGTCGGCGAAACTGAAAACGAGTTTTTCCGTATAGCCGACCAAGGCATCGGCGATGCGTGCAATCTTTTGAAGTAAAGTATCTATGTTTATTCTGTCTGTAAGAATAAGCGGGTCAAAACGCCACACAACTGCTCCAAAGCCGAGAACATCAACGAGCCGACGGAAGGTATCAATCCTTTGCGCCAACGGAGGTACGTTTGGCTCCAGCCCTTCGGTTTCGTAATCATTAAGGGTATATTGTATATAGCACCCAATCCCCCGCTCTTTAAGTGTGGACAGATATGGTAATAGTGGCGCAGGATTCTTTGACCAGAAAACGATAAAGCGGGTATTGTCGAACGACACATAGCTGTCTTGTCCGGAGAAAGGATTCCGCCAGCAGACATAACCCTTGTCAAGCCGACGGAAAAACCAGTCGGTATAAAACGCCGGTATGTCTGTGGCCCTGCTTGCAGATATTATCAGAGGAGCCTGTGCAACGACTTCTGTTCCGTTGTCATTGCGTATAGATATGGTCTGATGTTTCGTCATGATGGAATTATTGATACGCAAAAATACGATTCAATTTGTGCAAAAATACAGCACGTCAAAGTTAATAAATATTAAATTGAATGATATTCGTCTTCTATTATAAAAAGTAATGTTGCCGAGTAATTATATGCAAACAAAAGCCCCAAAATCTCCCGATTACACAAACAAATTCGGCTATTTCAGACCATAAAACACCAGCCATACAAACAAATTCTAATTGCTTATATGGCTGGTAATCAGTATGTTATGCGTAAATTTGAGTCTTAATACTCGTCCTCGTTGAAGAGGAAGTCTTCTTTGGAGGGGTAGTCGGGCCAGATGTCTTCGATTGATTCGTATGTGTCGCCTTCGTCTT
>DXYS01000032.1 GCA_019415705.1 Bacteroidales bacterium | reverse complement strand
ACGCAAATTTAACACTTTTCCCTTAATCCATGCACCGTGATTTCGGCTTGTGCCAAAAGATGCTATCTTTGCATTATCCAAGAACTTTTCACCATGCGAAACCTATCATCACATTTGTTGCCTGCGGCGCTTATGGCCGCAATTTCGCTGTCGGCCTCAGGCGCCGACTGGCAGAAAACGCCTGACGGCCTCGTTGTAAACATGCCTGACAAATCGACAGTCATACGCCTGCAGCCATACGCCGACGGCTCCGTACGCGTCACCAAAGGCACACCGGCCGCAATCGCCAAAACCCATAGCTACATAATGCCCGAGCGCCCCGAGCTCATCTCTTACGACGTACGTGATACCGGCGACGAGGTCATGCTCGTAACACCGCGCTATAATGTCTCGGTCAGCACTGCAGACGCTACTGTCGGCCTGTTCTCGCCTACGGAGGATCTTTTAGTGATGGAACTCGCCGACGAGAGCCGTCCCTTCGCAGCCGTCAACGACTCGGTGACGCCGTCGCAGACCTTCATGCTTGACGACGCCGACGCGCTCTACGGCCTCGGCGAGTTCCGAGACTCATACATGAATCTGCGCGGCAAGGAACGCGAGCTGATCCAATTCAACACACAGTCGGCTGTACCCGTCATCTGGTCTGTGCGCGGCTGGGGCATGATGTGGGACAATCCGTCTCGCACGGTCTACCGCGACACACCCGAGGGCATGAGTTTCTCCTCTGACCGCGGCGACATCATCGACTATTACTTCTTCGCCGGCGAGAAGCCTGACGACATTATCGCATCTTACCGTTTGCTGACCGGCGCGCAGCCCATGCTGCCGGCGTGGGCCTTCGGCTACCACCAGAGCCGCAACCGTTATCACAACGAGGCAGAGCTCGTCGAGGTTGCCTCTCGCATGAAAGAACTCGGTGTGCCCATGGCCTCAATATTCATCGATTATCATTACTGGGGCAAGTACGGCACGGGCTCACACCGCTTTGACGAGTCACTCTGGCCCGACATCAAGGCGCTCACCAAACGCCTGCGCGACGACTTCGGCACACACTCGGTCATAACAATGTGGCCCTGCTTCAAAGAGGGCATCGACAACTATAACCGCCTTGACTCGGCCGGCGCCATCCTCCACGGCGCAAAAGCTATCGACGGCGTGCTCTATGACCCGTTCAACCCCGAGGGACGCCGACTCTACCGCGAGATGATAGCCGACATCATCGACTCGGGCATCGACGGATGGTTCTTGGACGGTGTGGAGCCTGACGACAAGAATTCATTCCTGCCGACGGTGACCCACGACGGTCCGGCCACACGGGTACATTCTGCCTATCCGCTGGTCCATACCTCCAACTTCCGCGAAGCTCTTGACAAGCAGCGTCCGGGTCAGCGGCACTACATGCTGACACGTTGCGCATGGGCCGGCCAGCAGCGCAACGGCACAGCCATCTGGAGCGGCGACATACCGACGACCTTCGACGAGCTCTCCAAGCAGATACCCGCCGGACTGCAGTTCACAGCCGCCGGCGTCCCCTACTGGACGACCGACATAGGCGGCTACCTCAAGGGCAACCCCAAGAGTCCGGCCTACCGCGAAGTCTTCACCCGTTGGTTTCAGTACGGCACCTTCTGTCCGGTCTTCCGCAACCACGGACGCCGTCATCCCTTCAACACCAACGGGCCCAACGAGATATGGAGCTACGGCGACACCGTGCAGCAGATTGTAACCGACTACATAGCCTTGCGCTACGACCTGATGCCATACATATACTCTCTAAGCGCACGCGTCACGATGGACGGCTACACACCGATGCGCCTTCTCGCCTTTGACTTCGCCGGCGACAGCCGCGTCCTCGACATCAAGGACCAGTTTATGTACGGCCCCGCCTTCCTCGTCTGCCCGATCACCACAGGCGGCGCACCATCGCGCGAGGTCGTGCTGCCCGCGGGCGCCGACTGGATTGACTACCGCAGCGCAAAGACTGAGAAAGGCGGCACGACCGTCACGGCTGACGCTCCGCGCGAGTGGATGCCGCTCTATGTGCGCGCCGGCTCTGTGATACCGCGCGCCGGTGACGTCATCGAGATATGGCCGGGGGAGGATGCCGAATTCGCGCTCTACGAAGACGACGGCAGCTCGCTCGACTACATTGACGGCAAATACTCTAACATCGCCCTCAAATGGAACGAGGCGGCCCGCACGCTCAGCATAGGCGCCGACGCGAAAGCCCCGCGCCACGAGTTCACCGTCAGGCTGCGCGGCGTCGATGGCGCCAAAGACAGCGTCAAAAAGGTCACCTACAACGGCAAAGCCGCAACCGTAAAATTCTGACACGATGATACACAAAACATTAGCTGCCTGCGCCACAATCGTCGCAGCCCTGCTCTGTCAGCCTGCGGTCAGTGCTAAACCTAAAGCAGCGCCAGAGCCGACTCCGGCTGAAAAATATCTCGCCATGCAGGATTCCGTGGCCCGAGGATGGAACACATGGGACACCCGCTCAGTAATGACCCACGTGCTGCTGCCCGAGGCTATGGCCGTGCAACTCTATGTCGCCGACAACACCGGACGTCGTCCGTCGCGTTATCTCATCGGCGACCGCGGCTCAGACAGCCCCCGCATACATCCGCGTCAGCACAGCTATGACGGGTATTACACAGACCTCGACTTCAACTGGCACGGTCTCAAACTGCGCGTCGAGACTGCCGCGGTCGACTCCAACGAGCTCGTGATGCTCATCACGCCATTAGACGGCTGTGCCAAGGGCACACTCAATGTCACCCCGCGCACGATATGGATGCGCGGCAACCGCGTCGACTGCGACAGTACCTCCTTCCGCCTGCAAAACTGGGACCGCACGCTGACGCTGCACGGCACGTTCGACGCCGATATCGTCGGCTATAACCGCAACTCATACTCCCTCTCGCTCGACCGCCCGTCAGCCGTCAGCATAGGCCGGCCGCGCGGCATCGACGAGGTGCGTGCCATACTCACACACCACTCCGAACGTCTTCTCGCCAAAGGACGCGAGCGCTACGGCGACGACTTCGACTGCTATAATGCCATGCAGAGCATCCTCGGCTGGAACAGCATCTATGACCCGACGATACGCCGCGTGATCACCCCCGTGTCGCGTATCTGGAACACCGAGCGCTTCGCCTCGCAGGATTTCGGCGGTTTCTGCCTATACTGTTGGGACACTTATTTCTCGGCACAGATGTTCTCGACCGACAACCGCGCCCTCGCCTACGCCAACGCCGTGGAAATGACCAAAGCCTCTGACGGCGTCGGCTTTGTGCCCAACTGCTATTACAGTAACGGCTTCAAATCGTGCGACCGCTCGCAGCCGCCGGTCGGCTCAATGACATTCTGGGGTCTTTACAACAAATACGGCGACCGCTGGCTCTTGGAGTACGTCTATGACAACCTGCTGACGTGGAACCGCTGGTGGCGCGACAACCGCACCCATGACGGACTCATCTGCCTCGGCAGCAGCCCTTACGAAAAAATCACCTACTTCCGCAACGAGTACGACTCAAACACACGCTACGGCTCAATTCTTGAGTCGGGCCTTGACAACTCGCCGATGTATGACGCTGCCACCTTCGACCCTCAGACCCATCTGCTTGAGCAGCAGGATGTCGGCATGACTTCGCTCTACATCATGGATTGCCGTTACCTCGCCAGCATAGCCGAGGTGCTCGGCAAAAAGAAAGACGCCCGCGAGTTGCGCGAGCGTGCAGAAGCCTACACTCGCAAACTTGACGAACTGTGGGACGCCGAAAACGGTTTCTATTACAACCGCTCGACCCGCGACGGCAAATTCAACCGCCGCACATCGCCCACGTGTTTCTATCCCATGCTCGCCGGCGCGGCTTCGCCCGAGCAGGCCGCCGAGATGACGCGCCGTCACATGCTCAACCCCGACGAATACTGGACCCCCTATCCCC
>DXYS01000031.1 GCA_019415705.1 Bacteroidales bacterium | reverse complement strand
GTGATATGTGGGCAGGTCGTCGGCTCCGCTCCATGTGCTGCTTTACGAGGCCTTCGGCTGGGCCGCCACGATGCCCGAGTTTGTCCACCTGCCACTGCTGCTCAAGCCTGACGGCAAAGGCAAGCTCAGCAAACGCGACGGCGACCGCCTCGGCTTCCCCGTCTTCCCCTTAGAGTGGCATGACCCCGCGTCGGGCAACATCTCGACCGGCTACCGCGAAAGCGGCTATCTGCCCGAGGCCTTCGTCAACTTCCTCGCCCTGCTCGGCTGGAATCCCGGCGACGACACCGAGATAATGTCGATGGACGAGCTCGTCGAAAAATTCTCGCTCGACCACTGCTCACGCGCCGGCGCTAAATTTGCGTTTGAAAAAGGCAAATGGTTTAACCACACATATCTGCAGACACTCTCTGACGAGCGTCTTGCAGAGCTCTTCAAGCCGGTGCTCAAAGCACACGGCGTCAACCCCGACGTCTTCAGCGACAGCTATATAGCCCGCGCCGTCGGCATGGTCAAGAGTCGCATAAACTTTGTCAAAGACCTGTGGGACAACGCCGCCTTCTTCTTCGTGGCTCCCGAGACCTACGAGGCCAAATCGGTCAAAAAGCGCTGGAGCGCCGAAACGCCGGCCATCATGGAGGAACTCATCGAGCGCCTTAACGCCCTTGAAGATTTCTCGTCGGCAGCCGCCGAAGCTCCGATACTCGCGTGGATTACAGACAAAGGCTACCATATGGGCAATGTCATGAACGCCTTCCGTCTGGCTGTCGTCGGCGAGTGCAAAGGCCCCCACATGTTTGACATCACCGAACTCATTGGCCGTGACGAGACCGTAAGACGCATACGTCTTGCCGTCGAGCGCATCAAACCGGATGAACCCGCTTTATAACACAGGCATACACGCATTATCGCTCGGCGCCCGCATCGGAGCATTGAAGTCTGAGAAAATCTCAAAGATGCTCCGCGGACAGGCCGAGACACTTGCCGCCTTGGAGCGACGGCGTCAGGAGGTGGCTCCCGACGGGTTTGACGTGTGGTTTCACGCGGCGTCTTTAGGCGAGTTCGAGCAGGCGCGCCCCATCATCGAGCGTCTGCGCCGCGAGCACCCAGACAAGAAACTGCTGCTGACATTTTTCTCTCCGTCAGGCTATGAGATACGCCGCAACTATGAATGCGTCGACTCAGTAGCCTACCTGCCCTTTGACACTCCGAGACGAGTCCGCGCGTTTTTAGACGCCGCGCGCCCCAAAATGGCAATATTCGCCAAATATGAGTTCTGGGGCAACTATTTGGAGGAGCTCAACCGCCGCAAGGTGCCCACATATATCATATCGTCGATATTCCGCAAAGGACAGCGTTTTTTTGTGCCTTGGGGCGGGATGTTCCGCAAAATGCTCGGCTTTTATGATCATCTTTACGTGCAGGATGAGAACTCGCGCCGTCTCCTCGCAGGTATAGGCATCAGCAACGTGACAGTGGCCGGAGACACACGCTTTGACCGCGTCACCGACATAATGAACAAATCGCACAAAGTTGCAGAGATAGAGCGTTTTGTCGAGAATTCTGATTTCACCCTTGTCGCCGGCAGCAGCTGGCCGCAGGATGAGGAAATTTATATCACTTGGCTCAAAAGCCGTCCGCAGGTCAAAGCCATCATTGCCCCCCATGAGTTTGACCGTGCACGACTCGAGGCCTTGCGCCACCGTCTCGGCGAGTCTAAGACCCGTCTGCTGTCAGAAATCACAGGCGAACACCCTGTCAAACCGCTTAACGACACGGTGAAATATGTCATCGTTGACTGCTTCGGGCTGCTCTCAAGCCTCTATCGCTACGGCGACGCAGCCATCATCGGCGGCGGATTCGGCAACGGCATCCACAATCTCAACGAGGCAGCCGTATATGATATCCCTGTAATATTCGGTCCTAACCACAGTAAATTCCGCGAGGCCTCAAAACTGCTTGAGCTCGGAGGCGGTTTTTGCTACACAGACCGCACATCACTCAACAAAGCGCTCGACCGTCTCGTCGACAACCGCGATGCGCTCCGTGCCGCAGGCAAAGCCGCAGGCGATTTCATCCGCCGCAGCATCGGCGCCACCGACATAATATACGCTGATTTATTCGGCGACAAATAATCTCTAATCTCCCCTACCCCCATCCAATCCATGATAAAAACAGGTATCATCGGAGGCTCAGGACACAGAGCCGGCGAACTTATCAGACTGTTAATCAACCATCCCGACGTCGACCTCGTGTGGGTCAACAACCCCGACGCCATAGGCCATAAGGTCTGCGACACCCATCTCGGGCTGACGGGTGAATTTGAGCTGCCATTCACGGCCACAGCCGACCTAAGCTCTGTCGATATCGTCTTCAGCTGCCTGCCTAAAGGTCGTTCTAAAGAGTTTTTCTCGTCTGTGACACTGCCTGACGAGCTTAAAATCATAGATTTATCAAGTGATTACCGCTCGTCAGACGCGCCCGAAGGTCACGACTTTGTCTACGGCCTCGCCGAGCTTAACCGCAAGGCTATGGTGCGCGGCGCCCGTCATGTCGCCACACCGGGCAGTGTGGCAATGGCCGTCGAACTTGCCCTGCTGCCACTCGCCCGCAACCTGATGCTCAACAAACCTGTGCATATTACGGCCATCACGGGCACGACCGATACCGAGACTGCGCCCGAAAGCGTCATCGACTTCGAGCGTCGCCATGACAACATCTCGCTGTCGCGCGCCTTTGTTCACCCGCAGTTAGACGAAATCAAGGCAGTCTTCGCCGAGTTGCAGACGAGCTACGGCGCCGACCTCAACCTGCTGTCATTCGGCGGCAGCTTCCCGCGCGGCACGTTTATAGCAGCCTATCTCGACTGCGCCGTCGGACTTGACGAAATCAGGCGTCTCTACGAGGAGTACTATTCCGACCACAACTTCACTTTCATAGTCGACCGTCCGGTAGACATCAAGGACGTCGCCAACACCAACAAATGTCTAATCCATCTTGACAAAATCGGCGATCGTCTGCTCGTGACCGCAGCCATAGACAATCTGCTCAAAGGCGCGTCAGGCAACGCCGTGCACTGCATGAATCTGCTCTTCGGTCTCCACGAACGCACCGGCCTGCAACTCAAAGGGTCAGCGTATTAGATTAAATCCTTAAAAATACAACCGGCCGCAAGCTGATGCCTGCGGCCGGTCTTGGTTTATGTCTTAACAGAGATTATTCGGCTTTGCCTGCGCTACCGAGCACATTGACGATTTTGTGCTTGTAGAGTTTCTCCATGTTGTCGCGAGCCGGGCCGAGGTATTTGCGCGGGTCAAATTCCTGAGGTTTCTCGGCAAATACACGACGAACGGCAGCAGTCATGGCCAGACGGCTGTCAGAGTCGATGTTGATTTTGCAGACAGCGCTCTTGGCAGCTTTGCGGAGCTGCTCCTCGGGGATACCGATGGCGTCGGGAAGTTTGCCGCCGAACATGTTGATGGTGTCGACTTCTTCCTGAGGAACTGACGATGAGCCGTGGAGCACGATGGGGAAGCCGGGGAGTTTCTCCATAACGGCGTCGAGAACGTCGAATGCCAAAGGCGGGGGAACGAGTTTGCCCTCGGCGTTGCGTGTGCACTGAGCGGGTGTGAATTTATAAGCACCGTGTGATGTGCCGATAGAGATGGCGAGTGAGTCGCAACCTGTGCGGGTAGCGAAGTCGATAACCTCCTCGGGGTCGGTGTAGGTGTGGTGGTCAGACGAAACTTCGTCCTCAACGCCGGCGAGAACGCCGAGCTCACCCTCGACTGTCACGTCATACTGGTGTGCGAAGTCACAAACTTTCTTTGTGAGGGCTACGTTCTCCTCGTAGGGGAGGTGCGAGCCGTCAATCATAACTGATGAGAAACCGCTCTCGATACAGCTCTTGCAGAGTTCGAAAGAGTCACCGTGGTCGAGGTGGAGGACAATCTGAGGATGCTCCCAGCCGAGTTCTTTTGCATACTCGACTGCACCCTGAGCCATGTAACGCAGCAGTGTGGCGTTGGCATAGTTGCGGGCACCCTTTGAAACCTGAAGGATAACGGGTGATTTCTCCTCGGCTGCGGCTTTGATGATGGCCTGCAGCTGCTCCATGTTGTTGAAGTTGAAAGCGGGAATGGCGTAGCCGCCTTTGATTGCTTTGGCAAACATCTCGCGAGTATTTACGAGACCTAATTCCTTGTAATTTACCATTTAGCGAAAAATTATGTAGTTAATAAATTGTCTTCGTGACATATCTGAGGCGCCGTGCCTCTTTTCCGACTGCAAAATTAATGTTTTTTTTTCAGTTTGACTCAATCTGCTTGATTTAATTAAATAAAATTTTCAATAATAATCCAATCGTCTGTCGTAACAACAATAACTATACACAATTAAGAATAAAAAAACCTGCCCTGAGAGCTGAATTGCTCCCCCGAGGGCAGGTTACAAGCTGAGATTCGGGTAAATAAATTGATGTCGCTCGGGCGCGGGCTTATTTGCCCTGATGCTCGTAGCGCAGTGTCAATGAAGGCTGGTCGCAGACCTCGGTAGGACCGAAGTACTGGATGGGGCCGGGATAAACGTATCTGGTGTTGACGGCCCAGTCGTCGCGCTGTGCGGCGAATTTGAGGAAGGGTGCACCGTCGAGACGCACAAGAGCTTTTTGGATAACGGGTTTCATCACACCGTTGCGACGCTCCATGTTCATCATCATAGTGATGGGTATACCGCCGGCAATCCACTGCACTGAGGGTTTGACGAGGTTGCGCACTGACGACATGTAGCCTGTTACACCGGCGTTGACGAGGCAAGCGGCGTTAAAGCCGAGGGCGTAGCAGTAGTCGGCGTCGAAGTTAGAGGGATCGGCGCAGCGGCCTTCATAGCCGAAGAAGTGGTGGAGGGCAGAGAATTTGCCGTTATAGTTGCCTTCGGCTCTCATCTGCTCGAGACGTTTGCCAACCATTTCGCTGAGGAGTTTCTCGGTCTCGATAAGCGATACCTGCACGTTGCCGTGGGGGTCGCGGTCGAGAGAGAGCTGACGGGCTACGCCGGCGGGCAGCGATGCGTAGACAGCGGCGTTCTCGGCCGAGAGGTGGTCGATGATATACTGACGCTGTTTGTCGGGCTCGACGGCGGCGAATGCCTCCGCGTTGGCAGCAAGGAAATCGTTGAGCTCTGCGATGAGCTTCTTGACTGCAGGGATAAACTCGATGAGGCCCTCGGGGATGAGGACGATGCCGTAGTTGTTGCCGTCGGCGGCACGGCGTGCGACGATGCGTGCGATGTCGTTGACGATATCGTCGAGAGTCATATTTTTGGCCTCAACTTCCTCGGAGATGATGCAGACGTTAGGCTGAGTCTGAAGACCGCACTCTAAGGCGATGTGGCTGGCCGAGCGGCCCATGAGCTTGATAAAGTGCCAGTATTTCTTGGCTGAGTTACAGTCGCGCTCGATGTTGCCGATTACTTCGCTGTAGACCTTGGTGGCGGTGTCGAAACCGAAAGAGGTCTCGATCATATCGTTCTTGAGGTCACCGTCGATGGTCTTGGGGCAGCCGAGCACCTGCACGCCGGCGTTGATGCTCTTGTAGTATTCGGCGAGGATAGCGGCGTTAGTGTTAGAGTCGTCACCGCCGATGATGACGAGGGCTTTGATGTTGAGCTCGCGGAGAATCTCGAGACCTTTGTCAAACTGCTCCTTTGTCTCTAATTTCGTGCGACCCGAGCCGATGATGTCGAAGCCGCCGGTGTTGCGGTACTCATCGATAATCGGAGCTGTAAGCTCGATATATTTGTGGTCGACAAAACCGCCGGGGCCCATTGTGAAACCAAAAAGACGGCTGTCGCGATGGATTTTCTTGATGCCGTCAAAAAGGCCGCTTATGACATTGTGTCCGCCGGGAGCCTGACCTCCGGAGAGTATCACGCCGACATTGACAGGTTTGCCTGCTGCCGGAGCCGTATTTTTTTCAAATCTGAGTTCGGGAAGACCGTAAGTGCTGGGAAACAACTTTTTGATTTCATCCTGATCGGCCACTGACTGTGTGGGTTTACCTTCGACAGCTTTAACAGCCCCGGTCAGCACAATCGGGAGCTTGGGCTGATAAGCCGCACGAGCTTTTTGCAAAGCGCTCTTTTTCATTAAATTATATATTTAGTTGATGTTAGTATAATGTATAAACAAACTGATAAAACAGACTTTGTGCAAAGTAACGAATAATTTTTTACTCAATCAAATTTTTTGGCCGGCTCTTATAAATATGTATACAAAAAACTATATATGAAATCAGATATGACGTCTGTACCTTCATAAAAACAGACCGCCTGCTCAGGCGGTCTGTAATGGTTTTATAAAACCGACAGGGAAAAGAGTTTAGCCGTAGGTCTGCGGTCTCGCGTTACCGGCGCGGTCGTGGAATCGTGTCAGCTGCTATTTTACTCCCCGACCCCGAGACGAACAGCAAAGTGTCCGTCTTAAATTAGTAAAATGAAACACTTGATCAATACTCAATTTCCCTGTCGGTTTAAATATTTTACCGGCAATATCATGCCGTCCGAATCGTGAAAATGTATCTTCCACACCGCACGACATAACCTGCCTCTTATCCCCGTCGCAGTGACAGGCACAAAAAACAGACAGAAAAACATGTTTATTAAGTGAAAACATCGGGCGGTTAATGGTGTTGAATTATAGATAATATTATTTTAATGCAAATATAACCTCTAAAAATAAAATTACAAGTTGTTCAGCAATAATTGTGACGTCTTGACCAACAAATCTTATATTTACGACATATATTCCAATTTAAGCAATTAAAACAAGCAATAAATTATAATTGTTAAGTTTAATACCATATAAAGCTTAAAATTTTAAAGCGTAAACTCATCAGACATTATTTTTATCACAGATTGTATTTCGCAAGACAACTTACGCGCACATCGTCAAATTTATTTGGCCGATGAGCCCATTATTACTAACTTTGCGTTATAAAGAAGCTCTCTGATGGAACAATTATCGACCGACAAAGCGTCCACACAGCCACGATATGAGCTCGGAGTAGCCCTGAGTGGCGGAGGAGCGCGCGGATTTGCACATGCCGGCGCGCTTATGGCCATCGAAGAAGCCGGTCTTAAACCTGACATCATCGCAGGAGTCAGCGCCGGCTCGGTTGTCGCCGTGCTATACGCGGCCGGATTCAAGCCCGGTCATATTCCCGAGTTATTTGCCGACTGCAGTTTCTCTGACTTTACAAAACTTAGTCTCGGCAAAGGCGGCCTGTTCACAGTAGAAAAGTTCCGTGACTTTATCATGGAGGCGATTTTATCCCGTGGCGACTACAGACGCCTCGAGGATTTGCCGATGCCGACATATTTAGGCGTCACCGACTTCGACAACGGTTGCCCGGTCGAATTCCACTCCGGAGAAATCGGCGACCGTATGATTGCGTCATGCTCAATACCGATTGTATTCAAACCCGTCACAATCGACGGTGTCAATTATGTCGACGGAGGAGTTCTGCGCAATCACCCCGCATGGATCATCAGAGACAAATGCAAACTGCTTATAGGCGTCAATGTCAGTCCACTGCCTACATCCGGCTCGGCGTCATCAATCGTCGATGTCGCCCTGCGCACATACAATCTTATGGCAAAAGCCAATCAGGCGGCCGACATGGCGCTATGCGACCTGTCAATTGTCACTCCCGAGCTGTCAGGCTACAGAGCCTTCAGCCTCAAGCACATACCGAGTGTTTTCAGGAGCGGCTACATCCACACACGCCGCGCGCTCAAAGACGCCGGCCTGTGGCATCCAACCGACCATCATAAAACCAATAATCAACGATAAATGACCGCGACCAAACCGATTATCTATCAACTACTTCCCAGATTATTCACAAATTACTGCAAGACACCTACCGTTAACGGCACCATCGACCAAAACGGCTCGGGCAAGCTCAATCAGATCACTCCGCGCATACTGAAACAAATCAAGTCACTCGGAGTCACCCATATATGGTATACCGGCATCATAGAGCACGCCCACGACGCCGACTACACCCGATATGGCATCGTACGCGACAACCCCCACGTGGTCAAAGGACATGCCGGCAGCCCTTATGCCATAACTGACTATTACGACATTGACCCTGATCTCGCCGAAGATGTGCCGTCGCGCATGGCCGAATTCGAAGACCTCGTCGCTCGCAGTCACCGCGAGGGACTCAAGGTGATTATCGACTTTGTGCCCAATCATGTCGGCCGCCAATATCACTCTGACGCCAAACCGTCAGGCATCGAAGATCTCGGGCAGGGCGATAACAGCGAGATGTTTTTCTCTCCGTCAAATAATTTTTACTATATACCGCGCCAGCAGTTCTCGCCCCGCGGCGTAGACCTCGGCAGCGGCTCTGACGCATACGTCGAATTTCCGGCTAAAGCATCCGGCAACGACTGTTTCGACGCGTTCCCGTCAGTAAACGACTGGTATGACACAGTCAAACTTAACTACGGAGTCGACCCGTGGAACGGCAGCCGTCATTTTGACCCGATACCGCCGACATGGCTCAAGATGCTCCATATCCTGCGCTACTGGGCATCGAAAGGCATCGACGGTTTTCGCTGCGACATGGTCCACATGGTGCCTCTCGAGTTCTGGCGCTGGGCCATCGCCAACGTCCGCAGCCATTATCCCGACGTCATATTCATAGCCGAAATCTACGACGTGGCTCTCTATCGTCCGTATATCGACGCCGGATTCGACTATCTGTACGATAAAGTCAACCTATACGATACACTGCGCGCCATCGAGTGCGACAATGTTTCGGCCGCACGTCTGACATCATGCTGGCAGACCGTCGAGGGCATCGCCCCCAACATGCTCAACTTCCTCGAGAATCACGATGAGCAACGTTTCGCGTCGGCACAATATGCCGGCGACGCATCAAAGGTAATCCCGTCGCTCGTTGTCAGCTCGATGTTCGCCACGGGTCCGATGATGATTTACTTCGGGCAGGAACTCGGAGAGACCGCCTCTGACGCCGAGGGCTACAGCGGACACGACGGCCGCACGACCATCTTCGACTACTGGTCGGTGCCGACAGTGCGCCGATGGCTTAACGACGGGCGTTGTGACGGAGTGCTCCCCGAGCCGGTGCGCCGGTTGCGCGAGACTTACGGACGCATACTGAATATATGTAACAGTGAGACCGCGGTTAGAGAGGGACGATTTTTCGACCTTATGTATGTCAACTATCACAATCCCGACTTCAACCCTCACCGTCATTACGCATTTCTGCGCGCGACGGCCGACGAATTGTTAGTCATCACTGTCAATTTTGACACGGCTGCAGCCGATATACGCATAAACATCCCCCGGCACGCATTTGACTATCTCGGCTACCCCGAGGGTCAGGTCATGATGACCGAGCTGCTCGGCGGCGAGACAGCCGGCGGCCTCCTGTCGAGCACACAAAGTTTTGCAACTCACGTCGTTGGCCACTGTGCGACGATATGGAAAATACGTCGTAAAGACATCGTTGACAGCAACGCGACTGCTGAGAGTCACACCCCGGCCAAACCCGCGGCAAAAATATCCGCAAAAAAAGCGCCTGCCGCTGCCCGTCGTAAGGCAAAAAAAGACTAACTTTGCCACCGAAAACCAATTCTCATCTTTTTCATAGCAAATATGGATACCTCCCTACCCCCTTTTAAGGTCTTTGCCGGTACGAACTCACAGTACATGGGTCATGAAATCTGCAAGGATCTTGGTGTTGAACTTGGCAAAATGAACATCCTTCATTTTGCCGACGGTGAATTTGAAGTCTCGTTTGAGGAATCTATACGCGGCTGCGAGGTTTACCTCGTGCAGTCGACGTTCCCCAACTGCGACAACCTTATGGAGCTCCTGCTGATGATTGATGCAGCCAAGCGTGCGTCAGCCAAAGCGACCATCGCCGTTATGCCCTACTTCGGATGGGCCCGTCAGGACCGCAAGGACAAACCGCGCGTGTCAATTGCCGCCAAACTTGTCGCCGACATGCTGACCGCCGCCGGTGTAGACCGTGTCATAACGATGGATCTCCACGCCGACCAGATACAGGGCTTTTTCAATGTCCCGGTCGACCACCTCTATGCTTCGTCGGTATTCATCCCCTACATCCAGTCGCTCGGTCTCGAGAACATGGTCATCGCCACTCCGGATGTCGGCGGTGCGAAGCGCGCCAACAGCTATGCAAAATATCTTGACCTGCCCCTCGTGCTCTGCCACAAACAGCGCGCCAAGGCCAATGTCGTTGCCAAGATGACTGTAATCGGTGATGTCAAAGACAAAAATGTCATACTCATCGACGACATGTGTGACACAGCCGGCACAATCGTCAAAGCAGCCGAACTGATGATGGAGAACGGCGCACGCTCTGTCAGAGCTCTCTGCTCTCACGCCATCATGAGCGACCCCGCCACCGACCGCGTCAACCAGAGTCCGCTGACAGAGATGATTTTCACAAACTCGATACCTTACAGAAAACAGTGCAGCAAATGCACCATCATCTCCGTCGCCCGCCTCTTCGCCGACACTATTCGCCGCGTACACTCCAACGAGTCTATCTCGTCGCAATATCTCATCAAATAACACAATCCGTTTAAAAATCCTTTATAAACAAAGCGGGGCTGCCGGCGTGGCAGCCCCGCTTTGTGATTATTGGGGAGATATAAATAATATAGACAATCACAGTAAAAACCGCATCAAATAAATCGTCCGCGTAGCGGTCGTAGCCGCAGCGCGGCGTCAGCATTTGAGGCCACGGTAAGCAGGCCGTCAGGTCTGCGCAACCGTGGTATTTATTCCACACAAACACAGCGTGCTGTAGGTCCGCCGTTCAAATCATTAAGAGCCGGAGCATTGCAGCACTCCTACAGAGTGCATGACATTACTAATTCTAATCACCTATGACTGCGCGGACCTACAGCCCGCTTGTCATAGGTTAACATACGGCGCTGCAGCGCTAACGCGCCTCACGGCGCTCACAGCCGTTTAAATCACTATGTATTAAATTATTAATTACGCTTTCCCTTGGCGGAGATTCTCGACGTAGGCGTTGATGTCGTCGAGGCGGCGCGGGATTTCGATGCCCTGCGGACACTTGGGGATGCATTGTCCGCAGGCTATGCAGCGGTCGGCCTGACGCAGACGCGGCACCGAGCGGTCATAGCCGATAAGGAACGCACGGCGGCCGCGCTCGTAGTTGGGGTCGCGCACGTCGCGGGGAGCGTTGTCCTCGTTAATACATTTATTATAATGTGCGAAGATGGCCGGGATGTTGACGCCGTAAGGACACGGCAGACAGTAGCGGCAGTCGGTACACTCGACGGTCTTATTGGCCTTAATTTCACGGGCTATGAACTCATAGAAGTTACTCTCAATGTCGCTGACAGGGTCCAATGGCGAGTATGTGGCGAGGTTGTCCTCCAAATGCTCCATATACGTCATGCCGCTGAGCACGGTCAGCACACCTTCGGGTGTTCCGGCGAAACGGAAGGCCCACGAGGCTATGCTGTCGTCGGGACGACGTTCTTTCATCTTCTTTGCGACTGCATCTCCGACATTGGCGAGACGTCCGCCAAGCAGGGGCTCCATGATGACGACAGGTATGCCGCGGCGCTCAAGTTCGTCGTAAAGATAGTGAGCGCTGATGTCTCGGCCCTCGCTGTCGGTCGCGGGCAGCCAGTCGATATAGTTGAGCTGTATCTGCACGAAGTCCCAGTGTATCTCGCCGCGGTCCATGCGCGCGAGCATTTCATTGAATACGCCTACATCGCCATGAAACGAGAAGCCGAGGTTGCGGATGCGGCCGGCTTTTTTCTGCTCTACAAGCCAGTCGAGGAGACCGTTATCGGCGTAACGGACGTTGAAATTTTCAATGCCTCCGTTGCCGATGGCGTGGAGCAGCAGATAATCGATGTGGTCGGTCTGCAGCAGCTTGAGCGAATTTTCGAACATTTCCCGAGAGCGCTCGAGACTGTGGGTCGAGGGGTCGAAGTTGCTGAGTTTGGTAGCAATAAAATAGCTGTCGCGCGGATGACGGCTAAGAGCTTTACCCATAGCCTCCTCCGAGCGGGCCTTGCAGTAGACCGGAGCGGTATCGAAGTAGTTGACGCCGTGGGCAATGGCATGGTCAACGAGACGGTTGACAGCCTCCTGATCGATGGCATCGCCCTCTCCGTCGGTCTTGACGGTCGGCAGGCGCATGCAGCCGTAACCGAGCAACGAGACCTCGTCGCCGGTATTGGGGTTTATGCGCATAGTCATTTCTCCCGACTTTGCGGCAGTTTGCTCATGCTCGTCAGACGTCGAGACCTTTGCGCCACACGATGCGGCGAGTCCGGCGAGAGCCGTCACTCCGAGCTGACCCATAAAGCGGCGGCGCGATATATTGTTTTTGTTATCTTTCATTGTAACGATTGCTTAAATTTCGTGATGACGTTCGATACCCTCGACATGAATAGCGGAGTGGTCGGCCTTAATATGTCCGACCGTACCCACGGGGCAGTTATACTCACAGGCTCCACAGCCTATGCAGACACTCTCATTGACCGTCGGACGCATATTGCCTGTAGACTCGTCGCGGACCATGGAGACGGCACCGGTCGGACAGCGGCGCTCGCAGTTGCCGCACTGCTGTCCGGCCGAGGCCGAAATACAGAGCGAGGTATCGACGACAGCCGTACCTATTTTGATTGCAGTCTTCTCTTCGGGAGTGATATGCTCGATTGCCCCTGCGGGACAAACCTCGGAGCAGCGCGTGCAGCCCGGACGGCAGCAACCGTCAGTGAAGACCATGACGGGCTGCATAAAATTGCTCAAGTCTGTCGAGGGCACAAGGATATGCTCGGGACAGTTCTGTATACATAGCTGACAGGCCGTACACTTCGACGACAGACTCATGACGCCGCCCGACCCTGCCGGCACAACCTCGACCCGTCGCTCGGGACGTTTTTTAGACTTGACAGGCGCGAGAGCGCCGTCGCCGTGTTCGGCAGCCGAGGCAATGAGCGCACCTCCGACTATTGCGCCGGTGGTGATGAAACTGCGGCGTCCGGCATCAACGGCCGGCTTTGAGGCAGATTCCTCTTTATGTCCCGTCTCTTTGACAAAGCCCGGCGCATAGCGGTATTTGATAGCGTGTTGCGAACAGTTGCCTATGCAATCCATGCAGACGACGCAGCGAGTGTGGTCGATGCGATGTGATGAGCCGTCAATACACGATGCTTTACAGTTACGCTCACACTTGCGGCAGCCATTGCACTTTGACTTGTCAATCATGGGTTTGAACACCGAGTAGCGGCTAAGATAGCCGAGCACAGTACCCACGGGACAAATTATGTTACAGTAGTTACGTCCTCCGACCCATGCAAATGTCACGATGATAACCAAGGTCAGAGCGGCGACAATCGTCACAGGCCATACGGTCAGGCGGCTGACAGTATAAAACTCATAGTTGCCGCGTGCGGCCGCTTCGTCGGCAAGCAGATTGTTTACACCGTCATAAATCGGCGCAAAAAGCTGCGAGACAATACGCCCGTAGCTGCTGTAAGGCTCGATTAGACCTGCAATCCACGACGCCGTGAAACTTACGAGACCGAGAAATATAAATACGATAAAGACCGTCAGAATGGTCAGGCGCAGACGACGGTAAGACGGCTTGTAGCCGAATCGGTTTTTCTGACGGCGGCGAGGCAAGCCGTAAGTGGAACGCAGTCTGATGATCACGTCCTGAAAAACGCCTAACGGACAGATGACCGAGCAGTATATACGACCGAAAAGCAGAGTCAGACCGACTATCAGGACAAGAGCCAACAGATTAAGCGACAGCAGTGCGGGTACAAACTGTATCTTAGCCATCCACGGCCAGTGTGTGGCCGCAAACCCCGTGAAATCAAGGAATAATAATGTTATGGCCGTAATCGACACGAGAGCTAAAACAATCCTTATGTATCTAAGCATAAAAGAAATGTGTGAGGAATGATTATGAGCGAGGATAAATTACTTTTAGCTACAAAAATAATAAAAAATGCACCACTGTAAAAAATAAGTCGCTAAATCATCGCATATATGCGCTTTAGCCGCCATTATATTGACGGGGCAGAAGTGTTAAAATGCATGAGATGCAAATTTATCACCTTGGTGCGGGTCTGCGCGTCTATCTTTGTGCAAAAAATAACGCACTATGAAACGAACACGCAAATCATCACAAAAGACCATCACCGCACGCATCCCCGTCGAACTAATCAGTCAAATCCTCGCCGAGCCGGAAAATATCTCGCTCTGCCATGCCCTCGTTTCGGCCATAATCACTGCCGAACGTATCCGCCGCCCTGACGGCATAGCCTCTGACCTTGACGACAGCGGCCTGAAACCCGCGAAGTCACCCGAGGCTGACGCGATGGCCGAAGACGCGAGAAAGCGTGTAGCGAAAGCCCGCGAGCGTCGCGAGCGTTGCATGCAGAGGGCCGAAAAACGTGTTGCCATCCTCCTGAAAGTCATGCGCGACAAAAAGCCCGTCGAGTTGTCGGCACTTTTCGGCTCCGGCCTTTTCACACGCGAACAGGAACGCGCCATCGACGCGCTGCTCAATCCGACTGTCCGCACAATCAGAAAACTGTCTTTCGACCAACTCCGGGCCTACTTCTTGCCTCTTTTTGTCAAACTGACCAACACAGACATCAATACACTCTCCCCCGCAGATCGCCGACACGTCATCACCCGTTAATAAACATGGAGGGCCGATTTTTAATCGGCCGAAGAGAACTCGCTGATTACCACCAAAATGCAGGGACTTGCCATCGGCAAGTATAATGTGGCCGCCATTAATAGAGCGCCGTATGTGAGCCTATAACAAGCCGATTGTTTGTAGGGGCGCAAAATTTTGCGCCCGCCATGAAGCTATGTAATGTTGACTACGAGGGCGCAAAGTATTGCGCCCCTACTTTGCCGACGCTCGACCAAGCGTTCTACATTTTTTGGCTCAATCCGAAATCCCGGTGCATAGATTTTTGGGAAAGTGTTAAATTTGCAGGATGAAAACTGCAGATGCAATATGGATGTGCCTTCCCGAAGGCATGGATGAGTTGTTTGAGATGGTCAGGTTTGAGAAGACAGATCAGTCATACGACATCTGGCTTGAC
>DXYS01000030.1:17880-36935 GCA_019415705.1 Bacteroidales bacterium | reverse complement strand
AGACTGCCGACGCAGGTTACCTCACCCGTCGTCTTGTCGACGTGGCCCACGACGTCATCATCACCGAGGAAGACTGCGGCACGCTCCGCGGACTTGTCTGCCGTGAGATTAAAAACAACGACGAGGTCGTCGCCTCTCTCGGCGAGCGCATCCTCGGCCGCGTTTCGGTCCACGATATCATCGACCCGCAGACCGGCGAGCTCATCGTCGCTGCCGGCGAGGAAATCAACGACGCCGCTGCTGACCGCATCGACGCTTCGCCCATCGAGAGTGTCGAGATTCGTTCGGTGCTCACCTGCGAGTCTAAGAAGGGCGTCTGCGCCAAGTGCTACGGCCGCAACCTCGCCAACAGCCGTCTCGTTCAGAAGGGTGAGGCAGTCGGCGTAATCGCAGCTCAGTCTATCGGCGAGCCCGGTACGCAGCTGACCCTCCGTACATTCCACGTCGGTGGTGTCGCCTCTAACATCGCTGCCGTATCGTCGGTAACCTCGCGTTACAACGGTACTCTCGAAATTGAGGAGCTCCGCACAGTCAAGACCCCCGAGGTCGCTGCCAACGGACGTCCCGTCGAAGTCGTCATCGGACGTCTCGCTGAGATGCGCATCATCGATCCCAAGACCAAGATGCAGCTCACATCGGCTCAGATACCCTATGGCTCGAAACTCTACTTTGACAACGGCGCTGAGGTCAAGCCCGGCGATGTAATCTGCGAGTGGGACCCCTTCAACGCAGTCATTGTAAGTGAGTTCGGTGGTAAGATTCACTATGATAATCTTATCGAGAATGTCAATTACCGCGTCGATATCGACGAGCAGTCAGGTCTGCAGGACAAGGTCATCATCGAGTCGCGTGACCGCGCCAAAGTACCCGAGGCAAGCATTGTCGATGCCAACGGTCAGGTGCTCATCACATACGCTCTCCCGGTGGGTGCCCACCTCATGATGGAGGACAAAGCCGATATCAAACCCGGCGACATCTTCGTCAAGATTCCTCGCGCCACAGGCGGTGCCGGCGATATCACCGGCGGTCTGCCCCGTGTAACCGAGCTCTTCGAGGCTCGCAACCCGTCTAATCCCGCCATTGTCTCTGAAATCGACGGTGAGATCAAGTTCGGTAAGGTTAAGCGCGGTAACCGTGAGATTTCGGTTGTTTCCAAGCTCGGTGAGGTTAAAAAATACCTTGTCCCGCTGTCGAAACAGATACTTGTGCAGGAAAATGACGTTGTGCGTGCCGGCACACCGCTCTCTGACGGCGCTATCACACCCGCCGACATCCTTAACATCATGGGTCCGACTGCCGTTCAGGAATACATTGTCAACGAGGTGCAGGATGTCTACCGCATGCAGGGTGTTAAGATTAACGACAAGCACTTCGAGGTGATTGTCCGCCAGATGATGCGTAAGGTCAACATCCTTGACCCGGGCGACACCAAGTTCCTCGAGCAGCAGATTGTCGACAAACGCGACTTCATGGATGAGAACGACCGCATCTGGGATAAGAAAGTTGTGGTTGACGCCGGCGACAGCGAGGAGCTTAAGCCCGGTCAGATTATCACAGCCCGCAAGCTCCGTGACGAAAACTCTGCGCTCAAACGTCGCGACCTTCGCACAGTCACCGTCCGTGACGCCGTGCCCGCTACGTCAGAGCAGATACTTCAGGGTATAACACGTGCCGCCCTGCAGACCTCGAGCTTCATGTCGGCCGCCTCATTCCAGGAGACCACCAAGGTGCTCAACGAAGCCGCTATCGCAGGCAAGTCTGACAGCCTTGAGGGCATGAAGGAGAACGTTATCTGCGGTCACCTAATCCCCGCCGGTACCGGTCTGAGAGAATATGAGCGTCTCGTCGTAGGCAGCCGCGATGACATCGAGGGCATCTATGACGAAGCCGAGACAGTCGATGTCAACTCCACCGAAGTCTACAACGACTAAGTAAAACTAACACTACATACGCCGAAAGCCGCGCTGACTCCCGCCAGCGCGGCTTTTTTATTGTAGCTTGTCAAATATGACTGGCCTCCATAAAGCCAACAGGCAGTAGGGACGTGCCATCCGGCACGTATTATTTGGCCGCCCGGTCCCGGGCTCATTTAAAATCCAAAATTCCCAATTCAACATTATGCAAGAGAGCGCCTGCGGCGCTGTCTTATCTATTCCGCATTAGTGGTGCATATGAGGACGCGGGATGCTTATCTCGGAGAGATAAAATGCGGCTACAGGCCGCTCACAGCCCCATATTAAGCGCAGCGTATATGGGGTGGGGCACACAAACAAACGTCCTTTTCTCGAAGAGAATAAACGCAGAGCCATTCTTGTAAATTATCAGGGTTTTGACTATTCGATTATATTTTGTAGTTTTGCAATAGACCTTAGGAATAGTGACGCTTAGAGAAGCGTGTTTCTTAGGGATTTACATAAGAAAGCGTACATCAACGTTTATTCTTGGCTTTCAGAAAATTTGGCCATTTTCACAATCACAGTCAAGGAAATGCAACGATGGACGCCACGGGGTATGTATATACCTATCCGGGCTCATTTAAAGTTTTGGTACTTGAAATGAGTTTGGGGTATTTGCATATAGGCGTGGAGTCTGCGTTGCTCATTCCACTGTGATGGGCCAGGCCAAATGCCTCTGAAAGCGGAATGAGCAATGTAAGGCTCCCCGCTTTCTTTTATATAATGGAAATGCCATCGGGAGCTTATGGCAGAAATGAAGCTCTATGGCAAATCGTGACCTGCGAAAAGCCCAACAAGGCAAAAACGATGAGTTCTACACTCAATTTCGTGATATTGAGGTGGAAATGAACGCCTATTTGGATTATAATCAGGATGTTTTTCGCGATAAAACTATCCTTTTGCCTTGTGACGACCCTGAGTGGAGCAATTTTACTAAATATTTTGCTCTAAAATTTGAGGCGCTTGGCATTAAGAAACTAATCTCTACAAGCTATGCGCCTTGGAGTAAGAAAATGATTCTCGGAGGCTTGTTTTCTGAGTTTGAAAAGAATTCACCACAGTTTGATGCAGACAAATCACGCACTAACGGCAAAATATTTATTCTTGACCGAGACGTCACAGGAGACGGACGCATAAATATAGATGATTTGCAGTGGCAATATCTCGAGGGTGACGGGGATTTCCGCAGTGCGGAAGTTACAGCCCTTCGCGACGAAGCCGATATCATTATCACTAACCCGCCATTTTCCCTATTCCGCGATTTCCTTTCATGGATTGTTGAGGCTGACAAGCAATTCATTATCATCGGCAATATGAACGCTATAACTTACAAAGAAACATTTTCAATGATTATGTATAACAAGATATGGCTTGGCTCCACAATCCATAGCGGGGACAGGGAATTTGAAGTACCGAAGGAATACCCCGTAAAAGCAGCAGGTTGGCGAATTGACGATTCTGGACGTAAGTTTTTGCGCGTCAAAGGTGTGAGATGGTTTACGAACATCGAACATGGACGTAGACATGAGATGCTGCCATTGATGTCAATGTCTGATAATTTGCGCTATAGTCGTCATAAAGAAATTAAAGGAAAGATTGCCTACGACCGTTATGACAATTATGATGCAATAGATGTTCCATATACAGATGCTATTCCGTCAGATTATGATGGTGTAATGGGCGTACCAATTTCATGGTTAGATAAATATTGCCCCGAGCAGTTTGAAATTATCGGAATGCCGGATAATATCAATACATGCAATAATTCTAAAGTAAAGGCACTAATGATTCCAAATCAAGCTAAATATGATAGGCCTTATATTAACGGAGAAAGAAAATACCCCCATATTTTAATCCGCAAGAAACGATGAAAGCAACACTACATACCGAATGGACAGTCCGTGATATCTGTCAGGGTTTTGTTTATAATGAATACGAGGAGCGAGGTTTAGATGGCTTAAACGGCAAGTTGACTATCCAGCCAAAATACCAGCGCCATTATATCTATAATGACGGTCAGAAAGATGTGGCCGTGATTGATTCATTACTGAAAGAATATCCTCTCGGTCTAATTTATTTCAACAAAACAAGCGACGGTCAATATGAGGTGCTCGATGGTCAGCAGCGTATAACATCATTTGGCCGCTTCGTAACAGGGAAGTTATCGATTGTTTATAACGGAAGTGAAAAAGATTTTAATGGTCTGCCTGATGAAAAGAAAGAATTGATTCTTAATTCGAAACTTACGGTATTTGTTTGTGAGGGAGAGGAAGAGGAAATTCTCGAATGGTTTAAGACGATTAATATTGTCGGCGTTAAACTAAATGACCAAGAAAAGAGAAATGCAGTGTTTTGCGGCGAATTTGTTGATGCGGCCAAAAAAGTTTTCAGCAATTCGCATAATGCCAATATTCAGAAATGGTCACATTATATCAAGGGTGAAGTAAAAAGACAGAATTATTTGGAGCGTGCATTGCAGTGGATTAGTGCATCTAAAGGCGTTTCAGTGGATTTGTATATGAGCAATCATCGCCATGACACATCTGTTGGAGAACTTGAGTCTTATTTTAATTCGGTGATAGACTGGGCAGCCGGAACATTTCAAATGACAGATCATATGCGTGGGCTTGAATGGGGTAGGCTGTATGAGGAATACCATAATAAGCATTATGACCTCGCTGCATTAAATGAACGTGTGAAGGAATTGTTAAGTGACGAGTCCGTTAAGAAACCAAGCGGCATATATGAGTATGTGCTTGGAGACGAGGAACATCCCGAACTTCTTGATATAAGAATATTCGAGGAGTCGACTAAACGCGCGGTATATAACCGCCAGACTGAGCAGGCATTAGCAGCGGGTGTTTCAAATTGTCCGCTATGTGCCATTGGGACAGACAGCAATCACTCGCGAATTTATAATCTTAACGAGATGGACGCTGACCATGTCACGGCATGGAGTCGCGGAGGAGCCACGACAATCGATAATTGTCAGATGCTCTGCAAAACACATAATAGAGGTAAGGGAAATAGATAAAGCGAGCGCAGCCCTTTCCCCACGGGATAAGGTTGCGCGCAATTTAGTCTGTTAAGTAGCCTTCCCTTTCCGCTCTCAGTCTTCGGCGTGGTATTCGATGAGGCCGGGCATGGAGGCGGGGATGACTTTGTCGATGACAGCGCCAAATTCGTCAGCGGCGCGGTAGAGGATGTCACGGTAGGTGACGCATGTAGAGCCGACAAAACTGATTGGATTGTTGGCGAAGTCATAGGCCGTGATGTTGCGCGAGAAGAAGCGCATGAAGGCGGCATAGACTAACTGATAGACATATTCATTCTCAAGGTTTTGTGCGAGGAATGTCGAGTAGCGAGCCAATGTGCGGCTCGGCATCTTGTAGGTGTAGATGTCGTCCATCAGCATGTTGGGCGTAACGTTGAAATGCTCGTAAAACTCCTGTGTCAGTCGCTGAGGAGCTATGCCTTTTAGCATATCTGCGATAAGTGTCTTGCCGAGATATGCGCTTGAGCCTTCGTCGCCGAGGATATAGCCTAATGAACTGACGGTCTTGACAATTTCGTGGCCGTCATAAAGACATGAGTTTGAGCCGGTGCCGAGGATACAGGCGAGGCCGGGGCGTCTCACCAATAGACCGCGGGCGGCGCCGAGCAAGTCGCTCTCGACTGTTACCGGAGTCTTGAATTGTGCTACTAAAGATGATTCCATCAGTTTGGTCTTCTCTTTGTTGGCACAACCGGCGCCATAGAAGTAGACATGTTCCCAACGACGTCTAAAAAAAGCCTCGGGCAGTTCCAGCCTTATGGCGTGAGAGATTTCGCGTCTTGTCTGGAAATAAGGATTCATACCTGACGTAAAGGCATGTTCGACAACTTTGTCTCCATCAACTAATGCCCACTCGGTGCGTGTCGAACTGCTGTCAGCAATAATTTTCATAAAAGGTTTAGGTGTTGCGTATTTTGTGGTGCAAAATTAACAAATAATTCTTTTTAAACAAAGGGAGGAAATGATTTAGATTGAATATTTGTTAAAATGTTGTGTGAAATAATAGAGACCGGCGCCACAATTATTTAAATCAATCGTCGTGACGCCGGTCAGAAACAGTTACGTCAAATTTTATTTTTTGCTGTCGATTTGTTTAAGAAGTTCCTCAACAGCAGCTTTTATCTGTTCGTCCTCGCCTTTGACGACATTTGCCGGGTCGTTGCTGACTTTTATGTCGGGGTTGAGTTGCTGATTCTCGAGGAACGAGCCATCAGGCAGACGATAGCCGACGACGGGAATGCCAAAGACGAGCTCCGGGTCTTGCATCGTCACCCAGTTGACAGATGTCATTGTGCCGGGCACGGGCATGCCGACGAGTTTGCCGAGGTTGCGGTTTTTATAGACCCACGGCGTGCCGTGTGCGTTTGAGTAGCAGGCCTCGCTCATTACCATGATTGACGGTTTGTTCCAGCGGCGCGAAGGCATATCGCAGGTTTCGGTGCCGCGCACTTCCTGAGTGAAATATTTGTTGCCGCTGAAGAGTATCTCGACGTCTTCGTGCAGACGGCCGCCACCGTTCCAGCGTATGTCGATGATTATGCCTTCGCGGTCGTTGTACTTGCCGAGAACGTCAGAGTAGACCTTGCGGAACGACTCGTCGTCCATCGATTCGATATGGACATAGCCGAGACGTCCGCCTGAGAGACTGTCGACGAGAGCCGCACGGCCCTTGACCCAACGGTTGTAGAGCAGGCGGTTGTTGGCTCCGTTGGAAATCGGCAGCACGACTTCGTCCCATTCAGCACCTGTGCGCGGGTCGCGCAGCGACACGAGTGTTTTTTTGCCGGTGAGATTGTTCATGATGTCAGCCAACGAGTTGCCGAAGCTGACTTCGCGGCCGTTGATGCGCTCGATGATGTCACCTGATTTGGCTTTGGAGCCGGCTCGACTAAGCGGGCCTTTCTCGATAATCTCGGCAATGCGAAGTCCGTCGCCGTCATAGTTCATGTCATAAATCACACCGAGCGACGCGGTGTTGTCATCCTGTGACGAGCCGCTTTTGCGGTAGCGGCCGCCTGTGTGGCTGACATTTAGCTCTCCAAGCCATTCGGAGAGCATCTCGGCGAAGTCGTATTTGTTGTTGATATGAGGCAGGAACTTGCGGTATGCCTCGGTCATGGCCGGCCAGTCGACGCCGTGCATTGTAGGAGTGTAGAAGCGTTCGGCCTCTTCGCGTGCGACATAGTCAAACATGTAGGCTCGCTCCGCAGCCGGGTCGAGGACCATTGTGGCCGAGAATGTCACAGGTGTGATTTTGTCTGACGCCGGGTCAAATTTCTTGATTGTACGGCCTGTCAGGAAGAGCGTTTTGCGGTCGGCGCTGCACTCGAAGCCGGCCGGAGCGTCGAGCGAGGTCACGAGTTTGATGTCGTCTTTGCGCGGCGAGATTTTCCACAACTGCGCTTTGTCGGGCCCTTGTGAGATGTAATAAAGCGTCTCGCCGTCGGCAGTAGTGATAAACGACTGCAAGTCTGACGACATCGGGGTGAGTCTGACCATGCGGTCTTCGATACCGTCAAGTTCGACTACGATGTCTTTGACTTTTTTATCGGCATCCTTGGCGTCTTTTGCATCGGTTTTCTTTGATGATTTTTTGTCCTTTGTGTCGGCGTCGCTCTTTTTCTCGGCTTTTTTGTCGAGCTCTTTTGTCAGTGCGTAGTCTTCCTCCGAGAGTCGGAAACGATCATAGGCGTCACGGTTGACAAATATCATCATCACGTCCATCTCTGAGCCCCACGAAGCGTGGTTGCGCATGCCGTAACGCTCTGACGTGAAAACGATGGCGTTCCCGTCGGCGGTCCACTGCGGCATCTGGTCGAAGTAGCCGCTGTTGGTCAGGTTGGTGAGTTTGCCGTCTGTCATATTTATTATGGCGATGTCGCTGTACGGGTCACGTTTGCGGTCGATGATTTCGAGAGCAATCCATTTTGAGTCGGGCGACCATACGTAGTCAAAACCGCCGTTGCGGTGGTGATAGGTCGAGCCGTCGGTCAGTTCTGTCACTATGCCTGATGCGAGGTCTTTGACTGCAAGTTTGTTGCGGTCGAGGATAAAGGCGAGTTTCTTACCATCGGGTGATACACGGGGCACAGTGCGCTCATGGCCGTCATTGGCGAAGACCGCTTGCTCGTCGATAAGCGTGGCGTTGGCAAAGTTCGGCTCGTCGGCCTCGCGTGTTATGCGTGCGCTGTAGATGGCTGAGGCGCCGTCACGGTCTGACTGATAGTAGAGTGTCTTTGAGTCTGGCGACCAGCTGATGGAGCTTTCGGCTGCCGGTGTGTCTGTAATCTGTTTCGTAGTCTTATATTCGGTCGAGGTAACGAAGATGTTGCCGCGATAGACAAAGGCTACCGATTTACCGTCGGGAGAGGGGACTGCCCCGCGTGCCGAGCTGACTGCAAGGCGCTCGGTCGCGTTAGTGTCGTCGTCAGTTATGTCGATGGCGACTTTAGCCGGAGTTTTGGCCCCCTGTGCTAATATGTAAATCTCGCCGTCATAGGTGAAAGCGAGTGTGCCGTTGTCGGCACGCGAGAGGAAACGGACGGGGTGAGTGGCGAAGTCGGTCACAGCCGTAGCCTGCGACGGATTGTCGATTGTGGCTGTCCACACATTCACCGGACCTTTGCCGCGCTCGCTCAGGAAGTAGAAGCGTCCGTCAGGGGCAGCAACGGGGTTGGTGTCTTCGCCGCCGCGCAGTGTCAGATTGCGGTGACTGCCTGTCTTGGCGTCATAAATCCAGATGTCGCGTGTCACTGACGATGTGTGATGCTTGCGCCACTCGTCCTCGTGTCCCTTGACGTCCTGATATAAAAATGTATCTGATGAGCCGGGCAGATAGCTGACAAAGCGTGCCGGTGTGGCGAGTATCTGTCTGAGACGTCCGCCCTCGACTGGCACGGCGTAAAGCTCGGTCATACGAGAGGTCGGGAAAACGGCGCTCGACGCCGGGTCATTGATGGCTGCCGAAAAAAGCACCTCTTTGCCGTCGGGCGTGAATGCCTCGGGAATCTCGCTTGACGAATTTGATGTCAGACGGAGGGCTGCACCGCCGGCTGCATTGACTATATAGATGTCGAAATTGCCGTGACGGTCGCCGGCATAGGCTATCTGACGGCTGTCAGGACTCCACACGGGGCTTGTCTCGTAACTGTCGGTGGCTGTCACACGCGTGGCGCGTCCGCCGGCAACGGGGACAGTCCAGATGTCGCCTTTATAGGTGAACGCGATGTTTTTGCCGTCGGGCGAGATTTTGACATCTCTGAGCCATAGCGGTGTGACGGCTGCCGACGTAAGGGCAGTCGATGCCGCGATGACAAGGGGCAGTAAGGCTTTTTTCATGTGATATATCGGTTTAGTTAGTTTGTATTCTTGTTATTTGCAAAGTTACATTTTATTTACAGATATGACATAGAATAATGTCAAAAACTAATATTTAGCTAAATAAGATATGTCGATTTGTAAGTATTTTGGTTAGATAGTTGTGATATTGTAATTAAAATAGCTAAATTTGCATCGTTTTTACGTAGTACTTGATTCTGAGGTTATAATTTATGTCTAAGAAAAACCAGTTTGGCACTAAAATAGGCCTGATTGCGGCCACTGTCGGCTCGGCCATCGGCTTGGGCAACGTATGGCGTTTTCCCGCCGAAACGCAGACTAACGGAGGTGCAGCTTTCCTACTTATTTATATCGGTTGTGTGTTTTTGCTCGGCATACCGGTGATGCTCGCCGAGTTTTCGCTCGGACGCGCCGGTCGCGGAGACTCTGTCTCGGCGTTTCAGCACCTGACGTCCAAGAGCAAATGGTGGATTGTCGGCGCCTTTGCCATCCTCGCTTCCTATCTGATTCTGAGCTACTATATGGTTGTGGCCGGATGGACGGCCGAGTATCTGTGGTACTCGATTACGGGCGCTCTCTATAACCCGGGTGCAGCCATCGAGCAGGCGGGCGCCTTAGCCGAGGCCGACGCTGTCTTCGCTTCGCGCATGGACGAGTATATTTGCAGCGACCTGCGCCCGCTTGTCGCGACTTTCATAATTATCGCTGTCAATATATGCGTGCTTCTCGGCGGCGTGCGCAAGGGCATCGAGCGTCTCTCAAATGTGATGATGCCCCTGTTCTTTGTGCTGCTTGTCACGCTTTGCTGCGTCACTCTTAGCTTGCCGGGAGCTTCGCGCGGACTCGAGTTTTTCCTCTCGCCCGATTTCTCCAAAATCGACGCCACGACCGTCATCAACGCCTTAGGACAGGCTTTCTTCTCGCTGTCTCTCGGCATGGGCATACTCATAACTTATGCCGCCTATTTCCCACGCGAGACAAAGCTACCGCGCACGGCCATGATAGTGTCGATGCTCGACATGGTCGTCGCCATTATGATGGGCTTTATAATTTTTCCGGCCATCACGACATTCGGCCTTGACGACAAGCCGCTTGAGGGCGCTACTCTCGTATTTGTTACGTTGCCGGAGGTTTTCGCAAAAATGCCGTTCTCGCAGCTGTGGTCGTCGCTCTTCTTTCTGCTTCTTCTGCTCGCTGCCGTCACATCGACGGTGTCGCTTGCCGAGGTTTCGATTGCATATATGCAAGACCACTTCCGAATGTCGCGTCTTAAAGCGTGTCTGACCGTGATGCTGCCGCTATTCTTGCTCAGCACCTGCAGCTCGCTCTCGTTCGGCTCGCTGGCCGACCTAAAGATTGCGGGCAAGACCATATTTGATTTTCTTGATTCGACTACCACCAACCTGATGTTGCCGCTGATTTCGATGGGCATCTGCATTTATGTCGGATGGTTTGCGCCGCGCACTCTCCTGCCATCGCAGCTCAGCAACGACGGCACGCTCCGTTCTCGGGGCTCAGGTCTCGTCACTTTTATCGTGCGCTGGATTGCTCCGCTGCTCATTGCCGCCATAATGATATCGAAATTGCTCTGATATTTGCGGCGTTTGACGTAACTTTGCGTCGTAATGAATAATAAACGACTCACACGGCGCGAGATCCTCGCCATCGTCATGCTCATATTTTCGGTCGCGCTCATTGGCTCGGCCCTCGCTTGGCGCGGCTGCTCAGAACGCCGTGCGGCTGATGAGGTATGTGCCGTAGATTCGCTTCTGCGAGTCATCGGGGAGCGTCCCTTAGTGGTTAAGCCCGACAGTGTCGCTGCCGATTCGGCCAAGGCGCATAAAAAGAAACGTGCAAGGAAGAAAGCAAAAGCTGCTGCCGCGCCTCCGCGTCAGCGTGACTATGTGCGTGAAACAGTCGACTAAGTTGCTTGTTATAAAAATATGGTTTTAAATATTGCGAAATTTCTGAAATGCTGGTGGCCGACAGTTATCGTGATGGCTGTGGTGTGCTATGCTATATTCTTTCCGGACCCTGTCGGCGACAGCATGGACATCTCTATACCTCATCTTGATAAACTTATCCATGCCATTATGATGGGCGGCATCGTCGCCGCTGTGGCCTTTGACCTGCAGCGCGCAGATATGTCGCGCAACTGCCTTACTTTTAGAACTATGGCCATTATCACGCTCTCGGTCATGGCATTCGGCGTCCTCAGCGAGATACTGCAGTCGGCAATGGGTCTCGGCCGCACCGGCGACATCTTCGACATCGCCGCCGACTGGGGCGGAGCACTCATCGCCGCCTTCACCGCTCCCCCCGCCATCCACGCCGTCCTCAAAAAATCCCGCCGCCACAATATATGAAATTGTCGGATTATTTAAAACCGGAAAGTAGTCCGCGTTAGCGGTCGTAGCCGCAATGCTGTAGGTACGCCGACCCAATAGATATTTTAATAGTAACGCGGCACACCTACAGCGTGCGTCCCTTTTATCTTATTACCTATGACTGCGCAGACCTACGGCCTGCTTGTCATAGGCTCACCTACGGCGCTGCGCTGCAGCACTGACGCACCTAACGGCGTTTAATTCTTTACATTGACGTGATGTATTTTCATTGGTCATGCCCTTATAATTCGTTATTGTTTCGTATTGTTAAAAATTATGCTCTTTCTAAAGAGCAATTTTTGGGTGAAATCTTTCTTTCGAAAGAACAATATGATTAAAATAATTGAGTATCACTGTATTAATATGCAAAAAAAATGGCCGGCCTCCGATGTAGAGGCCGGCCTGATAGTTGACGGAGTCTGATTTTAGTATTTGAGGGTGCCTTCGAAGGCGGATTTGACGTCGGCTTTAAGCTCGTCGCCCTGTTTGTCGCGGCTGAGGATTGTGCCGTCAGGTCCGTAGAGGATGATGCAGGGTATGCCGTTGATGCCGTAAAGGTCGGTCGGGATGGTCTGTGCGTTGACGATACATGGCCACGGTATCTGATGGCTCTCAATGGCCTTGTAGGTGTTTGCCGGCTCGTCCCAGACGGCTACACCGAGCACCTCGAGACCTTTGTCGCCATACTCGTGGAGCAACTCCTTGAGCACCGGCACCTGACGGATGCAGGGGCCGCACCAGCTTGCCCAATAGTCTACGAGCACATACTTGCCCTTGCCGACATAATCACTGAGGCGTTTGGTCTCGCCGTTGTATGTGATTTCGAAGTCAGTGAATTTATTGCCGGGCGCTGTAGCGAGCTTGCGGCTGTGCGATTCCTTGATTTTGGCGATGCGTTTGTAAGAGGCAAGTGACGGATGTTCGGCGATGAATCTGTTGAATTCTTCGGGTGACATCGACGAAGCCTGATTAACAAAGAGATAATAACCGATAGGGTTATCCAAGTTCTCATTCATGACGGCATTGCTGTACGCCATGTATTCATTATATATTTTTTCTTTCTCTTGGTCTGTTGTGGCAGCGGCGAAACGTTTGGAGATAGCCTGTGCGGAGTCATTGAGTTCGCGCAGACGGTCGTTGAGCATGCTACCGAAAGTTATGCCCTTGCGCGGGTCAACGACTATCGACCCCGGTTCGAGGATAAAGTCGCCGGCACGCTGGCCGTCGAGCATCAGACGTCCGACAACCGGCTCGTCAATCTCACCTTTGAAGAGGGCCACTTTGTCAGCCACGATAGTAGAGTCGATTTTCTCGCCTGAGTCAAAATTGAGGATATATATCATTGCGCCGTTCTCATCCTCAGAGAGCGGAACGCGCACTTTGTAAGGGTCTGCGGCCGATACGCCGACAGTCGACGCCGCAAGCAGCGCGAGAGTTAAAGCTGTAAGTTTAAAATGCTTTTTCATATTAATATTTATAACGTGTAAATTCAAAATTCGTTCGCGTGACTCATTCACCGGCGACACGCTTACCGCTGATATAGACCGAGTCTATGTAGGGTGTTGTATAGGCGTAAGGGATGAAGTCAAGCGACACTCCGGGGGGCGTGATGATAAAGTCGGCCTTTTTGCCGGGGGCAATTGAGCCGTGCTCCTTGCCGAGATCCATGGCGGCGGCGCCGTTGATGGTCGCTGCGTTGAAGGCCTCGGCCGGTGTCAGGCGCATCTTGATGCAGCCGAGCGCGACGACCATGCGCATATCGCCCGATGGCGACGAGCCGGGGTTATAGTCCGAGGCGAGGGCCAATGTGGCTCCTGACTCTATGGCGCGGCGAGCCTGCCCGTAAGGCATATTGAGGAAGAACGATGCGCCGGGCAGCATCGTCGCAACAGTATCTGACGTTGCGAGCAGAGCAATCTCCTCCTCACCGGCACGCTCGAGGTGGTCGACCGACAGAGCGCCGTGACGCACCCCAATCTGCACGCCGCCTGACGCTGCGAGCTCGTTTGCGTGAATCTTTGGACGCATGCCGTAACGTGCGGCGGCCGTCAGTATGCGGTCGGTCTCCTCGACCGTGAAGAATCCCGAGTCGCAGAACACGTCGACAAAATCGGCCAGGCCCTCGGACGCGACAGCCGGCAGCATTTCGCGGCAGATAAGGTCGACATAGTCGCCCTGACGTCCCGTGTAGGCGCGTCCGACGGCGTGGGCGCCCAAGAAGGTGGCGCGCACTGTCATCGGCGACGACTCAGCTATGCGCGCAATCACTCGCAGCATCTTGAGTTCGTCGGCGGTTGTCAGTCCGTAGCCGCTCTTGATTTCGACACAGCCGGTGCCTTTGGCCATTATTTCGTCGGCACGGCGTTTTGAGGCGGCGTAGAGTTCGTCTTCGTGTGTAAGGTGAAGCAAGTCGGCCGAGTTGAGAATGCCACCGCCGCGACGGGCTATCTCCTCGTAGCTGAGACCGCGGATTTTGTCGATGAACTCCTGCTCGCGGCTGCCTGCATAGACAATGTGGGTGTGGGAGTCGCAGTAGGTCGGCATGACAAGGCCTCCGCAGGCGTCAACTGTCTCCTCGCCGGGCGTAGGCTCGGGCATAGCGTCCATCCGGCCCCACGAGTCAAAGCGTCCGCCGATGACGCGCAGCCATGCGTTGTCAATAGTGCCGATTTGCGATATTTCGGCGCCGCGCAGACGTTCGCGTCCCTGCGGGTCGATGCCGACAAGTGTGGATATATTCTTGATTAACATGTATTACTGCTGTTTTTGGAGAAATTCGACCGAAGCCTTGATGAGCGGTGACATTACGGTGTCTTTGTCGACAAACGGCACATGACAGCGGAAGTCGTCATGCCACTGCTCAAGCGCCGGCGACGATTTGAGCGGACGCCGCATGTCTAAAGCCTGAGCGGCGTTGATAAGCTCGATGGCGAGGACGCGCTCGGTGTTGTCGACGATGCGGCAGAGCTTAGTGGCCGAGTTGGCGCCCATCGACACATGGTCTTCCTGACCCTGCGACGACGGTATGGTGTCACAGCTTGTCGGCCAGCACATCGCCTTGGAGTCGTTGACTATCGAGGCGGCGGCGTATTGCGGAATCATAAAACCGCTGTTGAGGCCCGGCTTGGCCACGAGGAACGACGGCAGCCCGCGAGTGCCTGAGATGAGCTTGTAGATGCGGCGCTCTGATATCGAGGCGAGCTCGGCCATGGCCACAGCTAAATAATCCATGGGTATGGCGATAGGCTCGCCGTGGAAGTTTCCGGCCGAGACGATGATGTCCTCGTCGGGGAAAATCGTCGGGTTGTCGGTCGGCGAGTTGATTTCGGTCTCAATGACAGAGCCGACATAGGCGAGGGCGTCTTTGACAGCGCCGTGGACCTGAGGCATGCAGCGGAAAGAGTAGGGGTCCTGCACATGCATTTTGGGGCGAGCTATCAGTTCGCTGCCCTCTAACCACCGGCGTATGGCACGGGCTGTGGCGAGCTGCCCGGGATGGGGACGGACGGCGTTGACCTCGTCGCCGAACGGCTCGATACGACCGTCATAGGCGTCAAGCGACATAGCGCCGATTTTGTCGGCTAATCGGCTCAGACGGCGTGATTTGATGATGGCGGCCACTGCGTGCGACGACATAAACTGTGTGCCGTTGAGCAGCGCGAGGCCTTCTTTTGACTGCAGGACGATTGGCTCCCAGCCCATTTCCTCGAGTACTTCGGCCGACGGGCGGCGACGGCCCTTGTAGTTCACTTCGCCCAATCCGAGCAGCGGCAGGCAGAGATTTGCCAACGGCGCGAGGTCACCCGAGGCACCGAGTGAGCCCTGCCGGTAGACGACGGGCAGTATGTCATTGTTGAAGAAGTCGATAAGACGTCTGACGGTCTGAAGCTGCACGCCCGAGTTGCCGAACGACAGCGACATCACCTTGGTCAGCAGCATGATTTTGACGATTTCCGGTGAGACTTCGTCGCCGCATCCGCATGCGTGTGACATCACGAGATTCTTTTGCAGCTGCGACAGGTCGTCGGCTCCGATAGAGATGTTGCAGAGCGAGCCGAAGCCGGTGGTGATGCCGTAAATCGGCGATTTGCAGGTTTTCATCTTCTCGTCAAGGAAATTGCGGCAACGCTCGATGAGTCTTACCGACTCGTCGCTCAGAGCGAGTTTGTGACCCTTTGTGATTATTTCCTCGACGCGGTCTATCGAGAGATGGTCTGTGCTGATGTAATGTATCATGATTGGAGTATATCTATAAGGTTAACCGATTATGCGAATAATGTGCGGAATGCTTCCTCTACTTTGCCGACTTCATGCACGTTGATGCCGTCGGGCACCGGCTCGGCGCCCTTGAGGCTTCCTCGGGGCACGAGTATGTCGGTCATGCCGAGGCGGGCGGCCTCTGATATGCGCCGGCTGATATGGGTCACGGGGCGTATCTCGCCCGTTAGGCCGACTTCACCGGCCATACACCAGCCCCGGCCGATGGCCATGTCGACGTTGCTCGAGAGGATGGCGCAGATGACGGCGAGGTCGAGCGCCGGGTCATTGACCTTGAGTCCGCCGGCGATATTCAGGAATACGTCTTTCTGTGCAAGTTTGAAACCGACTCGTTTCTCAAGGACGGCCAGAAGCATGTTTAGACGACGGCCGTCAAAGCCGGTCACCGAGCGCTGCGGAGTGCCGTAAGCGGCAGTGCTGACAAGCGCCTGCACCTCGATGATAAATGGTCTCAGACCCTCGATTGTGACTCCGGCCGATACGCCTGACAGCTCCTCTCCGCTGTGCGACATGAGCATTTCCGACGGGTTGGCAACCTCGCGCAGTCCGCGGCGTCCCATCTCGTAGATGCCAAGCTCTGACGTGCTGCCGAAGCGATTTTTGACCGCGCGCAGTATGCGGTAGAGATACTGACTGTCGCCCTCAAACTGCAGCACGGCGTCGACGATGTGCTCTAACACCTTCGGTCCGGCTAACGAGCCGTCTTTGGTGATGTGGCCGATAAGCAGCACCGGAACGCCGGTCTCTTTGGCGTAAGCCAAGAGGCGTGCGGCACATTCACGTACCTGACTGACGCTGCCGGCTGCCGACTCCAAGGCGTCTGACGCGATGGTCTGTATAGAGTCGACGACGACGATGCCCGGATTGATCTCCTCGATATGGGCAAAGATATTTTCGAGCGAGGTCTCGCAGACGATAAAGCAGTTGTCGCTGCCACGCCCGATGCGGTCAGCGCGGAGTTTGAGCTGGGCGGCGCTTTCCTCGCCCGAGGCATATAAAATGGTCTTTGATTTGATTGACAGCAGGTTTTGCAAGACAAGCGTAGATTTTCCTATGCCCGGCTCGCCGCCAAGCAGCACGAGTGAGCCGGCCACGAGACCGCCTCCGAGCACTCGGTTGAGCTCGGCCGACGGCATCAGTATGCGCGGCGTGTCGAGCGGCTGTATGTCGTTGACAGACTGAGCCGGCTGGCGACGCTGACGGGCGACGGGCGACGGCGAGCGTGACGGACCTGAAGACGGAGTAACTTTCTCCTCGACCATCGAGTTCCATGCTCCGCAGGCCGGACAGCGTCCCTCCCACTTGGGTGAGTCGGCGCCGCACTCCGAGCAAAACCACATGCTTTTTATCTGTTTTTTTGCCATAGTCGTTTCAAGTCGGTCAGTTGCGTGAGCGCAGCTGTCGGCTGCGGAACTCCGCGAGTGTTATTGCGGCAGCCGTGGCCACATTGAGTGATTCGGATGTCTTGCGTCCGGGAGGAAATGACGGTATCAGCAGACGTTGGCTGACAGTCGCGCCGACGGCCTCGGATATGCCCCGGCCTTCGTTGCCGAAGACTACGACGCCGGCTGCGTCCAATGGTGCGGTGTAGATGTTATCGCCGTCAAGAAATGTGCCGCAGACGGGCGACGGCCAGTCGCGCAGCGTCTCTGCGAGGTCGCAGTAATGCACTCTGACACGCGACACGGCGCCCATAGTGGCCTGTACGACCTTGGGCGACCACAGGTCGGCGCAGTCTGACGACGCGAGTATGTCCTCGACGCCCATCCAGTCGCAGAGGCGGATGATGGTGCCGAGATTGCCCGGGTCGCGCACAGCGTCCAAGCCTACGACAAGACACTGTGCCATTGCCGCAAAATCGGGCTGACGCTCCGGGATTTCGTAGACGGCAATGACTCGGGGCGGTGTCGTCAGACGGCTCATGCGCTCCATGTCGGCAGCCGTGGCTTCGACACACATTTCGGCCGAAACTTTGGCCGTGACTGCTGCCGATGAGTTAAACCAGTCTTTGCGGGCTATCAGGTAGCGGCACACGAAGTTGCCGGCCGTGTCGGCGACACATTTGTCGCCCTCGGCCATAAACAGGCCTGTGCGGCGGCGGTGTTTGACGTCATCTAACTGTGAGACGAGTTTGCGCAGGGCGTTGGTGACTGTTTCCATGCCGGTGTGGGTTTAAAATTTGTATCCGGCCTCTTCGGCGAGGCGGCGGTCGTCGGCCACGGTCGAGCCGATTGTCGTCAGCAGATCTCCGACAATGCCGCCGTTGATGCCGATACGCATCGCGTCGAGCTGAGAATTGCGCGACATGCGGCGGCGTCCGCCGGCAAAGCGCAACTGCACTGTCGGATGAATGAAACGGAACAGCGCGACCGTGTCGACAATTTCGTCCTCTGTTATGGGCGCCTCGTGCTCGAGCGGAGTGCCGGGGATGGGCGAGAGGATGTTAACGGGGATAGACACAGGTCGTGCCTCACGCAGTTTGAGTGCGAACTCGGCGCGCTGCTCCATCGTCTCACCCATGCCGATGATGCCTCCCGAGCATACTTCCAATCCCGCGCGGTGTGCGGCGGCGATGGTGGCCATCTTGTCGTCGATGGTGTGAGTGGTGCAGAGCTTGACGAAGTGTGAGGGCGCCGTCTCCAAGTTGCAGTGATAGCGGCTGACGCCGGCCTCTTTGAGCCGAGCCATCTCTTCGTCACCGATGAGACCGAGTGAGGCGCAGGTCTCCATGCGGGTCTCTTTGCGCACACGCCCGAGCATCTCGCAGATGCCGTCGAGCGCGCGGCCTTTGACTGCGCGGCCGCTGGCGACCATCGAGAAACGGTGTATGCCGCAGGCATCGTTGTGATGTGCCGTGGCCATGCACTCGTCACGGTCAATCATGTCGTAAGTCTCGCATGATGTCGTATGGTGTGACGACTGTGCGCACCATTTGCAGTTTTCACCGCAGAGACCCGAGCGTGCGTTGACTATCGAACACGAGTCGAAGACCGGCTCGCAGAACTTGGCCGTGATTTCGGCGGCCACTTTGCGTATGAGCGC
>DXYS01000030.1:0-17870 GCA_019415705.1 Bacteroidales bacterium | reverse complement strand
GGAGGACCTGCTCTCTGCCGGCGTCTATGGCGGCAGCAGCGAGGCGAGGCGGTAAGCCTCATCTGCGTCGACGTGACCTCCGCCGAGCACTTTGTCGCGTAATCGTATGATAAATTCTTCGTTTTCTGTCATTTGTGTGATAATGATCGGATGATTTGTTACACTCAATGCTGATATAAAAATCGTTTGATTGAGCGTTTTGGGGTCTTTTCAAATTCTTCTTGGAAGATTTTGAAATCTGCCACCCGGCTGTAGGCAGGCAACTCGGCATTGAGCGTCGTGAGGTTTTGGCGCATTATTTCGTCTAACTGTGTGTCGTCGATGTTCTGGCGGCGAACATTCTCGAGGTCGGGATGTATGAGCGCCACTAATTTGTTGTCGCGGTCAACGACAATCGACTCGGCGACATAAGGCAGCGTATTAAGTTTCTGCTCGATTTCCTCGGGATAGATGTTCTGGCCTGACGGGCCGAGTATCATGTTTTTGTCGCGTCCGCGGATATAGATAAATCCGTCGGCGTCTGTCTGGCAAATATCACCGGTGTTCATCCATCCGTCTTTAAAGGCCCTATTTGTGGCATCAGCGTTTTTGAAATAGCCTTTCATTACGTTGCGGCCTCTTACCCAGAGCACGCCGGGCTGTGTCAGAGGGTCGGGCGAGTCTATGCGCGCATCCATGCGGTCGACGAGGCGTCCACACGAGCCGGGGCGCTGCACATCCCACGGTGCATATGCCACTAACGGGCCGCACTCGGTCATGCCGTAGCCGACTGTGTAGGGGAACTTGATACGCCTGAGGAAGGTCTCGACGTCTTTGTTGAGGCCGGCGCCGCCTATAATGATTTCCTGCAGGTTGCCTCCGAATGTCTCGGTGAGTTTTTCTTTGATTTTGTTGAGTAAGTGATCGTCGACAAAGGGCAGATGCAGCAGCACTTTCATCAACGGTTTGTCAAGCAGCGGGAAGACGCGGGTGCGTATGATTTTCTCGATGACTAACGGCACTGTGACCACAAGTTTGGGATGCACCTTGGCAAAGGCGTCGAGAATGATTCGCGGCGACGGCGTGCGCGTCAGGAACGAAATCTGACAGCCTTTGACGAACGGATGCAGCAATTCGACTGTCAGACCGAACATGTGGGCGAGCGGCAGCATGCTTATCATGCCGTCGCCCGGCTTGAGGAAGTCGAGGCCGTCAATCGAGTACTGGATATTTGACCACAGATTCTCATAGGTGAGCATGACACCCTTTGAGTAGCCCGTAGACCCTGATGTGTAATTTATAAGGGCGAGGTCGCCGGCGTCAGGCTCACGGTATCTGATGTCGTTTGCTGTGAAACGTTCGGGATATTTTTCGCCGAAAAGACGGTTGAGCCGTTCACGGGCCGAGCTGAGACGTTTACTGCGGCTCAGCAGCAGCGAATAGTCGTTGATGAGTATGACGCCGCGCAATTCGGGCATTGATTCGGGGTCAAGGTTTTCCCATGTCGACGAGTCGGTGAAAAAAAGTTTGGCTTCACTGTGACAGACTAAATGGTGTATGGTGTCTGATTTGAAGTCATGCAGGATAGGCACTGTTACGGTGTCGTAAGTCAGCGACGCGAGGAGCGCAATCGCCCATTGGGCGCAGTTTTTGCCGCAGATAGCTATTTTGTCGCCGGGCTTGAGTCCGGCCTCTTTGAAGAGTATATGCAGTTTTTCGATTTTGCGGCCTACGTCGCGGTATTGAAACGAACTTCCGTCGAAATCAGTCAGTGCGAGACCGTCCCAGTTGTCGCGTATCGCATCGGCGATATAAGGTATAAGCGTGTCGTGACGTGTCATATGATGTCAGGGCTTTGGTTATACATATTATTCTAATAATACATATGTAACGCAAAAATAAACATTTTTTCCCGATATGACGTGTATTTTTGTGTAACTTTGTCAGCAGCGCGGCGTCAGTAATGTCGTCCGGTTAATCTTAAACTCTGGAATATAATTTCATCAGCATATGGAAAGAGCAATCATCGAGTGTGTCCCCAATTTCAGCGAGGGGCGTGATAAAAATGTTATAAAGGCCATCACCGACGCCATTTGCAGCGTCGACGGTATCAGTCTTTTGGACGTCGACCCGGGCGAGGCCACAAACCGCACGGTCGTCACTTTTGTAGGTGCTCCCGACGCTGTCGTGGAGGCTGCGTTCAGAGGCGTGGCCAAAGCCGCCGAGCTCATCGACATGAGCCGTCATCACGGTGCTCACCCGCGCATGGGCGCGACCGATGTGCTGCCCCTGATTCCTATTTCGGGCATCACGCTCGAAGAGTGTGCCGCTTTGGCACGTAAGCTCGCCGAGCGCATCGCCACAGAGCTATCCGTGCCGACTTACTGCTACGAGGCCGCTGCATTTAAGCCTGAACGTAAAAATTTGGCTGTCTGCCGCCGAGGCGAGTATGAGGCACTGCCCGAGCGCATGACCGACGGCGCCGAGGCTCCCGATTTCGGCGCGCGTCCTTTTGATCAAAAACTCGCCGCAACCGGCTGCACGGCCGTAGGCGCGCGCGATTTCCTAATTGCAGTCAATTTCAATCTCAACACCACTTCGACACGTCGCGCCAACGCCATAGCTTTTGACGTCCGTGAGAAAGGTCGTCCCAAACGCGAGGGCGGTAAGCCCAACGGCAAGCCGATGACAGATGCCGACGGCAAGGTCATCATGCTTCCCGGCACGCTCAAGGCGACGAAAGCCATCGGCTGGTATATCGACGAATACGGCATCGCGCAGGTGTCGATGAACATCACAGATATCTCTGTGACGCCGCTTCATAAGGCCTTCGACGAAGTGAGCCGCGCTGCCGCCGCACGCGGTCTGCGTGTTACAGGCACTGAAATAGTCGGTCTGCTGCCAAAACGTGCGTTAATCGACGCCGGACGCCACTATCTGCACATGCAGCAGCGCTCGACCGGCATAGCCGAGAGCGAGATTATCAAAATCGCCGTCAAATCTATGGGCCTTGACGACCTGAAGCCGTTCAAACCCGAGGAGAAGGTCATCGAGTATATGCTCTCCGATAATAAGGGCGGCCGCCTGACAGCAATGACCTGCCGTGACTTTGCCGAGGAGACGGCCTCTGAGTCACCCGCACCCGGCGGAGGCTCCGTGTCTGCCTATATGGGTGCTTTGGGCGCCGCTCTGTCGACAATGGTGGCCAATCTGTCGGCTCACAAACCCGGCTGGGATGACCGCTGGGAGCATTTCTCCGACGTCGCCGACAAAGGCCACGACCTGCTCGTGCGCCTGCTGCATCTCGTCGACGAGGACACCGAGGCATTCAACCGTATCATGGCAGCTATTTCGATGCCTAAATCGATTGACGAGGAGCGTGCCGCACGTGCCGAGGCTCTCGAGGCTGCTACTCTTTATGCTACAGAGGTACCGCTTGAGACTATGAAGGTCTCGTCAGAGGTATTCGCGCTCAGCGAGCAGATGGCCGCCGAGGGCAATCCAAACTCTGTCTCCGACGCCGGTGTCGGCGCGCTCGCCGCACGTGCCGCAGTGCTCGGTGCCGGACTCAACGTGCGCATCAACGCCGCATCGCTCGCCGACCGCAGCCGCGCCGAGGCTCTCGTGGCCGAGGCAGCCGCCCTCGAGGCCGCTGCCGATGAGGCCGAGCGCCGAATACTTCAGATTGTCAACAGCAAAATCTAAAACATCATATAAATAATGACTGACCTCGAGTTTAAACAGGCCGTTTCAGCCGGCATCCCCGACGTACTGCCCGAAAAGCGCCCGTATGACACCACCGTCAATCATGCGCCGCGCCGCAAACATATTCTGACTCCCGCCGAGGAGCGTCTCGCTCTCGCAAACGCTCTGCGTTATTTCCCGGCCAAGTTCCATGCCGAGCTTGCGCCGGAGTTTGCCGACGAACTTCGCCGCTACGGACGTATATATATGTATCGTTTCCGCCCCGTCTATGACATGTATGCGCGCCCGATTGACGCCTATCCCGCACGCTGCCGACAGGCTGCGGCCATAATGATGATGATACAGAACAATCTCGACCCGCGTGTCGCACAGCATCCCCACGAGCTGATTACCTATGGCGGCAACGGCGCTGTCTTCCAGAACTGGGCACAGTATCTGCTGACCATGCATTATCTCTCGGAGATGACTGAAAATCAGACACTTGTGATGTACTCCGGCCATCCTCTCGGTCTCTTCCCGTCGCATCCCGACGCGCCTCGTGTCATCGTCACCAACGGCATGGTCATCCCCAACCACTCCAAACCCGACGACTGGGAGCGTTTCAATGCCCTCGGTGTCTCGCAGTACGGCCAGATGACTGCCGGCTCATATATGTATATCGGCCCGCAAGGCATCGTTCACGGCACCACAATCACAGTCTTAAATGCCGGACGCCGTCGTCTCGCTCAGGGCCGCACAGACCTCGGCGGCATGCTCTTTGTGTCGGCCGGCCTCGGCGGCATGTCGGGCGCTCAACCTAAGGCCGGCAACATAGCCGGCGTGGTCAGCATCATCGCCGAAGTAAACCCAAAGGCGGTCGAGACGCGTCATTCGCAGGGCTGGGTTGACGAGGTCTACACCTCTTTAGACGAACTGATGGAGCGTGCACGCCGTGCGCGTGAATCCCGTGAGGCAGTCTCATTGGCCTATCTCGGCAATGTCGTAGACCTCTGGGAGCGACTGGCCGACGACGGCGTGACTGTCGACCTCGGCTCAGACCAGACATCGCTTCACAACCCGTGGGCCGGCGGTTATTATCCTGTCGGACTGAGCTTTGACGAGGCTAAGGCTATGATGGCCGATAACCCCGAGGAGTTTAAGAAACGCGTCGAGGAGTCACTGCGCCGTCAGGTCGCCGCCATCAATCGTCTGACCGAGCGGGGCATGTACTTCTTTGACTACGGCAACGCCTTCCTGCTTGAGTCTTCGCGTGCGGGTGCCGACATCCTCAAAGCCGACGGCACGTTCCGCTATCCCTCATACGTGCAGGACATCATGGGTCCGGCCTTCTTCGACTACGGTTTCGGTCCGTTCCGCTGGGTCTGCACATCGGGTGACGCGCGTGACCTCGAGACCACCGACCGTATCGCTGCCGAGGTGCTTGAGGAAATTTACGCCACGGCTCCCGACGAGATAAAGGGTCAGCTTCGCGATAATATCCACTGGATTCGCGAGGCAGGCCGCAACCGTCTCGTTGTAGGCTCACAGGCTCGTATTCTCTATGCCGATTGCGAGGGTCGCACCAAAATCGCTCTCGCTTTCAACGACGCCATACGTCGCGGCGAGATTTCTGCGCCTGTCGTGCTCGGTCGCGACCACCACGACGTCAGCGGCACCGACTCGCCCTATCGCGAGACGTCAAATATCTACGACGGCTCGCAGTTTACCGCCGATATGGCCGTACATAATGTCATCGGCGACGCTTTCCGCGGTGCGACATGGGTGTCGCTCCACAACGGCGGCGGAGTAGGCTGGGGTGAGGTCATCAATGGCGGCTTCGGCATGGTTATCGACGGCAGCGACGACTCTGCCCGTCATATCCGTGAGATGTTGCTCTGGGACGTCAACAACGGCATTGCGCGCCGCAGTTGGGCACGTAACGAGGGCGCAGTCTCGGCCATACGCCGCGAGATGGAGCGCCAGCCCCTGCTGCGTGTGACGCTGCCTAATTTTGCTGATGCAGATCTTATCGAAAAATCGCTGAGCGACAACAACTAATATCGTTATTAGGTCAAAATAACATATCTTCTGCAGCGATGATTACACAGCATACGTTTACTTTGCGGCCCATGCCGCGCGGTTTTCATCTCATAACAGGAGAAATCGTCGCGCAGCTTGGGCCGTTGCCACGGGTCGGCATCGTCAACCTGATGATTAAGCATACGTCGGCGGCTTTGGCCGTCAATGAGAATGCCGACCCGGATGTGCGGCGTGACCTTGCCGCGATATTCGACCGTCTAGTGCCTGAGAACGCGCCGTATTATCTCCACACCGATGAGGGCTCCGACGACATGCCCTCGCACGCCAAGAGTGTCATTGTCGGACCGTCGCTGACGTTGCCCGTTACAGACGGACGTCTCAACCTCGGCACATGGCAGGGCATCTACCTGTGTGAATTCCGCGACTATGGTGGTCCGCGCCGCATCGTCGCCACAGTCATCGGTGAACAATAATACCCTTTAAGTTGTAGTTTTAAAATATATCTTAAAATATGATGATTATGAAACAGTGTCCGGCATGCAATCATTATAATGAGGATAGCGCCCAGTTCTGCTCTAATTGCGGTCACAGATTTACAGATGACCAATATCAGCAGACTCCTCCACCGATTTACGGGACTGACAGCAATAATTTGTTTGATTGTGGTCCCGAAGGCAAAAGTCGCGGAGTGGCAGCTTTGCTGGCCATATTTCTTGGCGCGTTCGGTATTCAGTATTTTTATCTCGGAAAACCCGGAGCCGGACTTATCACAATCGGTCTGTCGATAATTACATGCGGTCTATGGGAAATTATCACGTTTATTCAGGGCATAATGATGCTTTGTATGACAAACTACGATTTCCGACGCAAATACGTTACTACGACATCATCATTCCCGCTCTTCTGACTTGTGCGGCGGTCTGTCTGTGGACGGTTTGCAAATTTTAAGAAAAAATTGTACCTTTGCGGCCTCTAAGGTTTCAATATTTATTTTTTAAGGTACAATTTTTTCATTTTATGAATCTTTCGGGAACTATTGACTTCCGGCCTAAATTGTTCGGGGCATTGCGTCATTACAGCATGTCGCGCCTCAAAGAAGACATCATAGCCGGAATGGTTGTCGGCATCGTGGCCCTCCCGCTGGCCATCGCCTTTGGTATCGCGTCGGGCGTCAGTCCCACAATCGGTCTTATCACAGCCATTATCGGCGGTTTCCTTGTGTCGTTTTTTGGCGGAAACTCTGTTCAGATTGGCGGACCGACAGGCGCATTTATCGTTATTGTATACAATATCATAGCCCAGTTTGGTCTCCACGGACTTGCTATCGCGACCTTCATGGCCGGCGTGATATTGGTGCTGATGGGTCTCTTTCATCTCGGCACCGTCATTAAGTTTATACCTTATCCCATTGTCGTGGGATTCACGGCAGGTATCGCCCTGACCATTTTCTCGACGCAGATCAACGACTTCTTCGGTCTCGGTCTGACCGACATCCCCGGTCAGTTCATACCCAAATGGGGCTTGTATTTCCGCAATTTTGACGCAGTGACGCTCCCGGCTGTTATCACCGGCGTAGTCTCGCTACTCATTATTATATTAGCACCGAAAATCTCAAAGAAGCTGCCCGGAGCGCTCATTGCCATTATCTTTGTCACAGCCGCCACATGGCTTGCCTCGCAGTATTGCGACGGATTCTATGTCGAGACCATCGGTGACCGTTTTGGCTCTATGGCGACCGATATTCCGGCCCCTCACGGTTTTGAGCTAAGCATGGCTACCATCAACATGCTGCTGCCGTCGGCCTTCACCATCGCCGTGCTGGGAGCGATTGAGTCGCTGCTTTCGGCCACTGTGGCCGACGGTGTGACAGGCTCGCGCACCAACAGTAACACCGAGCTCATCGGTCAGGGCATAGCCAATATCACTGTGCCGTTCTTCGGCGGCATACCTGTCACCGGCGCCATCGCCCGCACCATGACCAATATAACCAACGGCGGACGCACACCCGTCGCAGGCATTGTTCATGCCTTTGTGCTGCTGCTGATATTCCTATTTCTGATGCCGCTTATTAATTATGTGCCTATGGCATGTCTTGCGGCTGTCCTTATGGTTGTGGCCTACAACATGAGCGGATGGCGTACGATAGTCGGTATATTCCGTGCGCCCAAGAGCGATGTATCGGTGCTTATAGTGACATTCCTGCTCACTGTCATCTTCGACCTTACAATCGCCATTGAGATTGGTCTGCTGCTCGCCATAGTCCTCTTCCTGCGCCGTGTCACCGAGAATACCGAAATCAAGGTTTACTCAGAGCAGCTTGATGTGGCCGAGGGAACAGACCTCAGCAGCCATGAGGTGCTTGATGTGGCCAAAGGCGTCAGCGTCTATGAAATTGACGGTCCGTTCTTCTTCGGTGTCGCAACTAAATTTGACGAGATGATGCGTTCGACCCTCGGCGACAAGCCGCTTGTGCGTATTATCCGCATGCGTAAGGTGTCTTTTATCGATGCCACGGGTTTACATAACCTCGAGATACTTATACATTCGTCGCAGAGCGAGGGTATACACATCGTGCTCTCGGGTGTCAAGCCCAATGTACGTGAGGTGCTCGAGCATGCCGGCGTAGACCGTCTGGTCGGAGCAGACCATATATGCGACCACATTACAAAGGCCGTTGTAATGGCAAATAATATAGTTGCGGAGATTAACCGTGCCCATAGCGTAAAATCTTGATATTCTGTTAAAAATTAGTTTCTGAAATAGTTAATTGCATAAAAAAAGCTACTAAGGACGAAAAAAAGCAAATAAAAAGTTTTGCGGTTAAGAAAAAAGCTATAACTTTGTGGCGTTTTTGAAGCATAAAAATATTGTTTTATTATTTTAATCCAAAAGAAAATGAAAAAGTTAGTTTTATTACTTGCTGTTGTTTTCAGCGTATCACTCTTCTCTTGCGGTAACGGCCAGAAAGCTGCCGATGCTGATTCTACCGCTGTTGACTCTGTTGTCGCTGTTGAAGTTGTTGAGGAAGTAGTTGACTCTGCTGCTTGCGACTCAGCTGCTGCTGACACTGTTGTAGCTGAAGCTGCTGCTGTCGTAGCTGAATAATACAGTTATCAAACGAAATTAAAAAGTCGATTCCCTCAGGGAACCGACTTTTTTGTGTTTATATACTTCTCAAACCCGGGTCAATTGCAAAAGCCGGTTGAAATGTTAAAAAGAACATATATAATTATGTGGATATGCCAAAGCGACCGTCAGGGAGCGACGGTATGTATGATTCGCGTGTAAAACCTTGGCGGCCACATTATACGTGCCGAATGGCACGTCCCTACATTTGTTTTTAACAACAGCTTTTTAAATTGGTCCGTTAAAACTCGACGACGGTGATGCCGGCGCCGCCTAATCTGACGTCCTCGTCGTGATAGACGCGAACGGCTTTGACGGAGTTGAGATAGTCGCGGACAGACTGGCGCAGGGCGCCGGTGCCGGTACCGTGGAGTATGCGCACACGCTGAGAGTTGAACTGCACGGCGTCATCTATAAAATATGTGACGGCCTGCAGAGCCTCGTCGACACGCATGCCGCGTATGTCTATCTCCGGTTTGAATTTAAGCTGTCGGTCGCGCATGTCCTCGCGTGTGGCCACGCTGACAAACGACGCTGCACGCCGTGTGCCGCTATCTACCTTGCGGTCGGTGTGACGCAGGCGGTCGAGACGCGTTGTCGTGGTCAGGTTGCCGAAGATTACAGTGGCGTTTTTACCGGAGATGGCTGTGACGGTGCCGACGGTGTCCTGCCCGTCTAACAGAACATTGTCTCCGATTGATATGGGGCGCAGCTCGGGGCGCGCCTGAGCGTTCTCGGTCTTGGGCGCTTTCTTTTTGGGACGCGGCATCTTTTTAGCGAGTCGACGGTCGGCCTCGTCGTGACGGTCGTCTGACTCTATGCGTTCGCGCTCGGCGGCGAGACGGCGTCGCGCCTCGAGAGTCTTCTCTTTGTCGGCCTGCGAACGGCGTATGTCGAGAATCGTGCGTTCGACCGCCGCATTGCTGTCGGCTATAATCTGTCCGGCCTCCCGGCGGGCGTCGTCGATAATTTGACGTCGCTGCTGACGCAGGTCGCGCTGCTCGCTGTCATATTTCTCTAAAAGTTCGTCAAGCTGTTTTTCTTTCTGCTTGATTGACTGGCGTTTATTCTCCCAGTAGCGTTTGTCGCGGTTGATGTCGAGGAGATATTTGTCGAAGTTGACGTAGTCGCTGCCTATTATCTGTTCGGCGTCGGCTATGATGCTCTCGGGCAGCCCTGTCTTGCGTGCGATTTCGATGGCAAACGAGCTGCCGGGATGTCCTATAGACAGCTTGAACATCGGCTGCATCAGATGGCGGTCATAGAGCATCGAACCGTTGACGAGACCGTCGTGCTCCTCGGCAAACTGTATGAGATTGCGGAAGTGGGTGGTGATGACGCCCCACACGCCTGACTCGTTCAGGCGGCCGAGTATTGCTTGTGCTATGGCGCCGCCTATCTGCGGCTCGGTGCCGGCGCCGAACTCGTCGATAAGCACGAGGCTGCGCCGTTCGCTGCGCGCCAAGAAAGTCTTCATGTTGCGCAGATGTGACGAGTAGGTGCTCAGGTCGTCTTCGATTGACTGGTCGTCGCCGATATCGATGAAAATGCTGTCGAAAACGCCGGCCGTCGAGTTGTCGGCGACAGGCGGTAGCAGACCGCACTGCAGCATATATTGTATAATACCTGTTGTTTTGAGCGTTACTGATTTGCCGCCGGCGTTAGGTCCCGAAATGACTAATATGCGTTCGGTCGGAGTCAGGGTGATGTCGAGCGGCACAATCTTTTTTGACTGCCGCGCGAGGCTCTCGGCGAGCACAGGGTGACGGGCGTCACGCCAGTCAAGCGCCGGTTTCTTTGCGAGGCGCGGCATTGCTGCCCGGCTTTCGACGGCGTATGCTGCCTTGGCCATGATGAAATCAAAGCGGCCAAGCACCGTCAGACTGGCAGCCATGGCCTCGGCGTCGGGGCGCAGGCGGTCAGAGAGCCCGCGGAGTATGCGTATCTCCTCGCGGCGCTCGTCAAGCTCTAACTCGCGCAGGCGGTTGTTGACCTCGACCACCTCGGCCGGCTCGATATAGACGGTCTTGCCTGAGGCAGACTCGTCGTGGACGATGCCTGCGATTTTGCGCTTATACATCGGAGATACCGGTATGACGAGGCGCCCGTCGCGCACCGACGGTGTTGTGTCAGGCTCGACATAGCCTTCTTTAAGCGCACGGGTGAGCACACGTCGCATTAGCGACGAGACCGTGCCGGCCGTGGCGCTGATTGCGCGGCGGATGTCGGCGAGTGCCGGCGAGGCGTTGTCTTTTATTTCGGCACGGGCGTCTATTATACGGTCTATGTCGGCCACTCGTTGCGGAAATGCCTGCAACCCCTCGGCCAGACTGTCTAAAGTCGGGTAGGGACTGCGGCCCTCATCGTCGCGCTGACGGCGGAAGTATGTGGCCACTGCGGCCATTGTGGCCAAAGTGGCGCGCAGACGTGCGAGGTCGGGAGCTGTTATATATGTGCCTTCAATCCTGAGGGATGCGAGTTGCGGACTTATATCATGGATGCTCTCGAGCGGAAATTCTGTTTCGGCTGCTTTAATCGCTGTCATCTCGTGTGTTTCGGCGAGACGGCGGCTGACACTGTCATAGTCGGGGGCAAAAGCCATTGCGCCGACCTCGGCGACACCGAGCGGTGACATACAAAGCTCTACAAGTCGTTCTCTGACGCTTGTGAAGCCTGTTTTTGATTCAAAACTGTCGGGATAAATCATACTCACGGCAAAATTAGCAAAAAAATCATCGTCGGCATAGGGTCGGTTAAAAAGAACGATAATACCCAACAAAATATGTTAAGCAAGTGTTATAATACCAAATCGAAATTAACAAAACAGCATAAAAAAGTTTAACTAATTTATTTATCGTCATGAAATCTCTTAACATCAACTATTTAGGACAGACCCGTTATTGGTGGGTTGTGCTTGTTGTCGGTATCCTGCTTGTGATAGGCGGCTTTGCATATTGGTTTTGGCCCGCAGCCGGTTATGCCGTAGCATCTCAGATTTTCGGCTGGCTGCTGATTCTGGCCGGTGTCGTACAGGTTTGTGTATCGTCGGGTATTAATCGTCCCAAAGGCTGGGGCTGGTGGCTTGCCGGCGGTGTCATCGACATGTTTATCGGATTTATGCTCGTGCGTTCGGTCCTGCTTTCTGAGGCAGTGTTCCCTTATTTCCTTGCATTTATCTTCCTGTTCTGGGGCATAGAGGCCTTTGTCGGAGCGGCATCGCGTCGCAACGGGCGCTATTGGTGGCTCGGCATTGTCAACGGCATCCTGCTCTGTGTCATCGGTTTCTTCTTCCTTGAGGCCGGTTGGGTGAGCGACATGTTTATGGTTTCATTCCTTGTGTCAATCGCATTCATTTACTGGGGCTTCACTGTTGCCATCACCTCTTATGAAATGAAACCCGAGGAAAAGGACGAGAAATAAAAACAACCCGAAGTCAGTCCCCGTCAGGCGGGCTGTCTAAGATATATTCCGCCGGAGGCCGTGTGCCGCCGGCGGTTTTTTTACAAGTTAAAAATTCTGACAGATATCGTTGATATCATATTAATTACTATTTTTGTAACCACGCATCAAATACATTCACCGCAATTAAACTTTTTGTCGCCACTGTCGTCTAATTATTAAATGTCGCAGGACATGTATAAACCTTTTAGAAGTAAAATAAGTATAATCTATAACAAACAATCTCTCTGATGACTAATCTAATCAACAACATTAAACGTCTGCTGCCTGTGATAATGGTCGCCGCACTGCCCGTTGTGGCTGTGGCTCAGGACTATTATTATGACGACGACATCTACTATGACGCCTCGTCAAAAAAGAAAGAGCAGACCAAAAAACAGCCTCAGACGAGTCAGAAAAAGAAATCTTCGTCGGGCACATATTATAATTACAGTACCGGCAACCGCCCGACATCTGACGCTCCGGCCCGCGTGGCTGACTATCCCGCGGCCGACACATATACCCCCGGCGCCGGCTCAAGCAGCGTCGACGTCGACACATACAACCGTCGCGGGCAGTTCCTCGTGCCTGATAGTGTTGCGGCCGAGAAGGAGGGAGGCTCCGACTTCGCCTACACACAGCGCATCGAGCGCTTCCACAATCCCGAGATTGTGAGTGGAAGCAATGACGCCGACCTGCAGGATGCCTACTATTACACGACTTCACAGCCGCAGACTAATATAAACGTCTATGTCGTCGATGACCCGTGGTATGCTTGGAGTCCGTCGTGGACATGGCGCTACGGCAACCCTTGGCGCTGGAGCGTCTGGGGCCCCTCTTGGTCGATATCATGGGATCCGTGGTATTATGACTGGGCTTGGGGCTGGGGACCCGGTTGGGGCCCGTCTTGGAGCTGGGGCCCGTCGTGGGGATACCCGTCTTGGGGCTGGGGTCCGTCTTGGGGTTGGGGACCCGCATGGCGCCCCGGGCCCGTATGGGGCTATCGTCCTATGACGCCTTCGGGCAGTTCGCGTCCTAACATCCCGAGAGGCAGCGGCTCTATAGCCTCACACCGTCCCGGATCGGGATACACTCCGTCGACATCTCCCTCCGGCGCATCGCGTCCCGGCAACATGGGTCGAGGCCGTTACAGCGGCTCGTCAGTCGGCGCAGCCTCGTCGTCGCGTCCCGGCGGTAACTACACCCCTTCGACACGTCCGTCGTCATCCTCATCATCCTCATCGCGTCCCGGCAATCTCGGCCGCGGCCGTGCAGCAGGCTCTTCAACCTCTAACGGTTACCGACCGTCTGCCCGTCCCTCATCATCGTCGTCATCATATGACAGCAACCACAACAGCTACAGTCCGAGCTATAACTCAGGCAGCTCCTCGTCTTCGTCACGAGGCTCGTCTTATCGCTCGTCGTCGCGCGGCTCGTCAGGCTACTCCGGCAGTCACGGTGGCGGCTCGCACTCATCGGGCGGCGGAGGCGGCAGAGGTCGTCGTTAACAGCTCCGGACGAGGCTTACAGAACTTAAAAAACGTCTGCATATAAACTTTTTGAGTCTGTCGGACATTATTTTTTTAAGGCATCTGTCAAGCCTCGTTACTTAAACTTTCTTCTGAAACTCATCAACTGTTTATTATGAAAAGAATACAAGCCATAGCGTTGGCAGCCTGTCTGCCGGTCGCCGCTTTTGCACAAAGCACTGACGACGCTTATACGCTGTCACAGTCAGAATTCCGCGGCACAGCCCGTTTCATGTCGATGGGCGGTGCATTTACGGCTCTCGGAGGCGACCTTTCGACTCTCGGTCAGAATCCCGCCGGTGTCGGCATCTATCGCGGCAGCGAAATCGGTGCGACTCTCGACATCAACATGCGTTCATACAAGACCATGACTAATCAGGGCACAAACAAAGACTCGCAGACCAAGGCTTTCTGCAACAACTTCGGTTATGTCGGCACGGCTTGGTTGGGCAGCGGTCTGCGTTCGCTCTCATGGGGCGTCACCTACGGTCGTGTCAACTCTTTTGACCGTATCACGCGAGGCTATAACCTCCCGACTCAGAACTCGCTCTCTAACTACATAGCCTCGTGCAGCGGCGGTCAGACACCGGCTGACCTTGAGTTTGCCGACGGTTACAACCCGTATCTTGACTCTGACTGCAACTGGTCAAGTATTCTTGCTTACAACAGTTTCATGATTAACGAGAATCCGTCAGAGCCCGATAATTATATCGGTCTTTTCCAGCAGGGCACTTATGGCGACGCTGATTATGATGTGCGCGAGCATGGTTATGTCGATGAGTATAACTTCGACATAGGCGGCAATGTCAGTGACGTGGTCTACTGGGGCGTAGGCATCGGTGTCACAGACCTCAGCTACAGCCGTGAGACATATTACAGCGAGTCGATGGAAAATGCACGCATCATGTCGGCCACAAACGGTCTTACAACTGGCGACGCCGGTTTCTCGATGGCTAACCGCAAGAAAATCACCGGCACCGGCTGGAACTTCAAGCTCGGTCTCATTGTGCGTCCCGCTCCTATGGTACGTCTCGGCATGGCATTCCACACCCCGACATGGTATAACCTCTCACATGGCTACGACGCATCGGTCCGCTACAGCTATTACGACCCCAATGCACCGGAGTCTGACGACAATCCTCTTTCAAACTACAATGCCAAGGATCCCGAGTACACCGAGTGGGCCTCGTTTGACTCGCGTCTACACACTCCGTGGCGTCTGATGTTCGGCGGTGCGCTTGTTATCGGCAACGAGGCTATAGTCTCCTTAGACTATGAGCGTCAGGCCTACAACACCTCCAAGGTTAAGTATCAGAGCGGATATTACTATGACGATTTCACCGACGATACAGACGTTAATAACAATATCAAGAACTGTTTCAAGGGTGTCAATATCGTGCGCCTCGGTCTCGAGTACCGCGCCACACGTCAGCTGAGCCTCCGCGCCGGCATGAACTATCAGACAAGCTCGACAAAGCAGGAGACTCTCGACGGCAAGAACGAAGTGTTTACATCAGGCACCGACGCAAGTTTCACGCTCAATAAAGAGACATATTATATTACCGCCGGCATCGGCTACAAGTATAAAGGCTGGTACTTTGACGGCGCTTATGTCTACAAAAACCGCAAGAGCGAGTTCTTCGCCTATCCCGATTACATGGGCTACTCGGCTCCCCGTGCCGATTTCACCGAATCAAACAGCTCGATTGTACTTTCTGTAGGATATAAATTCTGAAAATAAGCTGAAAATTCAGTAACTTTATAGCCGGAAAGGCCGGGGTCCATTCTCCTCGCTTTTCCGGCTTTCTTTTGCACTAAATCAGGCGCGACAATGGGCTCGGAAACAGACAGCAATCAGAATATCGACCTCGACAACCCCGAATTTGTCAAACTCAGGGCGCTGATTGACCATACCAACCGCTCGGTTTTCCTGACGGGTAAGGCCGGTACGGGTAAATCAACGTTTCTGCGCTATATCACGGCCAACACGACAAAGAAGTTTGTCGTGCTTGCCCCGACAGGGATAGCCGCCGTCAACGTGGGCGGCCAGACGCTCCATTCTTTCTTCCTGTTACCGTTCAAGCCGCTGATGCCCGACGACCCCGACTTTCAGCCAAAGCGTCTGCGTGCCCGTCTCAAATATTCGCGAGAGAAGGTCAAACTCATAAAGGAGCTTGAACTGATTATCATCGACGAAATCTCGATGGTGCGCGCAGATATTATAGATTTTCTTGACAAGATACTGCGTGTCTTCACAGGCAATCGACGACAGCCCTTCGGCGGCAAGCAGATGCTTTTTGTCGGCGACATCTTTCAGCTCGAGCCGGTGGTGACCGGCGACATGCGCGACATACTCCGTCGTTCTTATCACACGCCTTACTTCTTCAATGCCCATGTCTTTGACGACTTCGCACTCGTACCCATCGAATTGCGCAAGGTCTATCGTCAGCGCGACAGCGACTTTATCGGCATGCTCGACCGTGTGCGCGTTGGCGCTCCGCTGCCTGACGATCTGCGCCGCATCAACGCCCGTGTAGGCCAAAGTGACACGCCCACCGGCGACGATGACGGACGTCTGACCATGACAATAGCCGCGCGTCGCGAGACTGTAGACCACATCAACGAGTCGCGTCTCGAGGCGCTCAAGACGCCTCTGCGTACATATACAGGCTCTGTCACGGGCGAATTTCCCGAGAACGCATATCCGACCGATCTGCAGCTCGTGCTGCGCGAAGGCGCGCAGGTGGTTTTCATTAAGAACGACCCGTCGCGCCGCTGGGTCAACGGTAGTCTCGGCCGTGTCGTCGAGGCTGACGACGATTCGATTTCGGTTTGCCTCGAGAATGGCGAGACCCACAGCGTCGAGATTGAGAAGTGGGGCAACATACGCTACCGCTACGACGAGGAGACCGGCAAGGTCACCGAGGAGGAGATAGGCACATTCACCCAGTATCCCGTCAAGCTCGCGTGGGCGCTGACTATCCATAAAAGTCAGGGCCTGACCTTTGACCACATCGTGATAGATGTCGGTCGCGGAGCCTTTGCCGGCGGACAGAGCTATGTGGCCCTAAGCCGATGCACCTCTTTGGAGGGTATCACTCTTATGAGCACCCTCAACGAGCGCGATATATTCGTCGATCCCGCCATACAGCGTTTCAGCCGCCGGTTTAACGATGACCGCCTTATCGGCGAGGCCCTGACCGATGCCGAGGCTGACGAGGCTTACCGTCAGGCTGCGCGTGCTTTTGACAGCGCCGACTATCGTCGTGCCGCCGAGCAGTTGTGTACGGCTGTCGGCAAGCGTAACGATCTCGGGCGTCCTTCGGCGGCGCGTATTATCTCGGCCAAACTCGCCGAGGCCAACTGTCTGCGCCGTCGCATAGCCGAGCTTGAGGGCCGGTTGGAGGCTAACCGCCGACGTTTCGAGGCGCTTGCCCGCGAATATGTCGAGATGGCCGATGAATGTCGCGCCGACGGATGGGATTTGCATGCCGCCCTCGCCAACTATGATAAGGCTTTGTCTCTGTGCGAGTCATACGCTCCGGCGCTGTTGGGCAAAGGTCTCGCGCTGCTTGCTGCCGGCGATGCCGATGCCGGCTGCGAGGCATTGCTGCAAGCCTGCGACGCCGACACGGCCGACTGGCATGCGCCCTACGAACTCGGACGTCATTATGCCGCCGCCGGTGACCCCGCCAACGCGCTCGACCGCCTGATGCTGGCCTTGGAACGCAATGATCGTATTGCCGTCATCCACGACGCGGCCGCTGAGGTCTATGAGGGTGTCGGTGATAAATCGTCTGCCCGTGCCCACCGCACCATGGCACGCAATCTCCGCAAAGGCAAACGTTAAATTCGGTCTGCCGAATTGTCCTTTTTTGCCAATATTACCCAATTATTCATAAATCGGAAGTAATCCCCGCGCGGGGGATGTTATTGATGTATACCATCGTTTCAACGCGATGCTATGTGTGAATGTTGTAACTATTTTTTACGTTTTACAGAGGAATTGATTTATGACCACAAAGACATTTCGGGCCAAGCTGTTGGAAATTCAATCCAATATGCTCAATTTTG
>DXYS01000003.1 GCA_019415705.1 Bacteroidales bacterium | reverse complement strand
CCCACAGGATAACATCATCGCGCGTCAGCACCCTGACAGAGCGCTTGTCGGCAGCCGAGTAACCGGCGTCGCGGAAGAGGTCACTGAGCAGGCGGCTGCCGCCGTTCATGCCGAACGGCTCGATGCGGTCGCCGCGGCGGTAACGCCGCAGCGCAAAACGAGGATTACCCTCAAGGCACTGTGCATCAAGATAAGCCACGGCCGGGTTGCGCTCGGGGCGGAAATCGGCTATAGGATGCTCGGTCACGACGATGTTGACCGGCGTGAGGATGTCGCGTCGCAGAGTGACCTCAGTCTCATCATCGGTGTCGGCGACCGTGTCCTTTAAACTGAAGATGCTAAGCAATCCGCGGTCGAGTTCAAGACGGTAAGCCGTGCCCACATCAAAATGAAGGCCTGATGCTCCGGCTCCGGCTGCGATTATGTCGCGGCACTGCGTCATGCTCGGCCTGACGTCGCGCAGCATCTCATAGAGCACATGCGCGGCACGGTCAGTATCACGGCGGTCGGCCAGAAGAGCGGCGACGTCGACACGGTCAACAGCACCATCACGTGAGATGTAGCGCCGGCGACACTCGTCGACACAGTCGTCATAGAAATCGGCACAGGCGCGCAGCGTCGACATCGTGCCAAGAAGCGCGTCATCGGCGCCGGGAAAATATTCCCTCAATACAGGCAGTACTCTGTTGCGCAACCGGTTGCGCCGATAGTCGTCAGAGGCGTTGGAGCTGTCAGTGATATAGTCCAATGAGCGCGAGGCGAGATAGTCCAATATCTGCTCGCGCGTGCAGTCAAGCATGGGTCTGACGACAAAACCGCGACGAGGCGACATGCCGCGCAGGCCGGCGATGCCCGTTCCGCGCAAAAGATTGAGCATCAGCGTCTCTATCTGATCTTCGCGATGATGTCCCACGGCTACGGCCTGAGCGCGCTCACGGTCGATAAGACTGTCAAACCAGTCATAGCGCAGGCTGCGGCAGGCCATCTCGACCGATTCGCCAGTCGCTTTACGACGCGCATCGACATCGAAGTCCCGGACAGCGAGATTTAAACCCAACCTGTCGCAGATTTTCTCGCAATGGCGCATGTCGCGCTGCGACTCCTCGCCGCGCAGGTGGAAATTGCAGTGGGCAGCGAGACAATTGTAGCCTAATTCGTCAAGGACGGCAAGCAGCGCCACCGAGTCGGCACCGCCGCTGAGAGCTACGACCACACAGCGGCCGTCGTCACGGAGCAGACCGTGACGGTCAATGGCAGCGGCCACAGCTGCTGCGAAAGGATGCAGATTGTCATACACGGCGCACATCAACTTTCAAATTTTATAAAGACCGGATTGCCGGCCTTGTCATAGCGGTCAAAGACAAAGCCGTCATAGTCAAACGCTTCGAGGCCCTCGGCGCTGTCAATATTATTATCCAAGACAAAACGTGTCATCGCGCCCCGGCAGATTTTAGCATAGATTGTCACCGAGCGCTCACGGCCCTCCTTGATTACCTTAAACGACGGCGAGACGACGCGCACGCTACGACAGACCTTGCGCCAGTCAAAGAGGCGCTGCATCTCGGCGCTAGCAAGGTTGAGCAGCAGACCGTCATCGGCGCTGACCATGTCGATAAGACGGCCGGTAAGGCGGTCGCGCCAGAAGTCAAACATATTGCCGTCGCCGCGGCATGTGAGCGTCACGTCGCCCTCCATGCGATATGGCTTAATCAGGTCGAGCGGACGGAGCAGGCCGTAGAGAAACGAGCAGATTATCACGCTGCGGTTGGCGCGGCGCAGCTCGTCGTCGCTCATCAACTCAAAGCCGAGACGCTTGAAGACAATGCCGTCATAGGCAAGACCGGCCGGCAGACGCGACGAGCGGTCGGCAAACGACTGATAATAATGCCACGTCTCCATGGCTATTGCAGGGTTGACATTAAATATATCGCGCAGCTCTGCCACACTGTAAGTCGCCATCTCGGCCGCGGCCTCAGTCGCATCGGCATCAAAATAAGGCTCGGTCGCGAAATCAATCTTTCGCGGCACGGAGTCGAGCATAGTCTTTGCCGGAGCTAAAATTATCTGCATAAGGATGTGTAATCTTGTTATTTACCGAATTTCATCGCACGGGCTACGCCGTCGCGTATCTCCTGACGTCGCACGGCTGTGCTGTCAGGCTGCGGCGGCGTGTCGCGGCGCTCCTGTTTATGAGGCTTTTCGTCAGCCCCGGGCGCCGTAGCTTTTTCGGGGCAGGTGACAGGCTGTGTCGGCTCAGCTGACGGGGCGGCGAGGTCGAGACTGTCAACGGCCGCCGAAGCCGAGTCAAGCTCTTCGACCGTGCGCTCCACAATCTCCTCAACGACAAGCACAGTGTCAGTCAGAACGCTGACCGTGTCGCCGGCCGAAGTAGCGGCGGCGCTGTTGGCCGCTATGAAATCGTCGAGCGAAACAGACGGCACGGATTCTTTTCTGACAGGTGTCGGAGCAGGCTTTTCAGCGGCGAGCACGCGCTCGGGCTCACGACCCTTGTCTTTATTTTTATCCTTGGGCTTATCCTTTGGTTTGCCTTTGCGGCTATCCTTTGAGCCTGTGGCGGCGTATGTCACGCCGTAGACACGTCCCGACGAATGGTAATGCGTCGCATAATACTTCTCGTCGAGACTGCTCTCGATGACGCCGCGCGACGACGAGGCGTGTATGATGCGTCCGTTTCCTACATACATACCCACATGATTTACTTTGCCGCCACGTTTTGAGGTGGTGAAAAACACCAAGTCGCCCGGCTCGAGCTGACGGCGCGAGACTGACACACAATAGTCACGCTGAGCGGCAGAGTTACGCGGCAAAGTTAATCCCGCCACATCGCTGTAAATGACCATAATCATGCCCGAGCAGTCTGTCCCTGACTTGGAGCGGCCTCCGTAGACATAGGGCGTCCCGATCCACTGCCGCGCCGAGCGCACAAGCGCGTCGCCCAAGCGGGTGTCGACAGAGCCGACCGATGACGACACGTCGAAATCGCCGCCGGCGGCGGGACGCGACGGCCGTGTATCGACGCGCTCCGGCACGTTTTTGACGGTCGATTTGCGCGACGAGCCGCAGCCTCCGGCGAGGAGACCTATGACGATAATGAGCATGGCGGGGATCAGACGATTCATAGCGTTACAAATTTAATCCATATCTCGCTAACCGCCCAAAAATCCGGGTTAAAGTTAAGCGCAATTTACATTTTTCACAGAAATTATTAAAACAAGTATTAAAGCAAACCGAGTGATAGCCAAATAATTTTAAAGTGAATTGACTTTTAAAATCATGTATGGTCTAAACGAGTATATTTGCAACAACAAAATACAATTCATTACATGACAACACATCAAAAATACCAATCAATGAAATCTGCAAAATCTAAAAAAACGACCAATTTCATAAAATCGCTGCAGCTTACACTGCTCGGCGTGAGTGTGCTTGTCGCTACAGCAGCAACCGCTGAAATAAGCAGCCGGAGCGCCACGGCACATGCCGACGGCACAGCGGCCGAATCCCTCAAACCATCAGAACGCAATACCTCCGGCGCCGCCCGTGTGATCTATCAGGACGATTTCACCAACGCGGCCGAGCAGACCGTCAACGGTGTCGTATCCGTAAAGAGTTTTGCCACTCCTCAGGCAGCCATGCAGCGTCAGGGCAACGCCGATATGTTCTCAGACCCGCTATTTGAATTCTTCTTCGGCTCGCCCCGCCGTCAGGCTCCCCAGCAGCCTCAGCAGAGCGAAAAGCCTCAGCAGCGCCAGTTAGGGCTCGGCTCGGGCGTAATCATCAGCGCTGACGGCTACATCGTCACCAACAACCACGTCATAGCCGACGCCGAGCGCTTGGAGGTGACACTCAACGACAACCGCAATTTCCCGGCCACTATAATCGGTGCCGACCCCGTCACAGACCTCGCCCTCATCAAAATCGAGGCCCCCGACCTGCATGTCATCCCGATGGGTGACTCTGAAAATCTCAAGGTCGGCGAATGGGTGCTCGCCGTAGGCAATCCCTTCGGCTTCACCTCGACCGTGACCACCGGCATCGTAAGCGCCAAAGCCCGTAACATCTCTACCACCACCCAGTCACCGACACGCGGCGGCATCGAGTCATACATCCAGACCGACGCGGCCGTCAACAGCGGCAACTCGGGCGGCGCTCTCGTCAACCTCAACGGCGAACTCGTCGGCATCAACACCGCCATCTACTCCAACACGGGCACCTATGCCGGATGCTCGTTTGCAATCCCGACATCAATCGTGCAGAAAGTCATCGCCGACCTGCAGAAATTCGGCGCCGTGCAGCGCGCCGTCCTCGGTGTGCAGTTCGTCGAACTTTCGCCCGAACTGATAGCCGAGAAAGACATCAAGGGTGTCACATCAGGCATCTACGTGGCCGAAGTACAGGACCGTTCGGCCGCACGTGAAGGCGGTCTGCAGTCAGGCGACATCATCACCGCCATCAACGGCATCCCGACACTGTCGACAGCCCAGATGCAGGAAGCTATAACCAAGTTCAGCCCCGGCGACAAAGTCACCGTAAGCTATGTGCGTGACGGCAAAAAGGCGTCGACCGGCGTGACTCTGCGCAACAGTCAGGGCAGCACCTCGATAACACGTGCAGACAAAGTCAGCTCATTAGGCGCCGAGCTTGCCTCTGTCGACGACGAGACGCGCGAGCGACTGATGATATCGTCGGGCGTCTCTGTCGGCAAACTCTCAGACGGCCGCTTTAAGGACGCCGGCATCAAAGACGGTTTCATCATCCTGTCAATCAACCGCAGCCGCGTCGCCACTCCCGAGCACGTCGAGTCAATCTACAACTCAATCCGCAAAAGTTCTGACAGCGAGAAGGTGATGTTTATCTCGGGCGTATATCCCGACGGACGTCAGGCCTATTACGCAGTAGACCTCAGCGACAGATAAACTATACTGACAGACAAATTTTCAGCATCTTATAATATCTCTTCCCGGCGGTCTGACATTTTTTTGTCAGACCGCTAATCTTTTTATCACAGTCAGGCGTTGTAGTTTATAAAGACAATCAATCAAAACAATAACCACCACAAAAAACTACGTAAAAATGAAAGGTATAGACATCGCACTGGCCGCACTCGGCGGAGCCGTCGTCGGAGCAGCCGCAGCCTTGCTGTTCGCTCCTCAGAAGGGAGAGAAAACCCGTCAGGATATCATTGACTTTGTCAAATCTCACTGCCCGGCAATGAAACAATCTAAAGTCGAACAACTCGCCGAACGAATCAGCGAAGAAATCAAATCTGCAAAAATATGAACGGATTAATCAAATTTTTAGCCGGTGTGGCTGTAGGCGCCACAGCCGTCGCACTCTTCACCCCGACAACCGGTGACGAACTGCGTGCCAAAATCCTCGAGCTGCTCCGTCGCAAAGGCATTGTCGCACAAGATAATGTAGACGAGATTGTCAGCATGATTTCGGCAGAACTCGACGAGAACAAATAAACTGACACACAAACGCCTGATGAGCCGGGCCGTCATTCACGAAGATAGACGGCCCGGCCATTATCAAAACATCACATCATCATCACAATATGTCCGAATCTGAAAACAAGGGTTTCAATCTGCTGACCACACAGGTGCTGAGATATCTTAATCTGCAGCTCGACTATGCCCGTCTGACTGTCGCCGAAAAACTGAGTGTACTGCTGTCGACGGTCGCCTTTATGTCGCTCGCCGTCATCATAGGCATGGTGACACTGTTTTTCATATCAATCGGCATCGGCCACATGCTCGCCATGACCGTGTCGCCGATATGGGCATATATGCTTGTAAGCGCATTTTATTTACTGCTGTTCATCTTATTGATTATCTTCCGCAAACAGATTATCGTCAATCCCGTATCGCGCATGATATCGAAACTGTTTGTCAAAGCTCCCGAGGAACAATGAAAGAAAAAGCACTCCCCCTCGCCAAAACAGACGAATGGCGCGGCTACACACTCGACGAGCTGCGCTACCGGCGTGTCATGGCCCTCACACGCCTCGAGATCGAAAAGTCAAAAATGATTGCCACCGGCACCGACGTGCGTGACAATCTGCCATTTATCGGACGCTCGTTTCTCGGCAATTTCACCAAGTCGCTGACTGTTGTTGAGTATGCCGTCCTCGCATTTAAACTCTTCAGACGCATAGCCCCGCTTTTCAGGAAAAAGAAATAAGAGAGGGGGGAGAAGTATAGTGACATGACAAAGCGAGCGCGACGAGCGACGGCATAATTAGCAACAAATTAGCGCGGGACGCGCGAGTCCTTTACAACCCTCTGCGAAGCACGAAGTGCGCAGCTGAGGGACAAAACCGCATCTATGGAAAAGCGCGACAAGCCGCGGAGCGTACGCTGTCGCGCCTATGGCGATAGCCTGAGCGTCCGGTTGGCCTTGGCTCGCGCCGTTTCGTGACTGCGCGGACTCCGTCGCTTGTCACGAGAGGGAAGACGGGACTCTGCTATCCGCCAGCTTCGCAAGCGCTACACGCTTGCTACGCAGACGGTTGTAGAAAACTCGCACCTCCGGTGCTTTTGGGTGATAAAAATTCGACCTTACATAGTTTAGCTCTCCGTTTTTTCGGACGCTCGAGCCGAGCGACCCTACTTTTTGGGTATGCGTGTCACAGCGTGGCGGCGCTCGTAGACGGGGAGGTCTGAGAGGGGAATCTTATTAAATCGTGTTATCAGCGGCAGGAAGTAGGCCCAGAGTTGCTCAGGCGAGAGTTTGGTGATACGTTTGACTGTCGGATTTAGCAGGGCGTCGATGGTGCGCTCCTGTTCGGGCGTGAAAAGCCCCGAGCCGAAAAGTGCTGACAGAGCGACCGGTTTCTCGTCGCGGAAGATGTGACCGAGGATGCGCATGCGATGCTTGATGCGCTCCTTGCGCGCCTCGCGGCGCTCTTTTGCTTTCTCAACACGGCGACGTGCGTCGTCAGCCATAACATCAGCCTCGGGTGTTGACGCGGGGTGGAGATTGCTTTCGTCAAGCAACTGGGCAGCGCCGTCAGGCTTGCGGATTCGTTCGGCTGTGATAATCGCCGAAACAAGGGCATGACACAGAGAAATATTTTCGGGGTCGGCGAGGATTTGACGGAGGAGTTCGACGGGGATGTGTGCTGTAATGGTTTTCTGCAAAGATTTACGTGTCTTTTTCATAGTGTGTTATTTTTTGCACAAAGTTACGGGCAGTATCCCCGACAGACTGTCCATTTTATGCAAGGATAGTAATTTAACACTTGTGAAACAAGCGCTGACGCGCCTATGGCGCTTCGGGTATGGATATAATCAAAAGCGCAAATAAATTTGGCTTTGCTCTCGACACAAAATGGTATCGTTGGCTACGCCGAAGATACTTTCGCTCGGCAAAGCACAAATAAATTTGGCTTTGCTCTCGACTTATTCGTATCTTTGCCTCCGGAAGAATATTTTACAATGAACGATTATTATCATCTGCGCATAAATCTTAAGCCGTGCTCGGAGGACGCGACCGACTTGCTCGCCGGACTGCTCGCCGACGAGGGCTATGAGAGTTTCGTGCCTGACGACGAGGGTCTGTCGGCTTATATAAAAAAAGAATTATATGACGAGGCCGCAGTGGCGCGCGTCATTGACTCTTTCCCCTTAGAATGTAAGACCGATGTCGCCGCCGAGCTCGTCGAGGGCCGCGACTGGAACGCCGAGTGGGAGCAGAACTATTTCAAGCCCATCGTCGTCGGCAACCGCGTGGCCATACACAGCTCGTTTCACCACGATGTGCCTCAGGCCGAATTTGATATAGTCATCGACCCCAAGATGGCTTTCGGCACAGGTCATCACTCGACCACATCGCTGATTATAGCCAATCTGCTCGATCTTGACCTGCAAGGTAAATCCATGATTGACATGGGCACGGGTACAGGCATACTCGCCATACTTGCAGCAATGCTCGGCGCACGCCCCGTGACGGCAATCGAGATTGACGGCTTTGCCTATGAGAACGCCGTCGAGAACGTGGCGCTCAACGGTCACCCCGAAATCCGTGTCATCAACGGCGACGCGTCTGCTTTGGACGGCGTAGAGCCGGCCGATGTTTTTGTAGCCAACATCAACCGCAATGTCATCACCGCCGACCTGCCGTCCTACGCTCCGCGTCTTAAAGCCGGGGGCACGATGCTGCTGAGCGGCTTTTATGAGGGTGACGACGTCGATATAGTCTGCCGCTCCGCCGAGCGCGAAGGTCTCACGGCCACCGGTGTGACGACCGACAATCGCTGGGCTTGTATTAAACTGATAAAAACCATCTAAACGGCAATGAAGTTAAAATCGATCTTCATATCAGTCCTTGCAGCAATATCCATGGCGGCAACATCGCCTGCCGTCTTTGCCGCTGATGGCAACGGCGACGCCGATAACACGACTACACACGGGCATTTCACGTGGGGAGCCAGCGCAGGCAGCTCGATAGACATGAGCGGCAACGACATGGCTTCGGTCGACATAGCGGCCATGTTAGGTTATCGACGCGGCTGGATAAAGTTTCTCGGACTCGGTGCCGAAATGGACATCATGGTCAACAACTCATGCCGTTCGTTCCCGATTTACGCAGCCCTGCGCACCAACTTTCAGAGTCGACCCTCACTGCTTTTCTTAGACACGCGATTAGGCATATCGGTCAACTACCTCCCAGACGACTACAGCCAGACGGGAGCATATGGATTTATCGGTCTCGGCTTTAACCTTGCGTCCGGCAAGAAATTTGCATCACACATGGTCATCGGCTATACATTTAAAGAACGTAAAGACTACAGCGTGCTTTATAACAGTCCTCATGACGACTCCGCCGAGCCGACACTCGAGACTCTGAGAACAAAATCACTGCACATGGCCACTGTCAGGTTAGGCATAACATTCTGACTGCGGCAAATCCAAGCAACACGCCATAACGACGCGCCCGGCATCAGTCGGGCGCGTCTGTCATTTTCTTAATCGCCTCAACATCGCGGCGCGTCTCATCAGGCGATGCTCCGTCCTCGCGGGATATGATATACTGCTCATAATATGCCAGCAACAGGGTTGTCAGCGGCAGTGCGATTATAAGACCGATAAAGCCGAGCAATGTGCCCCAGACCGACAGCGACAGCAGGATAATGGCCGGATTGAGACCCATCGCCTTACCCATGATTTTAGGAGTCAGGAAAAAATCCTGTATACACTGCACGATGGCATAGACGAGCATACACTCCCACCATATCGTCCAGAAGTCTACATCGGCGTTGACAGAATAGACCAAACACAGCAGCGTCGTCGGCACGATAGAAATCAGCTGAAGATAAGGCACCATGTTGAGCAGTCCGATAAAAAGTCCGAGCACGACAGCCAGCGGTATACCGACGATTATAAACCCTATGGCGAAAAGTATGCCGACACATAGCGCCACAAGGGCCTGGCCGCGGAAATAGTGATTCATGCTGCGCTTGACGTCATTGCCGATTTTAAAGGCAGTCGCGCGATACTTCGGAGGCACCATACGGCGGAATCCTCTGAGCAGACGCTCGTAATCAAGCATTATGAAGACGACATAAAGGATGACTATAAACCAGTTGAATATGCCGAGCATCAGGTCGAGTCCGCCCGAGATAAAAGACCCTGCAAGTCCGAGGAGCTGCTCTATGTCCTGACGCGTGAGCTGTTCGGAGATGGCCTTGAGGTCAATCGAACGTATGATGAAATCATGGACCGACGACGGGATGAAAGGTATCTGGGACGCAGACTCGGTGTAACGCCTTATCAGAGCGGCGACCTGATGCATCTCGTCTATTACTGACGGCACAAAGATTATGGAAAGTGTCGTAAGCAACAATATCGTTTCAAACAGCGTGATAAAAATCGGTATGATACGGCGCCGCAACCTGAGGAGTCTCATGTTATACTGCACGAAAGGCTCGAGGATATATGCTATGAGCCATGCGACAAGAAAGGGCAACAGCACCGACTTGAGCACATTTATAAGCCATACGGCTGCGAATAAGGCCGCAAGCCCGATAAGTATCCTGACAACACGGTCAAACGTGAACGGACGCCGCCCCTGCGTGGCCACAGTCTCCCGGGACGTAACCTCAGGCGCCTTGTCGTGGTATGAATTCTGCATTTTCTGTAACGATTATATGATATTATCAGCGAATGTTTTTCAAAGTTAACTATTTTACATTAATTTTGCGCAAAATAAAGGCAAATCGATGATTTGCTTGCAAAATGCCGTCAAAGACTCAAATTTTAAAACCATTCAATATCACAAATGAAAGAAACAGTACAAAAAGCACTCAACGATAAGCCGTTGGTGCGCTGGGTCGCCCTGATACTTGTGGCGTCGATGATGTTTTTCGGCTACATGTTTGTCGATGTAATGTCACCTCTGCAGGCATTGGTCAAGACCCGTCTCGGCTGGTCGGCCGAGGCTTTCGGCTACTATGCCGGCGCTGAGTATATGCTCAACGTATTCGGATTCCTCATTGTCGCAGGCATTATCCTCGACAAGATGGGTGTGAGATTCACAGGCACGCTGTCGGCCTCGCTGATGTTTGCGGGCGCAGCCATCAAACTTTATGCCATCAGCGACCTCTTTGCCGGCACGGGCTTCGAGCAGTGGCTCAGCTCATGGTGGGTCGAGATGCCCGGCAGCGCCAAACTCGCCGCCTTGGGCTTCATGATTTTCGGTTGCGGCTGCGAGATGGCCGGCATCACGGTCTCCAAGGCCATCGCCAAATGGTTTGAAGGCAAGGAGATGGCCCTCGCCATGGGCGTCGAGATGGCTATCGCCCGACTCGGCGTGTTCGCCGTGCTGTCGCTCTCGCCGCGTATCTCCGAGGCCATGGCCAATCAGCTCGGCGCATCGGTCGTCGCACCTGTCGCCTTCTGCACCGCCCTGCTGCTCATCGGCCTCATCTCTTACATCGTCTTCACATTTATGGACGCACGCCTTGACCGCCAGCTCAAAAAAGACGGCGGCGAGTCAGAGGAGGAGTTCAAAATCAGCGACGTCGGCAACCTGCTGAGCAGCCGCCTGTTCTGGATTATCGCCCTGCTCTGCGTGCTCTACTACTCGGCCATCTTCCCCTTCCAGCGCTTCGGCACCAACATGCTGCAGTGTAACCTGCACATCTCTGACACACAGGCCGCCGACCTGCTGCGCTGGTTCCCAATCGGTGCACTCTGCCTCACCCCGCCGCTCGGCTACTTCCTCGACAAAGTCGGCCGCGGAGCCACAATGCTCATCCTCGGCTCGCTGATGCTCATCGCCTGCCACTTGGTGTTTGCACTCGTGCTGCCGCAATATCCCAGCTCGGCGCTGGCACTCGCCACCATCATCGTGCTCGGCGTGTCATTCTCACTCGTGCCGGCCGCCTTGTGGCCCTCTGTGCCCAAGGTGATGGACAAACGCTTCCTCGGGAGCGCCTACTCGCTGATTTTCTGGGTACAGAACATCGGTCTGTTCGGAGTGCCTATCCTTTTCGGCAAATTCCTTGACGCCTCAAACCCCGGCGTGACCGACCCGACAAAGTATGACTACACCAACCCGATGCTGATGTTTGCCGGTCTCGGCACTCTCGCCCTCATCTTCGCCCTCTGGCTCAAATACCTCAACGCCAAACACAAATACGGCCTTGAGGAGCCCAACATCAAGGCCGAAAGCGCCGATGTACTCGAGGCCGAGTCAGAAGCAACCGACCAATAATCACATATTATTATATAG
>DXYS01000029.1 GCA_019415705.1 Bacteroidales bacterium | reverse complement strand
CAGCTATACCGATTTCAACAGCGAGTTCCTTGTCAGCCCGCGTGTCAGTGTCGGTTTCGTGCCGTCAAAGGCGCCGCGCTGGGCGTTCCGTTTCGCCACGGGCCTCTACTATCAGTCGCCGTTCTACCGTGAGTTCCGCCGTCCGGTGCCCGACGCTGACGGCAACACCATCATCGAGCTTAACAAAGACCTCAAGTCGCAGCGCAGTTTCCAGCTGATACTCGGCTCCGACTATACGTTCCGCGCCTTCGAGCGTCCTTTCAAGATTTCGGCCGAGGCCTACTGCAAGTTCCTCGGCAATCTCATCCCCTATGAGATTGACAATCTCAAACTTGTCTACAGCGGCGAAAACCTCACGAGCGGTTTTACCGCCGGTCTCGACTTCAAGCTCTTCGGCCAGTTTGTGCCCGGCAGCGACTCGTGGCTCAGCTTCTCGCTGATGAAGACGTCAGAGACGCTCAACGGCGTCAAGGTGCCGCTGCCCTCTGACCGCCGCTACAGTTTCGCCCTCTATTTCACGGATTATTTCCCGAAATTTCCGCGCCTCAAATTCAATCTGCGCGGCATCTTCTCTGACGGTCTGCCGATGACACCTCCGCGCGGCAGCCGCGACGAATGGTACTTCCGCGCTCTGGCCTACAAACGTGTCGATGTCGGTCTGGCTTATGCACTCGTCCTGCCGCCTAAAGACGGCGAGCCCCGCCGAGGACTTCAGAAAGCTTTTAAAAATGTATGGCTCGGGCTTGACTGTTTCAACCTCTTTGACATCTCCAATGTCAGCTCTTATTACTGGGTGACCGATGTCAACGACATACAGTATGCAGTGCCTAACTATCTGACGCGCCGTCAGCTCAATGTGCGTCTTTCGCTCGAGTTCTGAACAATCTGGGCTTTAGTTTGTTATAATTTCATATAACTCTCTATCCCGTTTTACTATGCACGGTAAATCATTTGTCATCGCCGCTTTTGCGCTCACGGGCCTCGGACTGCTCGTCTCGTGTTCACATCGTCATATTGACTCCGCTGCGTGCTCACGTCTCTCTGTAGTCACCGGTGAGCCGGCCCGTCAGCTTCCTCATGCCGTCGTCTACCGCACGTCAGTCGACTGCGACAGCCTCGTCGCCGTCAGCCTCAATGCCTCGCGCGATGGCATAGTCTCATATCCCGCGCCGACCGATGTCAGCGCCGCATCCATGCCCGTGCGCCTTGCCGACGGCTTTCTCCTCGACCGCCGCGGCATCAGCCCCTCAGCAGGATTTATCAAGATGACCTATAGCGACTACTCGCGCCTTAAGACGGCGCCGTCGCCTGCCGAGTTAATGAAAATGCTTGTACCCGGCGCCGAAGTCACGACATATGTCATGCTACCCGAGACCCCGGCCGAAGCCCTCGCCGACACCGCCGCCGTCAACCGCCTCATCCGCGCCGGCTTCCCCGGCTGCCGCATCATCAAACAACCCCTCACAATAAAGGTTAAATAATATGGAGGGTCGATTTTTAATTGACCGATAACCTATTGAGCTGCAGCGAAATGTAGGGATTTGCCTTTGGCGCGTATAATTTGGCCGCTTTGATTTGATTCGCGAGGTTGAAGGGATGTGCCAATCAGCACGTATGATTTGCTTACAAAAAGCACCGGAGGTGCGAATTTTTTACAACCGTCTGCGTAGCAAGCGTGTATAGCTTGCGAAGCTGGCGGATAACGAGTCCATCTTCACCTCGTGACAAGCCGCGGAGCCGCGCAGTCACGAAACGGCGCGAGCCTATCCCTTCTTTGTTAGCCTTGGCTATCGCCATAGGCGCGACTGCGCCCGTTCCACGTCTTGTCGCGCAATCTTCTATATATGCATTATCCCTCAGCTACGCACTTCGTGCTCCGCAGAGGGTTGTAGATGACTCGCGCGTCCCGCGCTACACTATAAGGCGGGCCATCTCGCCGGGATGCTCCGCCCGAATATGGAAGGCTGATTTTAACCGGCTACTGTATACACTTGATTCCCAATTGATTGTAAGGACGTACCTTCGGCGCGTACGATTTGGCCGCCAAAGTTTTACATGCGTATTATACATGCCGCTCTCGCTTTGGGATGCCCCTACTTTGACGCCGCTGACACCCTTTTGCGGCTGACCCCAAAAGAGAGCTGAAAATAATGTACCACTTTTTAGGTGGTACGATGCAGCATTGATGGTATGAAAAATTCTGCTCTGTTCTATTTATACCACTTTTAAGGTGGTATATTTGCATTCCGGTGGTATATTGTGTATCTTTGCGCTAAATAATAGATATGGCGCAAATCGATAAACTTTACAGACAGTGGTTAGACCTTCAGCCCCTTTCGGCAGATGACGAAAAACGGTTGAAGCGGAAGTTTATGCTCGACTTCAATTATAACAGTAACCACATCGAGGGCAACACTCTCACTTACGGTCAGACTGAGGTGCTTCTTCTTCTCGGAGAAGTAATAGGCTCTGCTAAGATGAAAGACCTTGAGGAGATGAAAGCACACAATATCTGCCTGAATATGGTCGAGCAGGAAGCTGATACAGATGAACCCTTGACTGAAACATTTATTCGACAGGTTCATCAGGTGATGTTGCGCGAGGATTATAAGGTCTATCGTCAGCTGCCCGGTGGTGAAACCACAAGTTACACCGTTCATGCCGGACGATACAAAACACGGCCTAATTCCGTTATCACCCCGACAGGAGAGCGGTTTGAATATGCCTCACCTGAAGAAACGCCTGCCTTGATGGCTGATTTAGTGCAATGGTATAATAATGCAGTTGCGGAAGGCACCCTTACCCCTATTCAGCTTGCAGCACTATTCCATTATCGTTATATCCGTATTCACCCGTTTGAGGATGGTAACGGCCGTATAGCACGATTGATGGTTAATTTCATTTTGCGCCGTCACAACTGGCCCATGATGGTTATTCGCAGCAAGAATAAGAAAGCATATCTCAACGCGTTGGGGCTTGCCGATGCCGCAGTCGGTCCAATACCGGCCGATGGTGCACACGCTTCTTTGAAGTCCATAGCCCCATTCGTTGAATATATGGAATCCGCCTTGACAGCCGACATTTCGTCAATGCTTGAATTCTTGTCAGGCGACCGAGAAACGATGTGGTGGTACGAAGGTGAAATTATACGCTTTTCTACGACAACCCCCGGACGTATTCTCCGTGTCCTTCAATCAGATCCTAATGCCTCGCTCACGACAATTTCAACAACTCTCGGCATAAGCCGCTCCGCTATCCAAAAACAAGTTGACAACCTCGCTGAAAAAGGTTATATCACTCGACCGGAAGGAAAAAAACGGGGTTGGATAGTTAATGGAAAGAATACTGTGATGTAATGAAATGCGTCATAATTGTGTGGTTGTAATATCCGAAACAATAATCCTGACAACTTTCATATACTCTTCAATTATTGGTAATGTCGAAAAGTCTCGGACGTGTCTTTTACAAATTTAATTGCATCATTAGTATTACTAACGTTAGTAAATTGTAAATTTCCTTTTGGTTTGGCACGATTCAATGTCTTAAAATTCTAAATTGTCCCCTACATTGACGCCGCTGACCTCTTTTACATTTCAACCTCGCTTTGACGCCGCTGACCCATTAATACATGCCGCCGTTCGCGGCGCTCGCTTTGGTATATCCCTGCATTTCAGTGATTTACGAGTCGGTAGCGCCGTCGGGCGCGTCAGCGCAGCGCCGTATGTGAGCCTATGACAAGCGGGCTGTAGGTCCGCGCAGTCATAGGTAATAAAGAACAGACAATAATTCACCCTGTAGGGGTGACGCAAAACGTAAGGCACTTATTTTCAATGCAGCGCACCTACAGCGCGCTATATTAATGGGGTGAACTAAAAACCACGGTTGCGCAGGCCTACAGCCTGCTTACCGTGGCCTAACATGCTCGGGGGTGTTGCAGAACTCCACTTGTTAAAGCCTCTGAGAATTGAAAGTTTCAGAT
>DXYS01000028.1 GCA_019415705.1 Bacteroidales bacterium | reverse complement strand
GAGGAAAATGAGTAATTCCTATATCAAAGTTTTGCACTTCGATTTGGAATCTTCACGTGACAGCGCAAACTCCGTCGCTTATTGAAAGGGGGGGGGACACTGGTCTCTATCTGGCGCGTATGTACTTCGTGCTCCGCGGCCGGTTGTAGAAAATTCACGCGACCTGCGCTCTTTTTTTGAAAGAGCGCCATAGGTGCCTCAACGCTGCAATGCGGCGTATCTACAGCGCGCTACGCTTTGGATTGGATTTATACCACGGTTGCGCAGACCTACAGCCTGCTTACCGTGGCCTCACATACTTGCGCCGCTGACGCGGACGAGTGGTAAAAATCGACCTCCCATGTTTTCAATGTACAGCTATAAAAAACAGCCGTGAGGCGGGGGCTCCACGGCTGTCTGTAAGGTTGTCGGACGATGTTATCAGTCGATGTTGGGGTTGAGTTTGTGCCAGTCGGCGATAGGAGGAAGCACACCCATCTCGATGACTTCGTCACGGAGTTTGCAGAGGTGCTGATAGCTCTTCTCGAGTTCTTTGTTCTCCTCGGGAGTGCCGTCTAACGGACGATGCTCGACGCCGTTGGCTGTGACTACGGTCTCAGTGGCCATCATGATGTGTTTGAAACGGTCATTGTTGACATATGTGCCTACAGGCCATGTGAAAGGCTTGCCGCCCATTGCTGCGGCAATCATCTCGATAGAGATGTAAGCCGGGCTCTGGAACGATGAGCGTCCGCGCAGGTCGATGATGTTTTTGCCGCCTTGGATAACGCGCTGCTGGATAGCCTCCCAGTCGGCATAAGGCAGTTTGTTGGTGCCGATAAGTTTGGCCAGCGGTGTGCCGTCGACAGTTGTTGTCGAAGCGAATACGGCCATCTGTTCGCCGTGACCGCCGTATGTGCGGGTGTTGACTACTTTGTCAGGCGAGATGTGGAAGTATTTGGCAAGCTCGCTGCGCAGACGTGTGCTGTCGAGAGCGGCGAGAGTAGAGACCTGAGAGGGTTTCAGACCGGAGTAGAGCAGGGTGATAAGACCTGTGATATCGGCGGGGTTGAAGATGACGACGACGTGTTTGACGTCGGGGCAGAATTCGCGCACGGCTTTACCGAAGTCTTCGGCAATCTGGGCGTTGCCTTTCAGCAGGTCTTCGCGGGTCATGCCGGCCTTGCGGGCTGCGCCACCAGAACTGACGACATATTTTGCGTCTTTGAGAGCTTCAGCCAAATCTGTGGTATATGTGAGGTTGAGACCTTCGAAAGCGCAGTGGAAGAGCTCTTCGGCGACACCTTCGAGGCCCGGACCATAGGGGTCGTAGAGGCAGATGTTAGGTGTCAGATGCATCATCAGGGCTGTTTGGGCCATGTTTGAGCCAATCATGCCGGCTGCGCCGACGATGGTCAGTTTTTCGTTAGTCAGGAATTGCATAGTTTTGGTAGGTATAAAAAAGTTAATGTAATCTCTTGTGTATTTAAGGCTGACGCGGCAAATATAATGAAATATTCCATAATATTGTATCCGGGCCAACCGCTTTTTTGTCGGCCTTTCAGCAGCTATAACGTGTGTAGAGGTTTAAAAGTTCGGTTGTCTCGGTCTTTAAAGGCCAAGTCGTTCGGCGAGTGCTGATTTGAATGTGTCGGAGACGGGCACTTCGCGCTTGTCATCAATGACTATGCGCCGGCTGCGCAGGGCTGTAACATGGTCGAGATTGATTATGTATGAGCGGTGGACGCGCATGAATTTCTCGACCGGCAGTGTCTGTTCGAGTGATTTGATGCTCATCAGTGTCAGCACCGGACGCTGGAAACCATGTATGTGGATTTTCACATAGTCTTTGAGACCTTCGATAAACTGTATGTCGTCTATCGGGATACGCACTATGCTATGCTCGCTGCGGACACTGAGAAAACTTTCGTGAGGCTCACGGTCAGCGATGGTTTTAGTATTGTTGCGGGCCCGGTTTACTGATTCGAGGAACTCGTCGTAGCTGACCGGTTTGAGCAGATAATCGAGCGCATTAACGCGAAATCCTTCGACCGCATACTCACGGTATGCGGTTGTGAAAACGACCTTGACATCTGACGGAAGGCGGCGAGCCATTTCCATGCCGGACATTTCGGGCATCTGAATGTCTAAAAATGCTATATCCGGACGTTTTGACAAAATATCGTCAAGAGCCTCACGAGCCGATGTGTGACATCCGAGCAGTTCGAGACCCTCGGTACGCTGCACATAGGCCGACAGCAACCGTCCGGCAAGGGGTTCGTCGTCGACGATAATGCATCTAAGTCTCGATTCGTTCATTATTCGGGCCGTATTTTAATGGTCAGGGTTGATGTGTAGCGTTCGGTGTCAATTGTGGTCGTTAAAGATGCATCGCGACCGTAAATCAGATGCATACGCCGACGCAGATTGGCGATGCCGATGCCGCTGCGTCTGTCAAGTACGGTATGCGGGTCAAAGCTGTTGACAGTGCGGCATACAATCTGCCCGTCGGCAGCTTTGATGTCGATTTCGATGACACTGTCGGTATGACCCGTGTTGCCGTGTTTGAAAGCGTTTTCGACAAGCGGGATAAAAATCAGCGGCGGCACAGATGTATCGGCCATCGAGCCGATGTCTATATGAGAGACGACATGTCCCGGTCCGAGACGTAACTCCATCAGCGAGATGTAGTTGACGGTGAATTCGGTCTCGCGTTCCAGACTGACTTCGGCCGGTGTCTCGTAGAGCACATATCGAAGCAGTTGTGAGAGTTCGTGGATAGCTTTGCGAGCTTCGTCCGGGTCAATTTCGACCAGTGCGTAAATAGTGTTGAGTGTATTGAACAGAAAATGTGGATTTAGCTGACTCTTCAGATTGCTGAGCTCGGTTTCGCGTTGCTCGGCCAGCATGTCGCGTCGGCGTCGTTCGAGGGTCAGCCATTTGTCACCGAGCCGCAGGGCCACTGACAATGCGATTGTAAGCACTACCATCACCGAGTCGCGTATCAGAGCTGAGAAAACCATGTAGTTGATTCTCTCCGGATGGCGTATAGGCCTGATGTCGGCCGCCGCAAGTCTCGGCAGATAAAACGAAAACCGCCAGATAAGATAGCAAAGGCCGAGCGAACAAAGCACGACCAACATTGAGTCCTATAAATCGCCAGACGCGCACGCGGCTGTTAAGTGTGCGTTCGATTATATAGTAGTAATTTATGTAGAATACAGCGATGAACACAAGCGACTTGAGGTATATGCCCCATGGTGTGCTTTGAAACCCGCGTCGCTGAGGCATCGCGTAATTCATCACAATCTCAGGCAGGATAAAAAGCATCAGAATGACTATCAGATGGGCTATAAACCGTGTTTTGCGGCTGCGAGCAGTCTGGCGGTCAATGTTTGTCGGAGTGTCTGACTTCATGTTTGTGATATGCATCGGTCATTAAGCGTGCGTGAGGATGCCGCAAATGCAACACCCTCATGCAAAAATAGTCAAAACGAAATCAGGGACAAAATTTTATCGACCAATCGGCGTCTTTTGTCGACAGGTGCTGTCAGGATGCTTTCGGAGTTTGATTATCTGACGGCTGAGCTTTACTGTTGTCTCCATGGGTGTCAGATGTTTCCTGACGTTGGAAGAACGGATAGGGGATGCCGTAGACTTTTGTTATGTCTTTACCGGGGCTGAGATAACCGTCTATGACAGTGTCGCGTCCTGACGGATTCTCAAATGTATAAAGACTGAAGAAACGCAGCATTGAAGCCAGATGCTCGAAAACCGTATCTTGGATATGCTCGTAAGCAAACCATGCCGACGTGTCGGTGAAGCAGTAGACTTGGAACGGTATGCCGGCCGGAGTCTGAGCGAGCGATGTGACAAAACAGTCACTGTCATGCGAGATGTCGGGATTGGCGTCAAGCCACATCTTCATATACGCACGGAACACTCCGAGATTTGTATCGATAGAGCCGTCGACGAGACCTTCGGAATTGTTGACATCCTCGGTTATGCCGCGTTGCCGTTGTTCGATTTTTTTGCCAATCCATTCATCTAAGAACGGCAGCTTGCGCAAATCGGCGAGCATAGCGTCTGTTGCCGGCAAGATGCTGTCTGCGTCAATCATAAAGCTGCGGCAGATGCGGCGTGTGTGGCTCTCCTGCATGCTGCGGTAGTTTGTGAAACTTCCGCTAATAAGCGAGTAGGGCGGGAGGTTGGTTGTCGTCTTGTCCCAGTTGAGGACTTTGACCGATGTCAGACTGACTTCGGTGACAGTGCCATTGGCGTCAGTGCCGTTGACCTTTATCCAGTCGCCGACATGGAGCGAATCGTTTTCAGAGAGCTGCACGCCTGCTACCAGACCGAGTATACTGTCCTTGAAAATCAGCATCAGCACTGCCGCAAACGCGCCGAGACCGGCAAGCAATGATGCGGGAGACTTGTCAATGAGCAGCGCTATAGATATTATTATGGCTATAATCCAGATAATGCCTTTAGCGAGCTGTGCGAGTCCTTTAAGCGGCAGTTTGCGCTTGTTTTCGCGTGTGTCGACATGCTGCCAAATGGCAAGAATGAGTGCCGACAGCGCGATGCAGACAAGAAAAATTATATATAGTAGTGTTATTTTTGTGAGTACTGAGGCCAGAACAGTGTGGGTAGTCAGTGTGAACTGTATCAGAATCAGAAACACAATCGCCGGAATGATGCGGCAAAGTTTTGTGAAAAAATGTACGGATGTCAGAGAAAGATAGACGTCATTGTCCCAGTGTCGGGCAATCTGTCGTACGATATAAAGAATGATCCACTGGAAAACTTTTCCGGCAACCATAGCGATAAAAAAGACTACGGTGGCGTAAAGGCCCGTGACTAACGTTTCGTTGTGGCCGAGTCCGACGAGGTCAAGGAGCCAGTCGACAATCTTCATTATAAGACGGGCGATTTCATAAGTACCTTCGGCCGCATTTGCCGTGAAAGTGTCTGTGTCAATCGGCTTTGTCGGGTCAATCGGTATTATGGGAGCGGATAAGATGTAAAGTAATGGCGACATAATGTGAGAAAGAGACTTGATGACATTGTTTTAATTAAGACAAACGGCATAGTCGCTTTGTTCGCACGGATGGCGACGTTGCCATTCTTATGCAAATTGCTGCATGGCTCGCACTTTTTGTGTCGATATGCTTTAAAATGAGCCGTTTCGCTTGATTTTAGTGCTGAGGTTGATCTATTATTCGATATTAATTGATAAATTTGCGGTATAGAAACAATCTAATCAGACTACGATATGAAAAAATTAATCGCATTATGCCTGACGGCTGCCACTGTCGTGCCGGCATCGGCTTTTGCTCCGGCTGACACCGCCGCCACCGACACAGTCAAGGGCTTTGAGTTTAAGGATGTCATCACCATCCCCGTCACTTCGGTCAAGGATCAGAATAAATCGGGCACATGCTGGTGCTTTGCCGGAACATCATTTTATGAAAACGAAATCCGCCGTGCCGGCGGTGACTCGCTCGACCTCTCCGAGATGTTCACCGTGCGCCACTGCTACGCCGATAAAGCCGACCGCTATGTGCGCATGTACGGCACCATCAACTTCGCCCCCGGCGGCTCAGTGCTTGACGTGCCCTATGTCTGGGAGAAGTACGGCGCAGTGCCTGAGGAAGTTTATCGCGGCCTCGAGTACGGTGAGGACAAGCACGTCCACGGCGAGCTTGACGGCATCCTCTCGGGTTATGTAAAGACTGTAGTGTCAAAGCCTAACCGCAAGATTTCGACCGCATGGCGTGAAGGTTTCGAGGGTGTTTTAGACGCATATCTCGGCAAAGTGCCCGAAACATTCACCTACAAGGGCAAGACCTACACGCCGCAGTCATTCGCCAAGTCACTCGGCCTGTCGACTGACAATTATATCGCCATTTCATCGTTCACACACCATCCTTTCTACAAACCCTTCGTGCTTGAGGTTTCTGACAACTGGCTGTGGGGTCAGTATCAGAATGTGCCCATCGACGAGCTCGTAGCCATCGTCGACAATGCGCTCGAAAACGGCTACACACTTGTCTGGGCAGCCGACGTCAGCGAAGGCGGTTTCAAGTGGAAAGACGGCGTAGCCCTGATGCCCAAAGGCAAGGACCAAAGCGACATGAACGACACCGAGCTCGCCCGCTGGGTGAAACTCTCTGACGCAGACCGTCTCAATGATAAATTCAAATTTGAAGGCCCGGTTGATGAAATCGAGGTCACACAGGAGAGCCGTCAGGAGATGTTTGACCGACAGGAGACAACTGACGACCACGGCATGGAAATCGTCGGTACCGCCGTCGACCGCCTCGGTAACAAATATTACAAGGTCAAGAACTCGTGGGACGATAATCAGAAATTTGGCGGATTCTTCTATGTGTCAATGCCTTATTTCAAGGCCAAGACACTTGACATCTACCTCAACAAGAAAGCCGTGCCCGACGATATCGCCCGCAAAATCGGCATCAAATAAATGAAACGTATCGGTCTTCTCTCTGACACCCACTCGTGCTGGGACGACCGTTTTGCAACCCACTTCGCCGGCTGTGACGAGATATGGCACGCCGGCGATCTCGGTTGTATAGACGTCATAGCCCGCTTGGAAGGCGTAGCCCCGGTGGTCAGAGCCGTACGCGGCAACATCGACTCGGGCGCCGTCGTCAGACGTTGCAAGGAGATAGAATGTTTCGAGACCGAGGGCGTCAAGGTGTGGATGACCCACATCGGCGGTTACCCCGGACGCTATGCCCCCGGCGTGAGACGTATGCTCGCCGAGGAGCGTCCCAAACTGATGGTCTGTGGCCACAGTCATATACTGCGAGTGCAGTATGACAAAGAACTGCAGATGCTTCACATCAATCCCGGGGCGGCCGGCTATCACGGCTGGCAGCGCGAACGCACATTGGTGCGCTTTATTCTCGATGACGGAGACATCCGTGACCTTGAGGTCATAGAGTTGGGAAAACTTAAAGCTGACTGAGAGTGTTCAGAAAAATAAACTTCAGTATGAAAAAAATATTCGTTTACGTTGTAGCCCTTGCGTCCGCAATTATTTTGATGACGGCATGTAAGACTACCGAAGAAAACTATCGTAAGGCCTATGACAAGGCAGTCAGCCAACGCGACTCTGACATCGCATTTGAGGAAAGCGTTTACGGGAGTGTGCGCCGGCAGATGCGCGGGTCGTTTGTCGTCGTAGACGGTGACAGCGTCGAGGTTAAGACTCAGCATATCACTGTGACTGAGGGACAACCGGCCGCTACCAAAATAGGTGCGTTTAACGTTGTCGTCGGACAGTTCAAGCAGGTCTTCAACGCCCGCTCGCTCTGCAAGCGCTTGCAGGATAGCGGCCTCGGAAGCGCTTTTATCGTCAACACGAGCGAGCCGTATTATTATGTCATCGGCGCCTCGGCCGAGAACGCCAAGGACGCCGTGGCCGAGATGGAGCGCATTGAATCATCGGGCGCAGTTACTATGCGCGACCCGTTACCTTTCCTGCTTAGTCCCGCCGGTCGTCGGTAAATCATTAAAATAAGGACTTTAAAGACTTTAATAAAAAAGGTGATGGAGTTTTTCCATCACCTTTTTTATGCAGAGCTGAGGCGTATTAGTTGCCGAAGCTGAGGGTCGTGAAGAAGCGGGTCGTGCCGTTGGCGGCAAGGGCGCTCTCAAAGTTGAGCCTGATGAACTGGCCGCCGGGTCCCCACCATGTTGCCGTTGAGTTCAGATGACTGTTGACAACATTGTAAGGTGAGCCGTAAACCTGACAGAGCATGTTATATGTGCTGTTATAGCGCCCCATGGTGTAGCCCGGTGTGGAGTAGACAAACTCCGAGGCGTAGAGGCCGTTGTTGCCGTAATAGAGTGTGGCGTCGGGCCAATACATGTTTAGCATCGGCACATTTGTTACATAGACAGCGTTTGTGCCATAGCCCGAGACGTTATAACCGAGATTTATCAGCTGGTTGACGCCGAAATTTATTGCACTGCCGATAGTGAGGCCGAGTATGGTGCGGATAGGTCTCCACTCGCGATAGGGGCGGTAGTGAGGCGGGGGCACGGGGCGGTGCCAAGGACGATG
>DXYS01000027.1 GCA_019415705.1 Bacteroidales bacterium | reverse complement strand
TATGCCATCAACTACGGTGAAATCGACATCGAGAACGGCAAATACGCCTTCCAAGTATGGTCTGTAGCCGAAGACGACAAAGACGCATCTAACATAACCGCCAACTGGTTTGACACACCCGTACTACGCTACTCATGGTATGGCGACGTAAAACAGGAAGCGCCCAAAGCGCCCGCCAACCTCACACTCTCTCAAAACGGCAATATCTACAATATCAGCTGTGACGCCTACGACGAAGCAAACGCCGGTCAACTCTTCTCGTCACAGTTCCAACTCGTGCAGAAAGCAAACGACGGCTCGCTCAATGTGCTGGTTAACTCACTGCGTGACTGCCGCAACTATTACCGCAATGAAGACAAGAACGCCGGCATCAACCTCTGCTCGCTCGAGCAGCAGGCAGGCGGTGTCACTTTCGGCAATGACTGCTTTGTCCGCGCACGCTTCCGCGACGACAACCGCAAATGGTCAGACTGGGCTACATTCCCCCGCCAGTCATCAGGCATCTCTGACGCAGCCACAGACAGCAAGGTCGCAGTGTTCTGCGAGGCTGACGCTCAGACCATCCATGTCGTAATGCCCGAAGGCGGTGTGTCGACAGTCGCCATCGTAGACATGCAGGGCCGCAGCGTGGTCAACGAGACCGTCAGCGGCACTAACTTCAGCTGGAATTATGCCGGCGCGCGCGGCGTATATGTGCTCAGTGTCAAGAGCGCAGCCGGCGAGGTGCAGACATGCAAAATACTTGCCCGTTAACGATTAAAACCTTCTGACCCATGTTTATTGTATCAAACTACGGGTTGGCCGTACTTCTCTGTGTTGTCACAATGCTCTGCTGGGGCTCTTGGGGCAACACACAGAAGTTAGCCTCGAAAACCTGGCGATATGAATACTTCTACTGGGACTATGTAATCGGCGTACTGCTGTTCGCCCTGCTGTCTGCCTTTACGTTCGGCAGCACAGGCACCGAGGGCCGCGCCTTTATACCCGACCTCGAGCAAGCCTCGGGGTCGAGCATAGCCCTCGCCTTCACCGGCGGTGTGATCTTCAATCTCTCAAACATCATGCTCTCGGCTGCAATCTCACTCTGCGGCATGTCTGTCGCCTTCCCCGTCGGCGTCGGTCTGGCGCTCGTGATAGGCGTGTTTGTCAACTACATAGCCAAGCCCGACGGCGACCCGGTGATACTCTTCATCGGCGTGGCTCTGATAGCTGTAGCCATCATGCTTAACGGCATGGCCTACAAAAGGGCTCAGACCGGTCCTCAGAATCTGACCAAGAAGGGCATCACCCTGTCGATTGCAGCCGGCGTCATCATGGCGTTCTTCTTCTATCTCGTATCGGCCGCCACAGCCACAGACTTCGCTCACCCCGAGGCCGGCAAGATGACCCCTTACACAGCCGTGTTTATCTTTGCGGTCGGTGTCTTCGTCAGCAACTTCCTGTGGGATTACATCGCTATGTTCAAACCCGTGCAGGGCGAGCCCTGCAAACCCTCTGGTTACTTCAAAGGCTCTTTCGGAACGCATATGGTCGGTGTGCTCGGCGGCGTGATATGGTGTATCGGCCAGTCATGCAGCATGGTGGCATCTGGCACAGCCGGTCCGGCCATCTCATACGGTTTGGGACAGGGCGCGACTCTGATTTCGGCACTGTGGGGCATACTGATATGGAAAGAGTTTAAAAACTGTCCGGCTGTCTGCAACAGACTCAACACATGGATGTTTGTGCTCTTTGCCATAGGTCTCGGCCTTTTGATATACGCCAAAATAGTTTGACAAAGACAATTAGTTTAGCATGAAAAAAATCATAGTAATCGGCAGCTGCAACACCGACATGGTCGTGCGCTCAAAACGCATACCCGTGCCCGGCGAGACCATCTTGGGCGGCAAGTTTATGATGAATCCCGGCGGCAAGGGAGCCAATCAGGCCGTTGCGGCTGCCCGGTTGGGCGGCGATGTGACTTTCATCGCACGCGTGGGCGACGACATGTTCGGACGTCAGTCTGTCGAGCTTTACAAAAAAGAGGGCATCGACACACGATATATAACCACGGACCCGACAGAAGATTCGGGAGTCGCTCTTATCATGGTAGATGAAAAAGGCGAAAACTGCATATCGGTGGCCTCGAGCGCCAACGACACGCTGAAACGCCCGCAGATCGATGCTGCAAAAAGTATATTGCATGAGGGAGACATCATGCTGATGCAGTTAGAGACTCCTCTGCCCACTATTGAGTATGCGGCACGTATCGCGTCAGAGAGAGGGCTGAAAGTCATCCTCAATCCCGCTCCCGCACGCGAGCTCCCGGAGTCGCTCTTGCGCAACCTGTATATGATTATACCCAACGAGACCGAGGCGAGCCTGATGTCGGGCATTAATATCACTGATATAAAAACCGCCCGCGAGGCGGCCGACGCCATAGCGGCCAAAGGGGTGGACATCGTAGTGATAACCATGGGCAAGCGCGGTGCTCTCGTCAAAAACGGCAATGACTGTGAACTCGTGCCGACCTTTAAAGCAGACGCTGTCGACACAACAGCCGCCGGCGACACGTTCTGCGGAGCGCTATGCGTGGCTCTCGCCGAGGGCCGCGGCATCCGCGAGGCCGTGGAGTTCGGCAACCGTGCCGCATCAATCTCCGTGACCCGTGCCGGCGCACAGGCATCAATCCCGACCCGCGCCGAACTCGAGGAAAAAGACAAATAAAAACACAGTCGTCACAGCTCTAACATTGACAATGCAATGAAAAAGACAATCAACATAGGATACATGCTCTTCCTGTCGCTGGTCGCAGCCTTGGGAGGCTTCCTGTTCGGCTATGACACGGCTGTCATTTCGGGCACAATAGGCGACGTCGCCCGACAGTTCGGGCTCGACACCATGCAGCAGGGATGGTATGTCGGATGCGCGCTGATAGGCTCGATTGCAGGCGTATCTGTAGCCGGCATCCTCAGCGACCGATTCGGGCGCAAACCGTCGATGATACTGTCGGCCATACTGTTCACCGCTTCGGCGGCCGGCTGTATGATATGCAGTGATTTCAATCAGCTCGTAATCTACCGCATCATAGGCGGCATAGGCATAGGCATCGTTTCGATAGTCTCGCCTCTCTACATCTCGGAAATGGCAGTTGCCGAATGGCGCGGACGCCTTGTGTCTCTTTATCAGCTGGCTGTGACGGTCGGGTTTCTCGGAGCCTATCTTGTAAACTACGGGCTGCTCTCCTATGCAATCGGGCATGCCGGCGAGACCGACGGAGGTATTATGGGAATTGTGTTCGTCAATCAGGTCTGGCGCGGTATGCTTGGCATGGAGACAGTGCCGGCAATGCTCTTTTTCCTTATCATATTCATGATACCGGAGAGCCCGAGATGGCTGTTGGTCAAAGGTGAGCGTGGCAGAGCCATGCTCATCCTCGACCGCATCTATACAGAGCCGTCAGCTGCCGTCCGTCAGGCCGACGAGACAGAGGCCGTGCTCGGCCATGAGACCAAGTCAGACCTGCGCATGCTGCTCAAGCCCGGAATTTTCAAGGCTGTAATCATCGGCGTCTGCATCGCCATGCTCGGACAGTTTATGGGCGTCAACGCAGTGCTCTACTACGGTCCGTCGATATTCGAGCAGGCCGGTCTGTCAGGGGGCGACTCGCTGATGTATCAGGTGCTCGTCGGTCTGGTCAACACGCTGACCACTGTCCTCGCCCTGCTTATTATCGACAAAGTCGGCCGCAAAAAACTCGTCTACTACGGTGTGTCAGGCATGATTGTCTCGCTGCTTATGATAGCTTTCTACTTCAACCACGGAGCGTCGATGGGCATCTCGAGTATTTTCCTGCTCGTCTTCTTCCTCGCCTATGTATTCTGTTGCGCCGTGTCAATTTGCGCTGTAGTCTTCGTGCTGCTCTCAGAGATGTATCCGACCAAGGTGCGCGGTCTGGCGATGTCAGTCGCCGGTCTTGCACTGTGGATAGGCACGTATCTTGTGGGTCAGCTGACTCCTTGGCTGCTGCAGACGCTCACACCGGCCGGCACGTTCCTACTGTTTGCAGCTATGTGTGTCCCGTATATTTATATCATGTACAGATACGTCCCCGAAACCACCGGCCGCACGTTGGAGGAAATCGAGCGTTACTGGGCCGAAGAACCGATTTTATAATATGAAGAAACTAATGATGGCGGCCATAGCCGCAATGACTTTTACCGGAGCTGCGGCACAGGACGAAGCCGACTTCTATCTGCCGGGGCTCATAAGCGACCATGCTGTGATGCTGCGTGACGCTGACGTAAAACTCTGGGGATGGTGCCCGGCCCTGTGGGATCTTAAGATTGTCTGCAGCTGGGCGCCGACAGACACTGTTTGTGTCAAGTCTGACAAGTACAACTACTGGGAGACATCAGTGCGTACCCCGGCCGACGAAGGCCCCCACTCCATACGTTTTTACGGCTGGCACGGTCAGCTCGTGAGAGAAGTCTCCGACATACTCATGGGCGAGCCGTGGCTTTGCTCTGGCCAGTCTAACATGGAGTATTGTTTCCGCTGGAAAATCAGCGATATCGACAGTCGCGACAATCTATTCGACAATAACAAGATACGTGTCTTCCGCGTGGAGAAAGCTCCGTCGCGCTATCCGGTCGAAAGACTGCGCGGACACTGGGAGCTATGTTCAAAAGAGGTAATGGACTATTTCAGTGCCGTCGGATATTTCTTCGGACGCCGTCTCTGCGAGGGTCTCGGTGAAGTGCCGGTCGGTCTGGTCGGCGCATACTGGGGCGGCACTCCCGCCGAAGCATGGATTGACCCCGTGACATTCAGAGACGAAACATTGCAGAAAAAAGCAGAGGCCGTGCGCGGCGACTGGCCACCCGTAGCCAATTCGTCGCTCTACAACGGCATGATATTCCCTCTTAAAAACTATACCTTCGCCGGAGTAATATGGTATCAGGGCGAAGCAAACAATGAACGCTATGCCGACTATGCCACGATGTTCTCGTCACTTATACGTGGTTGGAGGGCCGACTTTGGTCAGCGTCTGCCTTTTTATTTCGTACAGATTGCGCCATACAGCGGCTATGCCGGCAAAAACGGCGCATATCTGCGCGAACAGCAGGCTATGGTCGACGAGACTGTCGAGGACACGGGCATGGCGGTCATTGGAGATCTCGTCAATGACATTAATGATGTACATCCGACCGTCAAACGTCAGGTCGGCGAGCGATTGGCCAATCTCGCGCTCAACTCGACATACGGAGTCGAAGGCCTCAATCCGTTCTCTCCCCAATTCAAATCCTATAAAGTGTCAGGCAATACCGTGACTGTCACCACAACTGACGCAGGCATCAGCAGCCGCAGTAAGAAAATCAAAAACTTCGAACTGCTCGGCAGCGACGGCACTTTTTATCCCGCCGACGCCAAGATACTTAAAAACGGAGATATCCGCCTGACAGTCAAAGGTCTTGACAAGCCATGCGGCGTAAGATATTGTTTCACCAATGATGCCGTACCCGAAATTTTCGGATCTAACGGCCTACCGCTTGCCCCCTTCCGTACAGATTATGAATAGCAAGAAGTTTCCAATCATTATATTATGTCTTTTGGCTGCTGTCGGCGCTTTAGCCGGCACCGCCACAAGACCGGTCTTAAAATTCCGTGACGGCAATTTCAAAATTATGCAACTCACCGACCTGCATCTGACAGACGGTGAGAAGCATAAGGCCGGCAACGACAGCACCTACCGCATGATCGAGGCGCTGATTGCCTCAGAACGCCCTGACCTCGCAGTCATGACCGGCGACATCGTGTGGGGTACGTCAGACGCACTGTCTCTCTGGAAAGAGATTACATCTGTGTTCGAACGCACCGCAACCCCGTTTGCTGTTACTTTCGGCAACCACGACGAGGAGACTAATCTCAACAACGCGCAAATACTCGAGTTTCTCGAGACATGCCCGCACAACATGACATACGATGCCGAAGAGCTGACCGGCTCAGGCAACTGCGATCTGCCGGTCATCGCGTCTGACGGCTCGGCCACACGCTGGGTGCTTTATCTGTTTGACTCTCATAGCAAACGTCCCAACCGCACATTCGGCTACTATGACTGGATACGCCATGACCAGATAGACTGGTACAGACGGGCCTCTGACAGATACACTTCGGCAAACAACGGCAAACCACTGCCGTCAATAGCATTCATGCATATCCCACTGTGGGAATATGAGTCCGCCCGCTGGTCTTATCCCGAAGTCGGTAACCGTCAAGAAGGTGTATGCGCCGCTAATGTCAACTCCGGTCTGTTTGAATCTTTCCTTGAAAAAAGAGACGTAATTGCCGTCATGGCCGGCCATGACCACAACAACGATTACTTCATCGATATAAACGGTGACATGATGCTTGCTTTCGGACGCAAAACCGGCTTCAATCCGGCATATACGGAAGTCCTCGCACGAGGATGCCGCATCATCAATCTGCGGGAGGACGAGCGTGCCATCGACACTTACATCAAGGACGACGAAGGCTGTCATTTCCCCTACTTATTCGAGCAGCGCAATGACGGACTGAATTATGGTGTCATAAACGGCACATTCGGACAGAGCTGGGCGCTTAACGAATGGAACGACGAACGCTGGGAACAGGAGATGGCTATGCTGCGTGATACAGGCATGAAGTATTTTATTTTCGGCAATGCACTCGAGATTGACGATAAAGGCCGCGCCACAGCCGCCTATCCAACTAAACTTGCGCCACGCAAACGTCAGTTCAATGCATTGGAGAAATGTTTGCGCGCCGCCGACAAGTACGGCATCCGCGTATTTATAGGCCTCGGCAATGATGTGAAGTGGTGGCGCTTTGAGTATGACGCCGAGTGGATGCGAAAAGCCATGGAGCAATCCAATCAGGTGGCCGATGAAATTTATGCTTTGTATAAGAAGCAGTATCCTGACGCCCTTTACGGATGGTACTGGCCGTATGAAATTGACAATTTCAACTGGCGCACACCGCAGCAGCAGGAACTTCTGTCAGACGCTCTCAATGTCACACTCGACCATCTGACAGACTCAACTCCCGGCATGCCGCTGATATTTTCGCCTTTTGCAAACGCTGCAGTCGGCGACAATGCCGCACAATATGGCGCGTTCTGGAAAAATATATTCGAAAAAACGCATTTCCGTATCGGCGACATATTCTCGCCCCAAGACGGCATCGGCGCCGGCGGCATGACGCTCGAACAAATGCCCGAGTGGATGGCTGAATACCGCAAAGCCGTCAACACCAAGCCCGGGCTAAAACTTTGGACTAATATCGAGATTTTTGAAAAAGACGGTCGGTCCGCTTCTCCCGAACGCGTCATCCGTCAGCTCGCCATAGCCAACAGCTACTCGAGTAATATCATCTGTTTTGCTTATACACACCATTATTCACCTTTTATCAAGGAAAAACAGCATCTCGACAAAGCATACCGTCATTACCTCCGCACGGGACAGCTTCCTGACGAAAACAAATAACCATAAATCAATCACCCGACAAAGCTATTATGAGAAAACGACTGATTATACCATTGCTTTTAGCTCTGCTCGCCCCGGCTTTTGCCTCTGCGGCTAACAGCCATATGTCTGTCGACAAATCCGTACTTGCCGACAAAATCAAGGGCGGCTGGGCTGCAAAAACCATCGCCTGCACCTATGGCGGACCGGTAGAGTTCATCCATAACGGCACGATGATACAGGACTACACGCCCATCGTGTGGAATGAAGGACGTGTCAAACACTATTTCGAGACCTTCCCCGGTCTTTATGACGACATCTATGTCAATATCGTGTTAGAGAACGTCGTAGACCGCCTCGGCCCCGACGCTCCGGCCGACTCGTTCGCCGTAAGTTTCGCCCGGGCCGGCTTCCCCCTGTGGCACGCAAACCAGCAGGCCAAATACAATATACTGCACGGCATCGAGCCGTCACGCTGCGGCTACTGGGAGAACAACCCTCACGCCGACGACATCGACTTCCAGATTGAAGCCGACTTCATCGGTCTTATCACCCCCGGCATGCCCGTCACCGCCTCTGACATAGCCGACCGCGTCGGCCATATCTTCAACTATGGCGACGGATGGTATGGCGGCGTCTATGTGGCCGCGCTCTACAGCATGGCGTTTGTAAAAGACAACATCGAGGACGTCGTGACAGAGGCACTGAAGACCATCCCGCAGCAAAGCGACTTCTACAAGACTATCGAAGCCGTTATAAAATGTCATAAAGAAGACCCGACAGACTGGAAAAAGGCATGGTTTGTCTGCCAGCGCGACTGGAGCAGCGAGGTCGGCTGTCCCGACGGCGTTTTCCTGCCCTTTGACATTGACGCCAAAATCAACAGCGCCTATGTCACCATCGGTCTGCTATATGGCGGCGGCGACTTCTTCAAGACCATCGACATCGCCGCACGATGCGGTCAGGACGCTGACTGTAATCCCGCCACCGCCGGAGGTGTGCTCGGCACCTTGACCGGCTTTGACAAAATTCCGCGCAAATGGACCGCAAGCCTCGACGGCATCGAGCACATCCCCTTTGCATACACTGATATATCCCTTGACAAACTTTACGACATGACCCTTAAGCTCGCTGTCGTCATCGCCGAAGACAACGGCGGCAAAGCCAAAGGCAACAAGGTGACTATAAAACTGCAGCAGCCCGTGCCCGTCAGATACGAGAAATCATTTGACGGCCATTATCCGCTCGACAAGCAGTCCGTCAACGTCGCCCTTGAGTCAGACCCGACCGAAATCGATTATCCGGCATCTACAGGTATAGTGCAGAAAGGTTATGTTAAATGCTCTGACCCCCAATATGTGGCCGAGGTCGAACTGACACTCGACGGCAAAGTAATCGAGACGGCCAAACTGCCTGTCTTCACCGACAGTTCCATCGACAACCGGCGTGTAGACCTCTTCTACAAATATCGTCTGCCAAAGCAAGCTCACCGCGCCACATACCGCTGGCTCAATCCGCGCGACGGCGCAGCCGTCGTGCTCACAGAGGCCGTGCTCTACACCGATGCACCCTCGACAGTCTCTTACGCAGAATAAAACCTTAAAATACATTCTACCCTGATGAAACTAAAAATCTTATTCACCGGTCTGATAGCCGCAGTCCTGCTCTCGACGGCCGCTATCTCTGCCTCGGCCGCCGGAGCTCCGCGCTCATCCGATCCGGACCGTCACATCGCCAAACCAATCACCGGGTCTTGGATTAACCTGCCCTACAAAGATGTGCGCAACAAGTACACCAATCCGCTCGGCTTTGACAACACCGACCCGGCTCTGTGGCGTGCAAAAGTCAAAGAACTCGCCGACATGGGCGTCGAGTATCTCGTAATCATGGAGGTAGCCAACGACGGCAAATCCTATTACCCGTCTAAACTTATGGAGCCTCACTATGACCCGGCTCTCGAGAGTCCCGTAGAAGCTATTCTTGACGAAGCCGCCCGTCACGGACAGAAAGTCTTTCTGAGCACCGGCTGGGCCAAGAATCATGACGACGACATGCGCGACCCGGCCGTCAAAGCCCGTCAGTTAGAGATAATGGAGGAACTCGCCGGCATATACAAAAACGCCAAAGCTTTCTACGGCTGGTATCTGCCCGTCGAAGACTGTCTGTGTCCCGTGCTGCCCGACCACGCCGTCAAGGCGGTCAATGAGCTTGTCGATCGCTCGCACGCCCTCACTCCGGGCAAGAAAACACTCATCTCGCCCTACGGCATCGGCCTGTCTGACTTCGACGACCCCCGTTATGCCGACCAACTCGCCAAACTCAAGATAGATATCATCGCCTATCAGGACGAAGTCGGCTGCGTGCGCGAGGAGTTCACTCTGCCGCGTCTCAAACGCAACTGGGAGCGCATGCGTCAGATACATGACAATCTAAACATAGAGATGTGGGCCAACTGTGAGACGTTCACATGGGAGAACAACCCCAATGACCGCGAGTCGGCTCTGATACCGGCCGCCTATCCGCGCCTGCTCGCGCAGCAGGTGGCTGCCACCGACGGCGGTGTCGACCGCATCATATCTTTTATGTTCGGCGGCATCATCGAGAATCCCGACTCTCCCTATCAGCTCGGTCAGCCTCAACACTCCGGCAAACTTTACGAGGATTATATGTCATGGCGCAACGGTGACCGATACTGGTCACTGATGGAGGCTGCAATCGCCAACCGCCTCGTCAACAACATGCCCGCCGAGGCAGCTGCCGTCGCACCGAAACTCGCAGACGGTGTCGTGGCTGAGGAAAACGCCGCCGACCCGGCATGGCAGAAATTCTCAAAAGGCTATAATGAACTTATATTTGACTTCGGCTCGCCGACAGAGATCAAGGACGTGCTCGTTCGTGCGCTCAACTACCATAACGGCGGTTTCGACCCGCTGATGAAGACTTATGTCTATTTTTCTGACGACGGCAAGACCTACCGTCTCGCCTCGATACGCAACACTCCCTACTGTCCCAACAACCGCTTGGACGCATGGGTCGACGGCATATACTTTGGCAAACTAAACACCAAGGCACGCTACATGAAAGTCGCTTTCAGCGGCACGACAGACATGTGTCTCGACGAGATATTCGTCAATCCCGTGATAAAAACTTTATAAACCTAACCTAAATAAACCAATTAATGAAACGATTGCTAAAACTCCGCAGCGGAGCGGCAATAGCATTGCTCATCGCCATGCTTTTGGCTCCGTTCATCCTGTCTGCCGCACCACGTGAGATTAACGTCGGAGGTGTCGTCACCGACAAATCTACCGGCGAGACACTCCCGGGTGTAAGCGTAAAGGTAAAAAGCTCACAAAACCGCAGTGTTGTCACAGATATCGACGGCAAGTACTCGATACGTGTCAACAGCGACGCCGTGCTGGTCTTCTCATACATCGGCTGCAAGCCGGTCGAGGAGCGAGTCAACAACCGCTCGACCATCGACGTGGCCATGGAGTCTGACGCCAACGTCCTTCAAGAGACCGTCGTTATCGGCTACGGCTCTGTCAAGAAAAGCGACATCACCGGCTCCGTAGGCTCAATCAACAGTAAAGAACTTCTGAAAACGAGCCCCGTCAGCATCAACCAAGGTCTGCAGGGCAAATTGGCCGGTGTCAATGTCGCTCAGTCTGACGGCGCGCCGGGCGCAGGCATCAACATACAGATCCGCGGCGCCAACTCGTTCACGACCAGCACCGAGCCTCTGTATGTAGTCGACGGCATCCCGTTCATACAGAGCGAGGCTCCCTCTACTGACTATGGCATGAAACAGAAGAACAACCCCCTGAGCTCAATCAGCCCGCAGGACATCGAGTCTATCGAGGTGCTCAAGGACGCGTCGGCCACAGCCATCTACGGCTCCCGCGGCGCTAACGGCGTGGTCATCATCACCACCAAGAGCGGCCGTGACGGCAATGCCAAAGTCACATTCACGACCACACTCAGCGTCTCTAACCCGGTCAAGAAAATCGACGTGCTCTCGGCTGCAGAGTATGCCGAGTATCGCAACGAACTCGTCATCAACGGCTATCTCTATGACGGCAAAAACTATGTCGCCCCGTCAGCTTATCCTTATCCAATCCCCGGCTACTGGAAGGAAACGACCGCTATCAATCCCGAAACAGGGCTTGAAGAAGTCGTCAAGCGTGAATATCTGCCGAGCCCCGATGACTTCCGCAAAGGTTTCTACTACCACGAGGGCGATACAGAGCTATTCCACGGTACAAACTGGCAGGACCAGATTTTCCACACCGCCTTCAGTCAGGACTACAACCTCTCTGTCTCAGGCGGCAACGAAAAAGGCGGCTATCTATACTCGGCCGGCTATCTCGACCAGCAGGGCGTAATCCGCAACTCATACTACAAACGTTTCACCGCCCGCGCCAACAATAACCGCAAAGTCAAAGACTTCCTCGAAATAGGCAGTTTCCTCAGCTTCACCAAGAGCGACAACCGCCTCGCACGTACAAACAGCGAGGACTTCGCTGTCATCAAGTCAGCCGTTTCGTTCAGCCCCGTTCGTCCGGTCTTCGACCCCGAGGCCGACTCCGGTTTTTCAGAGGACTTCGCCACCGGCTTGGCTAACCCCTATCTGTCTGTGATGACCGAGAAAAACATTCTCTACTCAACGCTCTTCTCAGGCACAGGTTACGCTGAGGTTACTTTCACCCCGTGGCTCAAATTCCGTCAGAACATCGGCTACTATTACTCGCATGACGAACGTGACCAGTATTATAACCGCTACACCGGTGCCGGCCAATCTCCGACCAACGGTTATGCAGTCAAGAGCGACGGCACATACGAGAGTTTCACCGAGGAGTCGCTTCTTACATTCGACAAACAGTTCTCCGTCCACCACATCAATGCCGTCTTAGGTATGACTTACGAGAAAGTCACATGGAAAGGCAAATCAATGAACGCCAAGACCTTCCCGTCTGACGCCACAGAGGATAACTCAATAGGCGACGCCGTCGGCGACAAGGAGATAAGCAGTTACCGCGGTAAATCTCAGCTGATGTCATTCCTGTTCCGTGTCAACTATAACCTTATGGACCGTTATCTATTAACGGTGTCCTATCGCCGTGACGGATCGAGCCGCTTGGCAAACCACCGTTGGAGCGGTTTCTATTCGGGTGCTATCGGCTGGCGTCTGTCAGAAGAGAAATTTATGAAAGACTGGGGTTTCTTTGACAACTTCAAAATCAGACTCAGCGCCGGTCAGACCGGTAATCAGGGCGTCAACGCCTACGCCACACGCTCTAAATTTGTGTCGCAGAACTATCCCTTCGGAGGCACGCTTTCAAGCGGTCTGGGCGAAAGCATATGGGATGGACCGGCTGCGCCTGATTTGAAATGGGAAACTACAGACCAGTATGACGCCGGCCTCGACCTGTCATTCCTTCGCAACCGTGTCAACATTACGTTCGACGCTTATTATAAGAAAACCCGCGACCTGCTGCAATACAGACTGATACCGATGAGCTCAGGCTTCACACAGATGGCCTGCAACTTCGGCAATGTCGAGAACAAAGGTATCGAGCTTTCGGGTCATTTCATCCCCTTCACCAACAAAGACTGGCAGTGGAGCATCGACGCCAACATTACTTGGAACCGCAACAAGATTTCAAGCCTCAACGCTGACCAGTTCTCTGACGTGGTCTTCGGCATGGAGAGCGTTTTCCTACGCCGCAACGGCTATGCCATCGGCACACTCTACGGCTATGTCGAAGACGGATTCTATGACAACGAGGCTGAGGTGCGAGCAAACCCGCTTTACGCCAACGAGTCAAACTCTAAGGTCAAAAGCATGGTCGGCCAAATCAAATACAAGAATCTTGACGACGACCCCTCTATCGACGACCGCGACAAGACCATTATCGGCGACACAAACCCCGACTATCAGTATGGTTTCAGCACACAGCTCAACTGGAAACGCTGGGGCTTGGGCATATTCTTCCAAGGCACTCATGGCAATGACATCGTCAACGCCAACCTCCTCGCCTTCGACATGACCAGCAGCAACAACATGCCTTACTTCGTGTGGAACAACCGCTGGACGCCCGAAAACCGCGCCAATGCCACATGGCCCCGCGCCGACGGCTCTTACACCCGCTCACTCAAGGTGTCTGACCGTTACATCGAGGACGGCTCATATCTGCGCTGCAAGAATATCAGCCTGACCTACAACTGGCCTCATCCGTTCAAGTTTGTCGACAACATAATGTTCACGGCCAGCGTCAACAACCTCTTCACCATCACAAACTACTCGTGGTATGACCCCGACGTCAACGCATTCGGCAGCGATGCTGCCCGCCGCGGCATCGACCTGTCGTCTTATCCGAGCGCACGCACCTATAATTTCAACATTCAGATGACTTTCTAAACCGAGCAACATGAAAATTACCAATATATTACCGTTTTTGCTTGCCGGCGCCATATCTCTCACATCCTGCGACCTCGACGAAGAGACTTTCACCTTTGTCTCAGGTGACGATGTCGCTGCTGCCGGAGGCTACGACAATCTCGTCGCAAGCGCCTACGAAAGCCTCGAGCACTCGTTTGAGTGGGGCAACTACCACACCGTCGTCAACTTTGACTGCGACTACCAGACCGGCCCGACATGGGCGTTCGGCGACATCGGCGCAGGCAACTTCTACAACAACATCAGCAACGAGAACTTCTATCGTTACTACTTCCTCGGCATACACCGTGCCAACTATTTCCACTCGTTAGTCAGCGGCATGAGCATCGACGAGAAGACCAAAAAGAACGCATTAGGCGAACTGCGTTTCCTGCGTGCATGGTCTTACTTCACCCTCGTGCAGTATTACGGACCGGTGCCTCTGTTCCGCACATCGGTCTCCGAAGGCAACCAGCCCGAGCAGCCGCGCGCCTCAGTCAAAGAGATTTACGAACTTATTATCGAGGATCTAAAGGAGGCCGAGCTGGAGCTTGTGCCGCGCACCGACCCCTCATATGTCAAGGGCCATGTCTGCCGCGGCTCTGCAAAAGCTCTTTTAGCCAAAGTCTATGCCACAATCGGCAGCGCATCCATGACCTCCGGACAGATTACGGTCAAAGGCGGTCCCGGCACACGCACCAATCCTGACGGCACCACCTCGCGCCTTATGCCGCAGGAAATCACCCACACGAAAGACGTCGTGGCCGGATATGAGGAGTTTGACTCTAAAGAGTACTACACCCTCGCCATGAACAAGGCATTGGAGGCAATCACCGACGGAGAGTTTGATCTCGCCGCAAATCAGGAGACACTGTGGAGCGCCGCTTACAAGAACGGACCTGAGTTTCAGTTCTGCCTGCAGACCAAGACCGGCGAAGGCACACTCTACTCCAACTACGTACCCTGCAATTACTTAGGATATGCCAATCCCGTCTATAACAACGAATGGAGCGAAGGTTACTACGTGCAGCGCGACCACTGGCTGCAGACTTTTGACGACTGGGACGACGAGCGCATCAACTGGGGCATATTGCACCGCATACCCTACTGGAACGAAAACGGACGCATGCACTATTACTTCTATCCCGAGCGCGACAGCGTCTATGTCAACCGCGGCGAACGCGGATACGAGCGCACTGACGAAGTGGCTGTCGGAGCACACATGTACGGCTCCAAGTTGATGAAATTCAGCGCCGTCACGGATTACCCCTTGGACGGTAACCGCACAGACTACAACTGGCCGTTCATGCGCTACGCCGAGACCCTGCTCATTTACGCCGAAGCCGACAACGAGGTGAACGGCGGTCCGTCGTCGACCGCCATCGGCTATGTCGACATGCTCAACGAGCGCAACAACTCGACGCTCTGCTCCAAGCGCAACACCCTCAAACCGTTCACACAGGAGTCGTTCCGCTCATATATACTCGAGGAGCGCGCCAAAGAGTTTGCGGCCGAAGGCATACGCCGTCAGGACCTTATCCGCTGGGGTATATACCTGCAGGTTATGAACGCCATCGGTAATGTTGACGAGAACGGTGTGATAAAACGTCGCGAGAAGAAACATCTGTTGCTGCCGCTGCCGCCTAACGAGGTCAACTCCAACCCGTATATCACGACAAACAATCCCGGCTGGTAATCTATTACGTAATTTCAAAATTACATGACAATGAAAAAGTTAATTAACAACATACTCCTGTCCGGAGCTCTTGCCGCCGGAATGTTTATGACTGCATGCTCCGACGATGATGCCCCGCATTATCTGATTGACTTCCAAGGCATCACCACAGTCGGCGATCTCGACACACAGATTTCGGAGGCCGCGCTCGGCGACTTCATCGCCATACACGGCAAAGGTCTCGAAATGAGCAACATCGACTCTGTTCTTATTGACGATATAAAGGTTGAACTTGCTGAAGCCTACGCAGAAAACAACATCCTATATCTCAAAATCCCGGTACGACTCCCCATCGAGCGAACCGACAAAATCTACATATACAACCGCGCCGGAGTCAGCTCTTTCCCGTTCCACACCGTTGCGCCCGACCTCAAACTCGAACGCATGTTCAACGAGTTTACGGCACCGGGCGACACGATTATGATTTACGGCGATTTCTTCACTCTTTATGAAATCGAGCCTGAGAAAGCCGTAGTCGACTTCGACGGCATAGAGATGCCGGTAATCTCGTCGGGCAACAACTACCTCACCGCACAGGTTCCCAAAAACGTTTCGAAAGACATCCGTGTCAATGTACGCAGCCTTGTGCATGGCGTCGAGGCACAATGTCCCGGCAAATACTACGACCAACGAAACGTCATGGTCGACTATGACACACACATGTCGACCAACACCTCGGCAGTCGTGACCGACCCTGATGACCCTGACAGACTCAGCGGCAACTTCATCCGCATCAACGACAAATCGACGTGGAGCGGCTGGTGGTATATATCGGAGTCTTGGCCGTGTGATATAACCGACGATATGCTTGACCATCCCGAGAATTATGAGATAAAATGTGAGTTCCGGACATCCTCACAGCTTGTAGCTGATAAAATCACATTCTATGTTTACTTGTTCTGGGATGCCGCACCTATAGAATGGAAAGCGACCGATTTCAATATCCAGAACTTCGACCGTTGGGAAACAATCCGTCTGCCATTCGTCGTAAACCGCTCGGCGACATATCCCGACAACAGTTATTACAAATCTTTTAATATCAGACTTGAGACTGCCGAAGATTTCCCGCGTAATTTCGCTTTCGACAACTTCCGCATCGTCCCCAAAGGCGACTGACCCTTAAGGGAACGAACAAATAGCAGATTTCACCCCGGATGTTTTAAAACATTCGGGGTGAAATCTTATTACGACCGTAAAATAGCTAACTTTGTAATATCAGAGCACAAGGTTAGCTATCGTCTTATGAATACTATATCAATCAGGCCGGAGAGGCTTGCGGATTACGACGAAATAGATGTCGTCGTTGAATCGGCGTTTGCCGGAGCGCCGCATACCGACGGCGACGAGCACCGGCTTGTCAGGCGTCTGAGGGAGTCGGCCGAATATATTCCGGAGCTGTCATTGGTGGCTGCGGACGGCGACGGCCGTGTCTTAGGCTTTCTGATGATGTCGGAGATTACCGTCGGCGCGGGCAAGGCCGTGGCTTTGGCGCCGTTGGCTGTCAGACCTGACTGTCAGCGTCGTGGCATCGGCTCGAGGCTTATAGCGGCGGCACATGAGGCGGCGCGCGAGTTAGGCTACGGCGTGTCTGTTGTGCTTGGCGAGCCGGCCTATTACTCACGATTCGGCTACGTAACGGCTCGACCGGCAGGCATCCGTGCGCCCTTTGAGGTCGACGACAATTATTTTATGTATTGTAAATTAGATGCGGGCGCCGACGTGCACGCGGGTGTCGTGCGCTACTCCGAGGCATTTGGTCTATAGACAGGTATGGAGGAATATTTTAACTACGGTGACAAGGAAATTGAGTATCTCAAGAGACGCGACAAGCGTCTCGGCGAGGTGATAGACCGCATCGGCCCCATCAGACGCCGTGTCGTGCCCGACCTGTTCGCAGCGCTTGTCCACTCGATTGTCGGGCAGCAGATTTCAACAAAGGCTCAAGAGAGTATCTGGCGCAAAATTGTCGGAAAATTCGGCGACATCACGCCTGAGAACATCCTCGCTGTCACGCCTGACGAGCTGCAGTCTGTCGGCATCTCATACCGTAAGGTCGAATATATACGCTCGGCGGCCGAGAAAATCCGCTCGGGCGAATTTGACATCACGGCGCTGACGACGATGTCTGATGCCGAGGTGTGCGAGCGCCTTGCGTCGCTGCGAGGCATCGGGGTATGGAGCGCCGAGATGCTCATGCTCTTCTCAATGCAGCGCCCCGACATATTGAGTTTCGGCGACCTCGCAATACACCGCGGGCTGCGCATGATATATCACCACCGCAAAATCGACCGCCGTCTGTTTGAAAAGTACCGCCGCCGTTTCACTCCTTACGGCAGCGTGGCGAGTCTGTACCTGTGGGCCGTAGCCGGCGGAGCAATCGAAGGCATGAAAGATTACGCACCAAAATCATGAATACACATATTATAATACAGAAATATACCTCGCCCTGCGGTGATTTGGTTTTAGGCACGTTTGGCGACCGTCTATGCATGTGTGACTGGATGCAAAGTAAAAAGCACGACACAAATCTCAGTCGGCTCAGCTGGATGCTCGACGCCGAGTTCACCGAGGGAACGTCGCCGGTCATCGGAAAGTCCGTCAGTCAGTTAAACGAATATTTCACAGGCTTACGTCGTACGTTTGACGTGCCGATGCAGTTTGCCGGCACGGAGTTTCAGAAAAAGGTGTGGGAAACGTTGCTCACGATACCATACGGGCACACTATCTCTTATGGCGAAATGGCGCGGCTTATCGGAATGCCATCGGCTATCCGCGCCGTGGCTGCAGCGGTCGGCGCCAATGCCATCTCAATCATCGCGCCATGCCACCGCATCATCGGTCGCTCCGGCTCGCTGACCGGCTACGCCGGCAGCATAGAGGCAAAACGTTTTCTATTGGAGCTTGAGAATCAGGAGAGTCAGACGGATTAGTCTTTATAACTATCTTTGACGATTCGCTCTAATTCTTCATCAGAAACCTCTTTTGAAAAGATATAGTAAACCTTAGTACTTGTTGAGCTCGCTCCACCATAAGGTCCAACATATCCACCACCAGACGTAACCGATTTCGTATCAACCAATTCCCATCCTTGCAACGACATATAATTAAGAGCTCCTATTAGGGATGTGAATTTCAAATCTTTTCCATCTTTGTCTTTAATTGGCTGTCTTTTCTTATTTGACCCATCATCAAGTTTAATGGTGTTCTTATGAAACTCCATCTCGACAAATAGTTTTTTAGCTTGCAAATTGGTGCAAGCTAAAAAACTCGAAATTAGAAATAATGCTAATTTTTTCATCAAAATAACGATTTAATTGGAAATATTCCGCGATTATCCGGTTCTTGTGACCATTGAACATGCCAAACATTTCCATTGACAGTGTCGAGAAGAATGAAAGTCCAATTGTTTGTAGTGGGATACAACGCAAATTGACCCGGTTTACCTGTTGGAACTAATGCTTTTGAATTGAGAACGACTTCAAACTCGTTTTCATCCATAGAATATTGCACCTGCCAAATTTTACCGTTTCTCGTATCAAGTTTAAGAAAAGTGTAAATGTTGGTTGTCGGGTAAAGCAGATAATTGTTTACGGCGTTAGTTGTCGGTGCTACAACAGTTGCGGTCTCGGCGGCATTTGAGCAAATAGCCATGCCAAAGACAAGGAGAAGTAATAGAACTATTTTTTTCATGATAATTAGATGTTTATACAGCAAAAATATATCATTTGTCGGAATATAAATAATGTTTCCTTTGTAAAGATTTATTCTAATTAAATAAAAACCGTCCTAATTGTTGTATTTGCCAATTAAACGTATTAACTTTGCCCCAAACCTTAAAAGTGGCGCCAACACTCTAATTCGGCATTTTATTCATGTATAAATTTAATACTTTTGATGATTTTGTCAATCATCCCACACAATCCAAAGCACAAATAACTGACAAAAACAAAGTTGAGGTAATAGCTCCTGACGGAGAAGTTTTTATCGTGCTGTGCGATATCGGCTCTTATGCGAACGTCGAAACTCAAAACTATGAGCTTCACTGGCTGGAAATTCTTTTTGATAAAAATTTTTCCGAGAACAAAGAGGCGATGATAAACGCTATATGGCGCGAGTCAATGCGTTTTAATATCTGTGGCGGTCTTTTGGGCATCAGTGCCGGAAATCGAAATGATGATAGAGTACGCATTGGTAAAAGAATTCGTGAAATCAGAGAATCAAAGAGAATTGAAGCACGTGAACTTGCCAAACTTGCCGGTATCGATGCAGCAAATCTTAGTCGCATTGAAAATGGCAAATACTCAGTCGGTTATGACATTCTGTCTAAAATAGCTACCTCATTAGGAAAAAAAGTTGATTTCGTAGACCTTTAATCTTATTCTTTATGAAAACTAACATAAATCAAGAGCATCATTATGCCCTGTCCGAAGCCGGTGTTTTGACACATATAAAAGACGCTTATAATTCTGTTGAAGATTTCTTTTGTCCTCATTGCAAATGCAGAATGATTAAAAAATGTGGACAAATAAGGCAATGGCATTTTGCCCATGATTGGAGAATCGCTGATGACCAGCAAAAACAATGCACATATGAAACATATCTCCATAGTTATGCAAAGATGCGGGTAGAGCAATGGTTTAAAGAGTCGAAAAAAATAACCATACATTATACAGCACAAAATTGTTGCAAATTATATGATAGATGTCATATAAGAACTCCACACGTAGATTTATGTAGTTCATATAAAGAAAAAAGATTCGATTTAAAAAAATCTCTGAATAGTTGTGATATTGAGAAAAAAATAACTATCGATGGACTATCTTTCAAGCCTGATTTAATATGGTATAACGACCAAAGTCCTCAAAACAACTACATATTTATTGAAATCAAAGTTACTCATGGATGTTCTAAAACAAAAAAGAATTCAAAGGCACGAATTATTGAATTTGAAGTACATTCAGAAGAAGATGTTGACAAAATAGTTTCAAATGACATCTCAGAAAATGATTATACTCATTTTTGGGGATTTAGCACCAAATTTTTTGATCCAAAAGACGAAATTAAGCCATCATACAATTTAAGCAAGTTTATTCTATATAAAAGCGGAAAATGCATTGTTACGAAAACAAACTGTCAAAATTTTAACCATCGAAAGCCCGATTCAATTTTTGAATTAACAGTTAACGAATATAATAATTATATCGCTGCTGATTCTAAAACCTATACGTGTAATTATTTTTTCTACGGATTAGTGATAGCTAAGCTAAATGGTTTTGAAATCAAAAACTGTTTTCTTTGTACTCATAAAAAATTTAATGAAAACGGAACATGCACATGTCTGAAATTAAATAATGAAATAACTAACTCCAATCAAGCTGTCGAATGCAATCACTTTGAATTTAATGATGCATCTTATTCAAAAGCAAAAGAAAATCCATTTGAATATAATATAATTGATATTTGGCCAAAATAATTTCAAACAGAGCTTATTCATTATTTACAAACATCTTCTAATTTGATTTTATAACTTTCAATAAATCAATTATTACTGACTGGCTTCGCAACCATAAACTTGAATATATTGGCACATAGGAAAAAGTGCATAATCCGATTCTAATTATGGCGAATTCGCCATAATTAGAATCTATCAAACCTTAGCCGTTTAAAAATCAGCGCAAAATAACTTGTGGCATGGGGGCGCAATGTCTCGTCGAGCGGCGCACCTACAGAGCGCTCTATTTTAAGGACGGGATGAAACCACGGTTGCGCAGGCCTACAGCCTGCTTACTGTGGCCTCACATGCTGACGCCGCGATGCGGCTGCGACCGCTAATGCGGACGGCTACTTAATTTTAACACTTTAAACGTGGTTTAATTTTGCTCACGCTTATGTCTGATTGCGAGGACGCAAAGTATTGCGTCCCTACTGTAACGCCGCTATGCGGCTGCGACCGCTAATGCGGACGGCTACTTCACTATAAACTCTTTCCCCACTTTATCACACCACATATAACACCCTCTGCTATAGCTGATTACATGTTATACATGCCAAAGGCATGTCCCTACATTAAGCGGACCATGCCATGCAGCTAACAATCTGATTAAAATAATCTGATTAGTAGGTGACGCGGCGGGTGACGGGGCCGATTTTGAGGATGTAGATGCCGCGGGCTTTGAGGGGCAGGCGCCAGCGACCGGCGCCGAGCTGCTGCGAGGTGACGAGCTGTCCGAGGATGGTGAAGACTTTGACGGGAGCATCGCGCTCGATGGTCAGGTAGAGATAACCGTCACGCACCTCGGTGCGGATATAGGGCGACTGGTCAGATGTCTCTACATTCTGAGCCACCTGCGCCTGAGGTGTGCCGAGACGTTCCCAGTCAGAGGCCGAAGTAATGACAGAGACTGACAGGCCTATGGCCGCTACGAGCGCTGTGACTGTCAGTCGAAGCGCCGATGCTTTAAATAGCCGTGTCATAAGCCTGTCCTTCATAAAAAACTTTAAGCCGGACAATCCGGCAGGGTGACCTCGCCGGCAAGCGACTCGCCGAGGAGACGTTTGACCTCGCTGTTGTCTATGCCGAGACCGAAAAGAAACATCATTTTTGTAATTGCAGCCTCAAATGTTATGTCATGGCCCGAGATGACTCCTGTGCCGGCCAGCAAATCTCCGGCAACATAACGGTTTGTATGCACACCGCCGTTGACACATTGTGTCACATTGAGAATTATCACGCCGCGCTCGACGGTCTCGCGGATGAGGTTTACAAACCAAGGAGCCGTCGGGCCGTTGCCTGCGCCATAGGTGCGCAACACTATGCCGCGGATGCCCGGCGTGGACAGCAGATAGCGCAGATTGTTTTCAGACAGACCCGGGAAGAGGTCGATGACAAGGACCGAAGTGTCAAGTTCGTAACGTGGTCTGAGACCTGCGGAGCTCGGGCGCAGCAGAGCGTCGCGGTCGAAGTGTATGCTCAGGCCGACCTTGGCAAGCTCAGGATAGTTGTTTGAGCGGAAGGCGTTGAAATTGTCAGCCGAACGTTTAGTCGAACGGTTGCCGCGCCACAGATAATCCTCAAAGAGTATGGCGACCTCGCGCACCATCGGGCGCCCGTCGTCGTCGCGGGCGGCGGCAATCTGCAAAGCGGTAATCAGATTTTCCTCGCCGTCAGTGCGCACCTCTCCGATGGGCAGCTGCGAGCCGGTTATGATGACCGGCTTGTCTAAGCCGCCGAGCATAAACGACAGTGCCGAAGCCGTGTAAGCCATTGTATCGGTGCCGTGGAGCACGACAAAGCCGTCGTAGTCATCATAATTCCCGGCAATGCTTCGCGCAATATCCTGCCAGTGACCGGGATTCATGTCACTGGAGTCAATCGGCGGATTAAACTGTATGTTGTCTATGTCATAATTGAGCATCTTGACCTTGGGCACATTCTCCATCAGATGGGAGAAGTCAAAGGGTCTGAGAGCCTTGGTCACAGGGTCTTCAATCATGCCGATAGTTCCGCCGGTATAGACTATAAGGATGCGTGGTTTCATTGCGTGTTGGGGACTGTAGCGTGATTAATGATTTAAAAATATCATCAGCCTACTTTGGCGCCGTTTGCCACCGGCACCGAGGGTGTGATGACGCGGAGCGAGCCGTCGGCATTGACAGCCGAGAGTATCATGCCCTCTGAGTCGATGCCCATCATCTGGCGCACGGGGAAATTGGCGATAAAGCAGACCTGAGTGCCGACGAGCTGCTCGGGCTCATAGTGCTCGGCGATGCCCGAGAGGATGGTGCGGCCGCCCATACCGTCGTCAATCTTGAATTTCAGCAGTTTCTTTGACTTCTTGACCTTGCTGCACTCAAGTACGGTGCCGACGCGGATGTCGATTTTGGCAAAGGTGTCATAGTCAACCGGTGCGGCGACCTCGTCGGGACGGAAATTCTTGATTTCGTTCTCCTTCTTGATGCGCTCGAGGCGGTCGGTCTGAGCCTTGATGGCATCGTCGTCAATCTTCTCAAAGAGCAACTCGGGACTATCGATGCGCTCGCCTGCCTTGATGATATCGCGGCTGCCGACGGCGCACCAAGTCAGACGGCCCATGTGAAGGGCGTCGGCGAGACGGCGGCTCATGAAGGGCATGAACGGCTCGAAGGCGATGGCGATGTCGGCGCAGACCTGCAGCGAGACGTTGAGGATAGTGGCTACGCGGGCCATGTCGGTCTTGGCGACTTTCCACGGCTCGGTCTCCTGCAGGTATTTGTTGCCTGCGCGGGCTATGTTCATGGCGTCTTTGAGCGCCTCGCGGAAATGGAAGGTCTCGATATTGTCGGTCAGCGACTTCTTGACGGCCTCGATTTCGTCGAAGAGGGCCGTGTCGATAGGCTCGAGGGCGCCGGCTCCGGGCACGACACCTTCGAAATATTTGTGGGTGAGCACGGTGACGCGGTTGACGAAGTTGCCGAGGATGGCCACGAGCTCGCTGTTGTTGCGGGTCTGGAAGTCGCGCCATGTGAAGTCGTTGTCTTTGGTCTCGGGGGCGTTGGCCGTGAGCACGTAGCGCAGCACGTCCTGCTTGCCGGGGAAGTCGCGCAGATACTCGTGGAGCCAAACGGCCCAGTTGCGCGATGTCGAGATCTTGTCGCCCTCGAGGTTGAGGAACTCGTTGGCGGGCACGTTGTCAGGCAACTGGAAGTTGTCGCCGTAGGCCATGAGCATGGCCGGGAAGACGATGCAGTGGAAGACTATGTTATCCTTGCCGATAAAGTTGATGATACGTGTCTCGGGGTCTTTCCACCATGTCTCCCATGTGTCGGGATAAAGCTCTTTGGTGTTTGAGATATAGCCGATGGGGGCGTCAAACCACACATAGAGCACCTTGCCGGCAGCCTCTTTCAGAGGCACGGGCACGCCCCAGTCAAGGTCACGTGTGACGGCGCGTGGCTGCAGGCCGAGGTCAAGCCATGACTTGCACTGACCGTAGACATTGGTCTTCCACTCGCGGTGTCCCTCGAGAATCCACTCTCTCAGGCGACCCTCCCAGCGGTCAAGTGGAAGGAACCAGTGGCGTGTCTCGCGGAGCACGGGCACATTGCCGGTGATGGCGCTGCGCGGGTTGATGAGGTCGGTGGCGTTGAGCGATGTGCCGCAGGCCTCGCACTGGTCGCCGTAGGCGCGCTGGTTGTGGCAGTGGGGGCACTCGCCGGTGACGTAGCGGTCAGCGAGGAACTGGCCGGCCTTCTCGTCATAAAGCTGCATCGAGGTCTTCTCGACAAACTCACCGCGCTCATGCAGGCGTGTGAAAAATTCAGATGCCGTCGCACGGTGTGTGTCGGAACTTGTGCGCGAATACACGTCAAACGAAATGCCGAGCTCCTCAAACGAGTCGCGGATGATGGCGTGGTAGCGGTCGACGATGTCCTGAGGCGTCACGCCCTCGGCCTTGGCCTTGATGGTGATGGGTACGCCGTGTTCGTCAGAGCCGCCGACGAGTGTGACGTCGCGACCCTGCAGACGCAGGTAGCGGGCGTAGATGTCGGCCGGGACATATACACCGGCGAGATGGCCGATATGCACGGGGCCGTTGGCGTAAGGGAGTGCAGTCGTGATTAAGGTGCGCTTATAATTTTTTTCCATATTCGTGATAGGCTTGAATAAATCTGGCAGGGCTGCGAGGCCCGGCTTTTATGTGTGAGATTGCTTTAAGTCGCAAAGTTATGAAATATATTTGATAAACCGACATCATATCGCGCACGCGCGACAAAATTAATGAGAAAAACATAAGTTTCACTGTGTCTCAGGGCGTAATAATAATCCGGCAAAATTGTCGGGGTGTGACGTTAAGGTCCTTAAAGTCTTTAAGGTGCCTTAAGGACACTAAGCAATCGCATGTAACTCTTTTTTGGGGCCATTAGCTTAAAGACCATACATCTTTTTGGCGATTTTGCTTGCATATGAGTAAAACTACGTATATCTTTGCGGCATGACACATTAGCTGCGCCCGGTTATCGGGTGATAAACCACGATTTACAACGACAATCTCATCGGCCTCCTGCGGCGACTCAGGGGCATAGGGATTGTCGTATGCTTTTTATATGACAGTTTCGCAGCGCGACGCAGCGGGTCGATGAAAAGAGAAGTTTTAAATTTTTTCATCACCCAAAACAATTGTCATGAACACAAATGTTTACTACAGAGAGGGTCTGCTGCTCAGAGCCACCCCAAACGGTCATCTTAACGTATGTGACCGCGACATCCACAATGACATCGTAGCCTCGGCAGTCAGCCTCGCCAACGGCGCCACATCAGACATCGAGTCGGCCAAGCATCTGATCTCGGGCGCACGTGTCTGCTTAGACAATGAAGACATTGACAACGCATGTTTTCTGCTCACCAAGGCCTCACGACTTGTCGAAGATCTTTCATACCGCCGTCTGACGACACGTTATCGCAGAATGCTCTATGACATTGCCGCCATGCTCGACTCGATTTCACGCCAATACGGCGGCCCAATCGGCTATACAGTCCTCGCTCACGAGCTGATAGACGACATCTATCGACTCAGGCATGAGCTGTAGATTTAATTGCAAAGCCAATCGCACCTCAGCCAGTCGGGGGAGCGATTGGCTTCTGTTTTAATCATTTTTCACCAAAGTCACTATCACGGCGCCCCTTATGTCACACAAAATGATTAATTTTGCAGACTGACCGTCGTCGGGCTACCATAAAGCGGCCGGCGACCATTATCCGACACTTACAATGAACGAATTCATAAAAGTACTGCGGCGTTTTGTGCCGCCATATAAGAAATATCTCATACTGACGATATTTTTTAACCTGCTTTCGGCAGTGCTGACACTCTTCTCGTTTGCACTCATAGTGCCCATCCTCGAGCTGCTGTTTAAAATCAACGAGTCGCAATATGTCTATATGGCTCTCGGCTCGGCATCGCTCAAAGATGTAATAATCAACAACTTCTACTATTACACTCAAGAGGCCATCGTCAGTTTCGGACCGGCGTGGACACTCGCCATCTTGGGCACAATGCTCGTGGTGATGACCGCGCTCAAGACGGGCGCCGCCTATCTCGGCTCATGGTTTATCATACCGATGCGCTCGGGCATAGTGCGCGATATCCGCAACTTTGTGTATGACAAAATCACCACGCTGCCCATCGCCTTCTTCACCGCCGAGCGCAAAGGCGACGTGATGGCACGCATGAGCGGCGACGTGGCCGAAATCGAGGCATCGATAATGGCCTCCTTAGACATGATGTTTAAAAACCCCGTGATGATTATCATCTACGTGGGCGCCATGGTCGCCATCTCTTGGCAGCTGACGGTCTTTGTCTTCGTGCTGCTGCCCATAGCCGGTTTCGCCATGGGCCGCATAGGCAAAAAACTTAAAGCGCAGTCGTTTGCCGGCCAGACACAGTGGGGTGTGCTTATGTCAAACATCGAGGAGACCCTCGGCGGCCTGCGCATCATCAAGGCCTTCAACGCCGAAGAGAAAGTCAAAACACGCTTTCATGCCGAAAATCAGGAGTTCTACCGCCTGTCCAACGCCGTCGCTCGCCGTCAGTCGCTCGCCCACCCGATGAGCGAATTTCTCGGCACGGCCGCCGTAGCACTCGTGCTATGGTTCGGCGGCAGTCTGATACTGTCGGGCCACACGTCGATGACAGCGCCCGAGTTCATCTATTATATGGTGATATTCTACAGCATCATCAACCCGGCCAAAGACCTGTCGAAAGCCGCCTACTCGATACAAAAAGGCCTCGCCTCGATGGACCGCGTCGACAAAATCCTCTCGGCAGTCAATCCCATCACCGACCCGGCCGAGCCGCGGGAAGTGCCGACACGTTTTTCGTCTATTGACTACAATAATGTCTCTTTCAGTTACGGCACAAACGAGGTAATCAGCGACGTTTCGCTCCACATCCCCGCCGGCGCCACCGTCGCTCTCGTCGGACAGTCAGGCTCGGGCAAATCGACCCTTGCCGACCTGCTGCCGCGTTTTTACGATGTCGCCCGCGGCTCGGTGACCATCGACGGCACCGACATACGCGACTTCCGCGTCCATGACCTGCGCTCGCTTATGGGCAACGTCAATCAGGAGGCGATACTCTTCAACGACACGTTCTACAACAATATCACCTTCGGTGTCGAAAACGCGACAATGGAACAGGTCATCGAAGCCGCAAAAATCGCCAACGCACACGAGTTTATCATCTCCTCGGAGAATGGCTACAACACCCCTATCGGCGACCGCGGATGCCGCCTGTCAGGCGGTCAGCGCCAGCGTCTGTCAATAGCCCGGGCCATACTCAAGAATCCGCCCGTACTCATACTCGACGAGGCCACTTCGGCCTTAGACAGCGAGAGCGAGCATCTCGTGCAGCAAGCCCTTGACCGTCTGATGCAAGACCGCACGACCCTTGTCATCGCCCACCGTCTGTCGACCATACGCAACGCCTCGCTCATCTGCGTCATGCACGAAGGCCGCATCGTCGAACGCGGCACCCACGACGAGCTGCTCGCTCTCGGAGGCTACTATAAACATCTCGTCGACATGCAGTCGATAGCGGCTGACTGATAACGTCACACGCAGTTATTCAGAGACTTGCACTTCTGCGGCCGGCATGCACAGCCGCAGCGCGATTGTGCAAAAGGTTAACGATGTGTTAAAGTGACTCACTTTTATCTTTTTTTCTTAATTTTGCCTTTAGCAAACAAGTCATTTCAGACACATTCATCGTAAAACTGCGATTTTAAAAATATGCCAAAAATTAAAGGAGCCGTCGTCATCGATACACAGCGCTGCAAAGGATGTGACCTCTGTGTCGTCGCCTGTCCGACCGATGTGCTCGCCCTACAACCCAAAGAAGTCAACGACCGCGGTTATCACTTTGCGTATATGGCAAATCCCGAGGCCTGTATCGGCTGCTCTTCGTGTGCGGCCGTATGCCCCGACGCATGCTTTACCGTCTATCGCGTCACGGTCACTGACAAATAGTTAACCTTACCCGGCGTCACACATGACGCTCAAAACATTATTACCGTAATGTCAGAAGAAATAAAATTGATGAAAGGTAACGAGGCTATAGCCCACGCCGCAATACGCTACGGCTGCGACGGCTACTTCGGCTACCCCATCACCCCCCAGTCGGAGGTGCTCGAGACTCTCGAGGCCGAGATGCCTTGGGAGACAACAGGCATGGTCGTACTGCAGGCCGAGAGCGAAGTCGCCGCCATAAACATGGTCTACGGCGGAGCGGCAACCGGCAAAGCAGTCATGACATCGTCATCGAGCCCCGGCATAAGTCTAAAGCAGGAAGGCATATCATATATAGCCGCGTCAGAGCTTCCCGCCTTGATAATCAACGCTATGCGCGGCGGTCCCGGTCTGGGCACCATCCAGCCGTCGCAGGCCGACTATTTTCAGGCCACAAAAGGCGGCGGACACGGTGACTACCATCTCATAGTCCTCGCTCCCGCCACAGTGCAGGAGATGGCCGATTTTGTCGGACTCGGCTTTGACCTCGCCTTCAAATACCGCACGCCGTCAATGATACTTGCCGACGGTATCGTCGGACAGATGATGGAAAAAGTCGTTCTGCCCCCCTACCGTCCGCGCCGCACCGACGCCGAGATACGCGAGCAGTGTCCGTGGGCAGCCAACGGCCGTCACGGCCGCGCCGAGCGCAATGTTGTCACCTCACTCGAGTTAGAGTCTGAGAAGATGGAGAAAAACAACCAACGTCTGCAGGCTACCTACGACCGCATCCGTCAAAACGAGGTGCGCTATCAGGAATATTTCACCGACGATGCCGAGTATCTCATCGTCGCATTCGGCTCTGTCGCACGCATATGCCTAAAAGCCATCGAGGACGCTCGCGCCCAAGGTCTGCGCATCGGCTTGTTGCGCCCCATCACCCTCTGGCCGTTCCCGACCGACGCCATCGCCGCCCTCGGGAAAAAAGTCAAAGGCATACTCACCGTCGAACTCAATGCCGGCCAGATGATTGAAGATGTGCGCCTTGCGGTCAACGGCTCCACACCTGTCTACCACTTCGGACGCATGGGCGGCATAGTCCCCAACCCGGGCGAGGTCATAAATGCATTCCACAAATATTTTCCCGACGCAATCAAATAATCAGCAGCCATGGACCTCAACGATATAATCAAAGAAGAAAACATTGTGACACGCCGTCCGCGTCTGCTGACCGAACGACACACACATTATTGTCCCGGCTGCAGCCACGGCGTCGTACACCGCATAGTAGCCGAGGTCATTGACGAACTCGGTCTCGAAGACCGCGCCGTGGGTGTCGCTCCCGTCGGATGCGCCGTTTTTGCTTACAACTACATTGATGTCGACTGGGTCGAAGCCGCCCACGGACGTGCACCCGCAGTCGCCACCGCCATCAGCCGCCTCAACCCCGACGACGTCGTGTTCACCTATCAGGGCGACGGCGACCTCGCCGCCATCGGCACAGCCGAGACCATCCATGCGGCCAACCGCGGCGAAAATATCGTAATAATTTTCATCAACAACGCGATATACGGCATGACCGGCGGTCAGATGGCCCCGACCACGCTCATCGGCCAAAAGACCGCCACGACGCCCTACGGCCGGCGCGTCGATCTCAACGGCTATCCCGTCAAGATGTCTGACATACTCGCCGGATTGGACGGCACATGCTACGTCACACGTCAGGCTGTCCATACCCCCGCCGCCGTGCGCAAAGCAAAGGCTGCAATCCGTCTGGCTTTCGAAAATGCCGCCGCAAAACGCGGCACATCGGTCGTCGAAATCGTCAGCACCTGCAACTCAGGCTGGAAAATGAGCCCGGAGGACGCCAACCAATGGATGGCCGAACACATGTTTGAGCATTATCCGCTCGGCGACATCAAAAAAGCTTAAAACCATCAATCATGAAAGAAGAAATCGTTATAGCCGGTTTCGGCGGACAAGGAGTCCTCTCGATGGGCAAGATATTAGCCTACGCCGGACTGATGGACGGCCTCGAGGTCACATGGATGCCGAGCTACGGACCCGAACAGCGAGGCGGCACGGCCAATGTAACCGTCATCGTCTCCGACGCTCCAATCAGCTCGCCCGTGCTTGACACATACGACACAGCCGTTATACTCAATCAGCAGAGTCTGGACAAATTTGAGCATAAAGTAAAATCAGGCGGCACTCTGATTTATGACCCGTCGGGCATACATCATCCGCCGACTCGCACCGACATCACTGTCGTATCTGTCGACGCAATGACTGCCGCCATCGAGATGCAGAACGCCAAGACCTACAACATGATTTTACTTGGCTCGCTGCTTAAGATTCGCCCCATCGTCAAGATTGACGCTGTCGTGCGCGGTCTGCGTAAAACGCTGCCTGAGCGCCACCACCATCTGATTCCGCTCAACGAAGAGGCAATTCGCCGCGGCATGTCGCTGGCCGGCGAATAAAGCACAACAAACTACTACAGACATCAGACGCAGCCTTGCGAAACCCCGTAATAGGGACGCAAGGCTGCGCTTTGTTATTTGAATAATTACTTTTAGGTTAAGGGCTTTAAGTACCTTAAGGCCTTTAAAGACTTTAAGGACACTAAACCTTTACCAGCCGCCGGAGGCACCGCCGCCACCGGTAAAACCTCCGCCAAAGCCGCCGCCGATACTGCCGCCGCCAAAACCGCCGCCACGGCCTCCGCCTCCGCCTATAGGCATGATGATTACGGGCGGAAGTTTGGCAATCTTATAAAGCACTTTATTCTGCTGCCGGCAGTTTAAGCACGTGTAGGTGCGCTGTCCGACACCCTCGCGACTCTCGGTGGGCTGCTGCACAACGGTGTCGCCGGTCAGCTTGGCCGCACGCGCATGGCAATATTTACATTCGACCAAAGGCATTGCCTTGTTGACAAACGGGAAAATATCGGTCTCGCCGCATTTGGGACAGTGCCAGACATCATAGTCGACCGAGCCGATACGCTCCTCGGCGTCCTGTGAGGGGGTCAGGTAGTCATTGTCATGCACCTCGTCGATTTTGATCATCGGCGTGCCGCAGTTGGGACATTTGCGGGGTTTGTTGCGCAGACGCGGCAGCATGATGACCAACGGCAACGACACCACAATGGGCATAAAAAGACCGACGAGTGTCAGCACCAGCAGCGGCGCGCGCCATGACTCCAAGGCGGTATATTTCTCGTAGGGCGTCTTGCCGCGCAGACTGATTAGCTTTGATGCCATAGCCATGATTATCACAGCCGTAAGTATCATACAGAATATAAGGTAGACGCCAAATGGTGACTGCCCTTTGCGGGAAGCGTCGGCATCTGCCTCGTCAGAATGTAGTTCGGCGGCAGCCTCCTCGTCGCCGAGGCGCCCGGCGACGGCGATGACAGCATCTGCCATGCCCGTGTCATAGTCGCCCCGGGCAAATGCCGGAAACATCTGTTGACGCAGGATGCGCCCGCAGACTATGTCAGGCAGGACTCCCTCGACGCCGGGACCGGTGCGTATCACGGCCTTGCGCAAATCCTTTGCGGCGAGTATGAGCACGCCGTTGTTATTGTCGCTCTTGCCGAGACCCCAGTGATTGAAAAGCTCGGTGGCGTATGTGTCGATGTCACCGCCGTCAATATCGTCTACAATTACAGCCACGACTTCGGCCGTAGTCGCTTTGCGCAAGCGGCTGAGAGTAGAGTCGACGGCAGTCTGTGCCGCCGGCGAAACTATGCCGTCGGGGTTGGTCAGAAAACGTGTGCGGTCAGCCACATGGACATTAGGCAGTTCTTCTACCGTCCATGTGCGTGCGACAGCTCCGACAGCCGCCATAAGGACAATAATGCCAAATATTATATATTTCTTAATCTCTTTCATTTTACATTTAACAACACCTTATATGTAACTTATTGTTCACACGGCCGGCAACGACAGGCCGTTAAGTTTTCGGAACAAATCGAGCGCATAGACGTCGGTCATGGCCGACACATGGTCGAGCACAGCCTGTAACTTGCCGTAGAGCGTCGGAGCCGCGACATCATACTGTGCCGGAAACTTAGAAAGCAACAGACGCGAATAGTTGAGCTCGGGTCTGACGACAGCCCCGACAAGCTTGTCTAAAAGGAAGCTGATAATGCGGTTACCGGCCAGCTCAATATCGACCACGTCAGAGGCACAGTAGATACGCGCCCACGACAGGTCGTTGCAGGCGCTGTAGGCGCGGCCCTCTATAGAGTCAAGGCTGCCGAGCAACGAGCCGCGGAATGTGCCTGAGAGTATTTCGTCCTCATGGGCGATGAAAGCCTCGGCGCAGCGCCGCACAAGCGCTCCGATGACACATGATCGCAGGTAAGCCACACGCTCGTTGGGATCATCGACACTCTCCATAACATCTATCATACGACTGCGACGCCCGCTCTCAAAGAACGACAGGAACAATTCTATAACCTCGTGCGTGTCAAGTATCTTCAGCTTGTGTGCATCCTCAATGTCCATCACCTCGTAGCAGATATCGTCGGCTGCCTCGACTATGTAGACCAGCGGATGACGGGCATATCTGACCGCTCCATCCGGAGCGTCGAGACGCAGCATGCCCAACTCAGTGGCCACGCGGCAGAAATCGTCTTTCTCAGAACTGAAAAAGCCGAATTTTCCGTTGGAGGCAAGTGATGAATCATACGGGTACTTGACAATCGACGCCAAAGTCGAATATGTCATCGCAAAACCGCCCTCGCGACGGCCCTTGAACTGATGTGTCAGAACACGGAAAGCGTTTGCGTTGCCCTCAAAGTGTATCAGGTCATTCCACTCGCGCTCGCTCAGACGCTCCCTGAGATACGACCCGGGACCTTCGCTGAAAAAAGTAGCAATGGCGCGTTCACCCGAATGTCCGAACGGCGGATTGCCGAGGTCATGTGCCAGACAGGCTGCGGCAACAATATCTCCGATGTGGCCAAACACGCCGGCCCACGGCTCATCGCGATAACGTTCGGCGAGCGTTATGGCTATCTCCGCAGCCATGGATTTACCGACACAAGCCACTTCGACAGAGTGAGTCAGACGGTTGTGCACAAAGATACTGCCCGGCAGCGGAAAGACCTGTGTCTTGTTCTGTAATCTGCGGAACGGTGACGAAAATACAAGACGGTCATAATCGCGGCGGAAGTCCGTGCGGATGACACTTTTATACGGGTCGTGATAGTGCTCGAGACCAAATCGCTTGTCATTAATAAGCTTTGGCCATTGCATTTTCTGTGACATAACGGTCGTGGATTGCATTTGAATCGCTAAATTACTAAAAATTGTCTCGCCGAAACCATCAGCGCCCTGATTTTACAATAAATTTCCACTGAATTCATGTTTTTTATATCGATTTGATTATCTTTGCCGAAACTGATTAAGATAACAGGAGTAATTCACCGAAACAATATCATCACATCAATGAAGAAATATATTATGACAATGCTTGCCGCCATCATATCCGGCGGTTTAAGCGCATCTGCCGTGCCGGCCAAACGTGTGCCTTATAAAGCCACACAGCCCGACGGCTCGACCGTCATGCTCGTTAAATCAGGCGATGAGCGGTCACACATGGTACAGACACTTGACAATTATCCTGTCGTCCGCAATGCCGACGGTTACTATTGTTTCGCGACAATCAACGCATCCGGCCAAATCACTCCGAGCGATATACACGCCGCTCCGTTAGAGCGTCTCGACGGGGCGTCGCTCGCAGCCGTCAGAGCTCTTGATGCTGATGCGATACGCTCCGCATTTACACAACGTCAAGTCACACCGATGTCACGGCCTAAATCAGCCGCCGGCGCCCGTCTGCCCGAACAAAGCGGAGTCGGACTTTCAGACGATTCATTCCTCGGACGCACCGAACTCACAGGTCTTGTGATTCTTGCACAATATACCGACGTGAAATACAGTGTGCCCGACCCACTAAATCATTATAAGGAAATGCTTAACCGCGAAGGCTACAGCGAATACGGCGGTACCGGCTCGGCACGCGACTTCTTTCTCAAAGCATCATCAGGCAAATTCAATCCGACATTTGACGTATATGGTCCGGTTACCCTGCCGAACACGATGAAATATTACGGCGGCAATAATGACGCCAAAGCATCACAGATGATTGTAGATGCATGCAAAGGCCTCGACAACGAGATTGACTTCAGCAAATATGACCTCAACGGAGACGGCGAGGTCGACAATGTCTTTGTATTCTACGCCGGCTACGGCGAAGCATCGTCTGATGTGGATGACTCTGTGTGGCCCCACCAGTGGGAACTTAACTCGGCCGGTCTGAGCTGCACGCTCGACGGTGTGAAAATCAACAAATATGCCTGTTCAAACGAGCTCGAGGTCTCCGACAACAACGAAATCTCACCTGACGGCGTAGGCACATTCATACATGAGTTCTCGCACGTGCTCGGGCTGCCCGACCTTTATGACACCAGCAACAACGGCGAGTGGACACCCGGCGCATGGGACGTGATGGACCAAGGCCCGTACAATAACAACGGCCGCACGCCTCCGACCTACTCGGCCTATGAGCGCAACGCACTCGGCTGGATTGACCCCATTGTCGTAACAGCCTCCGAATCGGTCACACTCAACTCTATCCTCGACAATAACGAGGCCTGTCTGATACCCGTCAGCAAAAACGAATTTTTCCTTCTCGAAAACCGTCAGCAGACCGGCTGGGACAAATATCTGCCCGGCAGCGGCATGCTCATCTGGCATATTGACTACAACTACTCGGCATGGCGCACCAACTCTGTCAACAATAATATAGCCCACCAATATGTCGAGCTCGAGAAGGCTTGCAAGGACTTTGTAAGCGTCTATGATTTCATCGTCAACAACAGCTACATAGACTACGACGCTTACTACCGGGCCCTTGCAGATTACGCATATCCCGGCAACGACGGCAACTATACATCTTTCACTGACACGACCAGACCGTCGATGCTGACATGGGCCGGAAAATCACTCGGGCTGCCTGTGACCGACATTACAGCCGACAACGGCGTGGTGACCTTTAATGTTGCCGGCGGACGCTGCGATGTAGCCACCCCTGAAGTTCTGAAACCGTCAGAAATCAGCCTCAGCCACTTTGTGGCCAAATGGAATCCGGTCGAGGGTGCCCGCGAGTACTTCTTGACTGTCGAGGCCCTGCGCAAAGGCGGCGTGGTCAAAACCAGTTACGTACCCTTTGAGTCGGCCGGCGGATTCGGCGGCAAGAACGTCGCGCTGCCCGAAGGCTGGACATTCTCAAGCTCGTCTGTCACAGGCTACACCACTGCAGGCAATTACGGAGAGGCCGCTCCATCGCTCAAATTTGAAACAAACAATGCGACCCTCACATCACCTGATTTTGAAAATGACATCACATCTTTCTCATTCTGGGCAAAAGGCATGGGTACATCCAGCAGTTATCTGACTGTCGAAGGCCGTGTGGGCTCGTCATGGGTAGAAATATACAAGTATATCCCGGGCAAAGATAAATCAACGACCGAAAACATCGACAATCTGCCCGCCGGAGTCAAGGCTCTACGCTTTATTTACACCAAAGCTACAGGCAATCTCGCCCTCGATGACATCAAAATCTCTACAAACGGCTCAGGCATAGTCGTGTTACCCGACTACGACAATTTGTCGACAGGCCTCAACACATCTCATCGTGTCGACCGTCTGCTTGACGGCATCGACGAGTACAGCTACCGCGTGACTGCTGCCGACGCCAACGGCCGCCGCGCACCCTACTCTGAGAATATGGCTGTCAAACTCGGCGAATATTCGGGTGTAGAGTCTGTAAGTGTCGATAATAACGGCAGAGTTATTACCGATGGTCTGAGCGTCACTTATATCGGTAATGCCGGTGCCATTGTCAGCGCGACCGACATCACCGGCCGCATAGTCGCCACGAGCCACACCGACGAGTCGGGCACAGCGACAATGACGCTGCCCTCGGCAGGCATCTACCTGATTGTCACCCCGTCAGGCACGCATAAAGTCAGCGTCAGATAAGACGCACAATGACATAAACAGCAGCGGCCGCATTCATAATAAACGCGGCCGCCGTTGTTTATTTATCCGGTCAGCAATTATATAACAAACTAAAACTATTTAAGGATTCCAGTCACAATAACCCCGAGAATATAATAATGCCCACCGATAAGGCCGCAAATTACAAAGTGGCCCAATATCTTCTGCTAATGCTTTATTTCAATAACTTTCTATCGTTGTCGACGCTTTCCAACACGCTCATCTGATGGATAGCGATTTGATTCAGTTTTACAAGCCGCTCACTCTGCGTCATCCCCTGCTCGATGAAAACCGCATTGAGGTTTTCCATGTTCGACAGGCATATAAGCTCGTTGATTGAGGCATAATCGCGTATATTGCCTTTCAGTTCAGGGTGAGCGTCGCGCCATTGCTTTGCCGTAACACCAAACATCGCCACGTTGAGCACATCGGCTTCATTGGCGTAGATGATGCTCGACTGTGCCGCTGTAACCTCTGCAGGGATAAGATTATGCTTTATCGCGTCGGTGTGTATGCGGTAGTTGATTTTCGACAGTTCACGTTTCGCCGACCACCCTATCAAGCGCTGTTCCTCTGCCTTTAACCGCTGATACTCTTTTACGAGCAATAACTGAAATTTGGGGCTTATCCACATTCCGAAATGGTAAGCTATATCCCGGTGTGCGTATGTTCCGCCATAACGACCGGCTTTTGAACGTATACCTATGGCATTTGTCCGTTCAAGCCACGTTTTTACTGATAGCACAAAGTTGTTGCTTCCTGCGGCATTTTTAATTGTACCGAATTCGGTACAATTAAAATCGGGGTTATAGAGCATTTCCCATTCTCCGAGATACTCTATGGTACTTTTAAGGCTCAACCAACGGAAGATTATATGCTCCTGCATTTGGCTGCGAGCCATGTCAGTTAAACTGATATAATCTTCCTCGTTGTATTTTACAACTGCTATTTCGGTATTTTGTACTGTGATTTTTGCCATTGATTATGATAAGCTTTATGCCACTAAGCAAATTTATATATTTTTTGCTGACATACAGCGTATTCAGCAAAAAAATCGTGCATTTATATTCCCTATGACAAACACTATCATAAAGCTATTCAAAATATCAGCTTTTTGATTGCCAAGGCGGCGAAGCCTAATGCTATGGAGCAGAGGAGAAGGACGAGGAAGGAGGCGTTGAGGCGAAGGCCGTAGCGACGGCGGCAGACCGCCCATGTGAGTAAGGCATAGAAGCCATACCACAGAACATAGGAGAAGCCGAGGCCGCCGTAGGAATAGAAATGAAAGCCGAGGATGTTAAGCACGAGGCCGACTATGACGCTCGATGTCTCTGTGAAAATGTAGGCGCGGCCGTCACCCTCGGCAAGTATGCGCAGAGCGAAACACAATGAAACGCCTCGGAACAGTGCTCCGATTATGGCGTAGTCGACGTATGGCAGTACATCGCCGAAACGCGAGCTGTAAAGGAGTCTCACTATCCAGTCAGAACAGAAAATAAAAGCGACCACTAAAGGACACAGTATCCTGACTATGAGACTCAACTCATGCGACATCAGGCCGCGGCATATATACGGACGCCCGGCATACTGCGCCAGACGTGGATAATACTCGAGACTGAGCGCCGTAAAGAATATGCCGACATAACTGTTGACCAACGTGAAACCGGCCTGATATACACCATAACCGCCAAGCGAGCCGGTGCGGTTGATGTATACCGCAAGAACAAACTGTCCGACATTGGTCATCAGCATAGACACAGTCATGTAAATGCCGAGGACGATGGCACGGCGTCCGTGTGAGATGATGTCTCTTAACGTGACATTCGGCTTACTGTCAGTTCTGACACGCCAGAGCCGGCAAAAAAAGGCCGTCGCGGAGACATATAGGAGAATCACCGGTACAATGGCGGCAAGCCGATAATAATAGAATAACGGGACGGCGATGACCGTTGCCGCTAAAGCCGATACTGCGGTCGTGCGTGCAAGTTGTTTCAGCCGTCCCACAGCCTGCATGACGGCAAACTCGCCGGCACTGTAGGCGGTAAACACCATCACCGGTGACAGCCACACGAATGACAGGGTGTAATCATAATTTTTAAAACTGATAAGACTAAGCAACGGCGACAGCAGAGCCGTCAGAAACATGCCGCAAACGCCCAAGAGCAGACATGTGCGCCTTATGACTGCAATCGTCATATCTCGTCCAGAATCGCCGACCGACGCAATCTCGCGCACAGAACTGTCGCGAAGATTTAACTGCGTGGCAGTCGAAATCAGACTTATATTGGTATTAAGCAGCGAGTTGAGACCGACGCCGGCCGGACCGAGCCAGACGGCCACAAACTTTGTGCGCAATATGGCTGTCAGAATATTTACAACCTGCGCGGAGCCCAACAGGCCTGTGGCCTTCAGCACTCGCAGTGTCAGAGTCGATGTCTTACGCGCACACATGACACGTCGTTATTTAATCCAGTCCTCGGGATTGAGTTTCTCACGCTCGCGTCGTATCTCAAAGTGGAGCAGACAGCGCCCTCCGTCATCAGGATCGCTATAGATGGTGCCAAGCGTCTGCCCGGCCTTGACTTTATCGCCTTTTTTGACCGCAAGACGGTCTATGCCGGCATAGACCGTCAGATATTCACCATGACGGAGCATCACGACGTTGTGATAGCCTCCGACTCTGAAAACAGATGACACTTCTCCGTCAAACGAGGCGCGTGCCGACGAGCCTGCGGAGGTCTCGATGTCGATGCCGCTGTTATTGACCTGAATGTTGCTCAGGCCGGGATGACTGCTGCGACCGAAATGCGCCGTGATGGCATAACGTCCGGTTACAGGAACTAAAAGACGTCCTTTGTTGGCGGCAAACGAGCCGCTCAGACGACGGTTGTCATCAGAGGCCGTGAGTGTCGGAGCCGGCTTGACCGGACGGTCAGGCTGAGGCTTGGCAGCCGGTTGTTTCTTGTCCTCCTTGGCGGGTTTGCTTTGGCCAGACTTCCCTTTGTCCTGTTTCTTCTGATTTTCGGCAGCGAGTCTGGCCTCTTCAGCCTTACGTGCCTCAGCTGCTTTGCGTGCTTCTTCGGCTTTACGGGCCTCCTCACGACGGCGTGCCTCCTCGGCGGCTCTCGCCTCCTCGGCTATGATGCGGTCGAGCTCATCGTCAAGACGCTTTAGCTGACTCTGTTTCTCGTTCAGCGCTTTCTTAAGCGACGAGCCCTGACGCTTGAGATCTTTGACGAGCCTTTCGGTATCGTCTTTACCGCTTTTGAGTTTTTTCTGCGCCGCCTGTAACTGCGCGAGCGTGGCAGCCTGACGCGAACGCATCTCGGCGGCCTCGGCACGCTTTGCCTTTAGCTGCTCACCGAGCGACGCTATTTCGACAGACTTGTCTTTCTGCCAGCGCTCAAGCTCGCGCATATATCTGTAGCGCTTGTATGCTTCGGTAAAACTATGCGACGAGAAAATAAATGCCATATCAGACATCGCGCGCCGTCGTGAACGCATCTGCACAAGATTGTCGGCAAAAGCCGTCCGTAATGCCGTCAGATTTTTATCGATGACCGTCACGGAGTCGTCTAAAACGCTGATGCGTGCGTCGATTACAGCTATGCGTGCATTGAGACTGTCGATGCGTGCGCTCTCACGTTCGATGTCGGCGTTGAGCGAGGCCAAACGGTTGAGTTGACGCCGGGTCTCGGCGGTGTTTTGACCAATACGTTTTTTGGTGCGCGAGATCTCGCCGGCCGTAGCCATACGCTCCTGCTTGACAGTCTTCGACGATCGCGTGCCGCGACGCCGCTGCGCGTCGGTCTGTGGAGCGGCGGCGAGCAGAAAAGCAATCAAAAGGAGCAAAAAACGTGACATGACGGCTAACGGCGGATGTTATCTTTTAAGCATTTTGGTGAGGGCTTCGAGCGATATGCGGTCGTAGCCCTGAGGGATGCGGCCCGATGGGGTGCGCCCGCTGTTCCAATCGGCTTTGAGCAAATTTATATCCATCGAAGCCTCAAGTTTCTTGCCGCTCAGCGAGGCAAGCATCTCTGCCTTGGGCGATGCGGGGCCTGCTGCGGTCAGTAACGGAGAGGCGTAGCTGCATGTACCCTCTGCCTGTCCGACGGTAACGGCGACAGCGCCAAGCACCATCTCGGGACGTATGCCGTCAACGACAACGGCGCTATAGGCCCAGTCGCCTCCGGCGCGTTTCTGACGAGGCTCTATAATATAGATGCCGTCAGGATCGGCGCTGATATTGAACAGTTTTGACGCCGAGGCGTCGAGCGTTCCACGGCCCGGATAGCAGCAGCGTCCGAGCAGCAGTTCCTGCAAGTCACCGAGCGTGAGCCCCGTCGCCTCGGTCAGACGCGCCATAGAGGCAGCCATCATCGAGCGGTTGAGTTTCTCAAACACATAGATGCTGTCAGTATCGGCGTAAAGGCCTCCGACTTCCATGCCGAAGACACGAAGTGAAATCTGTATCTCGCGGTCGCGCACCATCGTAAGACGACCCGACACATTAAGGCTGCGCGGCTGACGCAGCGTTATTTTTACGGGAGCCGAAAAATCGGTCCACTGCCCGTATGAGCCGCACATGGCATCGAAAAGCATGTCAGGCGAGACGTCTGACGGCTTGTTGATATATGCCGGCTCGTCTGAGCCGACTGTGGCGGGAACGGATGTATCAACTGTGCCTTTGGCTCCGCGGCATGAGCCGAGAAGCAGGACGAGCGCGGCAGCTGCCGCAAGAGATATGAGTGATAAGGATCGGGGGAATGTCATTGTCGAATTATGGATTGTGTTAATCGCCGGTTATGCGCCGGTGCTTGATTTTGTTTTCGAGTCTGCGGCGCGCGTCAGCCTCGATATCGTCAAAACCGAGGGCTTTCTGCCAAAAGTTGACGGCTGAAATCGTGTCGCCATACATAAAATAGATATCGCCGGCGTGCTCGTAGATATCAGAATTACCGGTCTCTGTCTCTTCGACGACCTCCTCTACAACCTCGGCGTCGCCGGTAACGTTTTCGGGGACGGCTATCTCGATGTTGTCTACCGTCACCGTGTCTGAAGTGACCGTGTCGCCGGCAGCAAGCTGCGCGTCAATCTCTTCCGCCTCATTCTTAAAGTTAAGGCAGTCTATCGCCCGGTCAATCTGTGTCTTGGCGTCGCCATAATTTTTCTTTTTGAAGAAGACCCACGCGTAAGTATCAATAAACGTAGGATTATCAGACTCATGGCCTACGGCGCGCGCCGCATATTTCTCTGCCTCGCCAAGCAATGTATCGGCTTCGGCGTAATAATACGCTATATTGTTGAGCGCCATATAATTCAACGGATTGTAGTCAATCGCCTTACGATAAGCCTCAAACGCGCTGTCAGCCTTACCGGCCTGATAGAACAGGTCACCGCGCAACGATTCAAACTGCGAGCGTTCATCAGGCGTCTCAATCTTTGAGACATCAAAACCCTCGAGCGAGGCTGCGGCCTCGGCCGGTTTGCCGAGAATCGAGATTATGACCGCATGCAGACGGCGTGTCTCCAAATCATCGGCAAAACGGACTGCTGCGCGCGACATGGTCTGTTCGGCGCCAATCGTATCTCCGGCGCTAATTTGCATGCGTGCCATAGTCTGCCAGTCTCCGGGATGACGCCCGTCAAGAGCTATCGCATAACCGGCCTGCTCGGCTGCCCGGGCATAATCGGCGTTCTTTGCCAACCAGTAGCCATAGAGCTGATGTATCTCATATTCACCGGGATTTACATCCAGCAGTGTTTCAAAAAGCTCGTTCGTGCGGCTGCGTGTGATGCTGTCATCCGGCAGATTCATCACCGTCGAGCCCATAAGCTGCAGCTTGGTCTCGACGTCAAGGTCTGTAGAACGGATTGCTTTTATTACTTCACGCTCGAACGTGGCACTGTCGCCGCGCTCTTTATAGAAATTTGCCCTGAGAAGTATCGCCATGCCGTTTGTAGAGTCAAGCCGGCATGCGCGGTCAAGGTATGCCGCAGTCGAGTCCGGCCGGTTGATGGCATTGTAAAAACGGCTGACATCTATGGCCGTCATAGGGTCGGCCGGCGATGATGCGGCGAGGCTGTTCAGCTCTTCAATCACAGAGGCTGTATCACCCTTGGCAAGCCATGTCTGTATCTTGAACGCACTTATCTGAGATGATTTACCCAAGGCTGTCTCAAGACTGTCAAACATCGCGATAGCGCGACGTGAAGCCGCCGTGTCACCACGCATGGCACGGAACACATAATTCTTGGCAAGCTGCAGCGTCACCTCGTTACGGTCAGGATAAGCCTTGTGCATCAGCTCGACAACACGCGACTGATCGTCAAACCGCCGGAAATTATTAGTCAGATTGATCAGCTGAACAGCCTCATAATAATCCTCCGGGCGCCGGCTGTAGCTTTCGAGCATCATTTCAAACCCTCGGTCAACCATGGCCGAGTCATCGGCACGCGTCAGCAGCAGCCACTCGCCGTAGCGCGAACGCAGCTCGGGATCTGACGGGTCTATGCGATAAGCGCGCGTAAGCAACTCTCCGTAGAGGCCGTAGTTCTCATTGATAAATGCATCAAGACTCTGCAGGTAGAGATAAGCGGCTTTGCGGTCGGCAGCCACGCGGTCCCATCCCCGTCGCTCCGAGCGCATTGATCCTGCACCGGCAAAAGCGGCGACAATCAAAAGCAACAGCAAATATAGCGACGAGTGTTTCATTGTGGCATGACTTTTATCAGGATACACCTGTATGACCGAATCCGCCTTCACCGCGCTCCGTGTCAGAAAGCACATCGGCGCAGTCCCAGGCAACACGGCTATAGCGTGTGACGACCATCTGACAGATACGGTCTCCGTCGTTGATTTCGAAAGTATCGTGTGAGAGATTGATGACTATGATGCCGATTTCTCCGCGATAGTCAGCGTCCACCGTGCCGGGACTGTTGGCTAACGTTATGCCTGATCGCAGGGCGAGACCGCTGCGCGGTCTGAGCTGCATCTCATAGCCCTCGGGCAATTCGACCCTCAGGCCGGTCGGGACAAGCACACGCTCCATAGGGGCGACTCTGAGCGGGCCGTCGGGCAGCCACGCGCGCACGTCCATGCCTGCGGCATGCTCCGAGCCATAGGCCGGCAGAGGATTTGAAGAGGAGTTTATTATTTTGATTCTGACGCTGTCCATGTCTGTCGGATAGATAAGTTTATAACAACTACAAAAGTAGTGAAGTTCTCTCTGATTTGCAAGCATTGTTTATATCGCGCGGCAGGCTATGACCGACATGAACTTTTGTCTGACTGAAATTGTAAAATAATCAGGAGCGTATGCAACAGAGCAGCTCCGTAACATCAACCAAATGCGATAAGATTATGAATCATAGACTGCAAAGACTCTGTCTGACACTGACAATATCGGCCGCCCTCACCTCTCCCATCGCCCTTATGGCAGACGGTCCGAACTTCTCATTTACATTCGGGAGCGAGGGCGTTTCATTCAATGTCAACAACTATCCGACTTTTTATGAGGTGCCGGTCTACTACCACGGGCATCACCACCGTCACCACCACGAGCCACCGCGCCGCGTCGAAGTGATACACTATCACAACTACGGACCTCAGTTCCTGCGTCCGTCACACTCTCATCACCACAAAAGCGACAAACATTTCCGCAAATATCGCCGCGATGTCGCAAAAGACTGGTATAAACACAGAAAACATAATCGCCGCCACCACGACGATGACGACGATTAGTAAAATAAGGTTACGTGAGCTTACCTGAAGCGGTAGGTGATATAGGCTGTTGACTCTTCGGGAGCGTTGTCGTCGGAGCGGGTGAATGTGCGTGACCGTACCTCACGCTCGACAGCCTCGCGCACACGGCGGTCTGTGGCTGCCGGGGCGTCTCCGCCCTGAAAAGTCACAGATTTGACACGTCCGCTACGGTCTATCTTTACCATCATTACTACGGAGCCGGTAACAGAGCTGGGCACACTGTTGTAGCGGGGCATCGACCATCCGCCGCCCACGTTGCCTGTGCCGTGTCCATTGACCGACGAGCTGCCTTTGGGAGAGCCGGCGTTACCTTCGTCGCGTCCGCGGTTGTCGGCATTGTTGCGGCCGGTGTTGCGAAACGCATTGCGTGTCTGATTTGTAGCCTTTCGGCGTGCTTCTTCCTGCTCCTGTTGTTTCTTGAGTTCGGCAGCCGACGGCCCCGTTTTTTCGGGCTTTTTGTCTTTCTTTTCGGTTTTGACAGGCGACGGACGCTCTGACGACACGGTCTTTGGAGCCTCGGCCGGCTCTCCGCGGTCGACAACGTCCATACCGGTCTCGGGGGCAGCCTCGGCGTTATTGTCGGCAGGCGTCTCGTTATAGGCCGGCGACGGGTCTGTCTGAGCCCTGTCAGGCGACATCGGCAAATCAAGCAGCTCGGCATACTCGTCATCAAGCATTATCTCGCTGTCGTGGCGCGGAGGCCACTCGCGGTCACGCGGAGTGACAGTCAGTGTGTCACACGCCATCCATATGATGACTATGGCTGCGACAAGCACTGTGCCGATGGCTGCATATATGCGTGGACGTTGCATCATTTTATTTTACGTTACCGGCCTCACCGTTATCGGCGGCGACAACTGTCTGAGGGTCAGGCGATGCTCCGGATAACGGTTTTGTGGCAAGTACCATTTTAAGATTGTTGGCGGCGCCGATATTCAGCACTTCGACTACTTTGCCGTAAGGCACGGCCACATCGGCATAAACGGCGATGCCGCCGACAGAGTCACGCTGAGAGATGACTGTCAGAAACTCGCCGAGATGCTCTGACTCTACCGGCTGCAGCTCTGAGTCGGCATAGCTGACAAAATAGTTGCCGGCGGGGTCGACAAAGACGCGTGTCGACGGTTTGGCCGGTGTCTGCTCGGCGCTTTCGGGGAGATTGATATCGAGCGCTGTCGGGAAAATGAATGTCGATGTCACGAGGAAGAAGACAAGCAGCAGGAAGATAACATCGGTCATCGATGCCATCGAGAATGTAGCCATCATGTCTTGCTGACGTTTGAGTGCCATGTCTTCAAGGGTTTATTGAGCAGGCTCGTTGAGGAGGTCCATGAAGTCCATGGTGCGTGCCTCCATGAGATTCATCACCTTATTGATGCGGGCAACGAGGTAATTGTAGGCAAAGAGAGCGATAATGCCGACAATCAGACCGGCGACAGTTGTCACGAGAGCCGTATAGATGCCTCCGGCAAAGTCGCCGATTGAAGCTGCGTTGCCCTGTGATGCTATAGCGAAAAATGCCTGCACCATGCCGATTACCGTACCGAGAAAGCCAATCATGGGAGCGCCGGCCGCTGTCGTGGCCAGCCATGGCAGCCCTTTGTTAAGAGCGGCGACCTCAAGATTGCCGGTGTTCTCGATAGCGACGAGCACATCGTTCATCGGACGGCCGATACGGCTGATGCCTTTGGCGATAAGACGCGCATACGGCGAGCCGTTGCCGCGGCAGAGATTAAGCGCCGACTCTATCTCGCCTTCGTGGATATAGTCTTTGATACGCTTCATGAAGCTGTCGTCTAATTTAGAGGCCTTGAATATGACTATAGCACGCTCGATGAAAATATAGATGCTGATAAGAGCCAGCAGGGCGAGCGGAATCATAATCCATCCGCCCTCGAGACAAAGCTCCCAGAGCGACATCGCCTGTGGCTCTGCGGCGGCCGTCATTTCAGCCGGATTAAGAGAGGATACTGTGTCGGCTGTGGCGCCGGCGCTCTCAACAAGAGCGACAGCCGCAGCGGCCGTCTGACTGAGAGTGTCAGCGACAGCCGTTGTTAAAGGTGCTTGGAGTAAGATTGACATTGTGAGTGTTTGTTAATCTATGAGATGCTTGAATATTTTATCTTAAAGCCGCCTTATACCGGCGTATTGTTTCCGCGAGGCCCAAATATAAGGCGTCACAGATGAGTGCATGACCAATCGAGACTTCGTCTAAATACGGCACATGCTGTTTAAACCATGCGAGGTTATTAAGGTCAAGATCGTGGCCGGCATTGACACCGAGGCCGTGATTGTGAGCCACCCGGCTTGCCTCGGCGTAGGGCGCGACAGCAGATTCGGGATCTGTAGGGTAAAGGTCTGCGTATGGCTTCGTATATAACTCGACGCGGTCAGCGCCTGTGCGCGCAGCAGCGGCGATTGCCGATGCATCGGGAGCTACGAAAATCGACGTGCGGATGCCGGCTTCCTTGAATCTGTCGACCACTCCGCTCAGGAAGTCAAAATGAGCCTCCACATCCCATCCGGCTGACGATGTCAGCGCATCGGGGGCGTCGGGCACCAAAGTAACCTGCTCGGGGCGTGCCTTGAGCACAAGGTCTATGAAATCGTCAGAAGGATAGCCCTCCATGTTGAACTCGGCGTGCAGAAGCGGACGAATCCTGAAGACATCAGAGTGGCGTATATGCCGCTCGTCGGGACGTGGATGAACGGTGATGCCGTCGGCGCCGAAACTCTCGCAGTCAGTGGCGACACGCTCGACACAAGGGTTATTGCCGCCGCGGGCATTGCGTAAAGTAGCTATTTTATTGATATTAACACTCAGATTGGTCATTACGGTTGTTACTTGGCAATGATAGCTGATTATTAATTGATGCTTAATGCTTGGTCTGTTACAGAAATATTAGTAAATTTACGGTTGCAAATTTATCTGCAAAAATAGTCAGAAAATATAAGATTAGGAAAGATTTGGAGCCAAAAGATTTCAAAACCTGTCAAATCGACGAGCTTTACCCGGCTCCCGAAGGATCAAGCCGGCTGCTCATAGGTTGCCGCCGCAGCGACTATTCGGCCTCGCGCATAGCCCGTGCGGTCGAAGACTGTGACGCGCACCTGCTCAACCTCAACACGCAGACTGACCCGTCGGGAGACTTCGATTTGCTTGTCAACCTCAGAGTCAACCGACGCAGCGGCGCTGCCGTCGGCCGTTCGCTCGAGCGTTACGGCTATGAAGTCATCAGTTTTGAGACCTCCGACGACACCGAGGCCGATGACAGCCGTCTGCGCGAACGCATTGACGAGTTGCTCCGTTATCTTGATGTATAAACGCCCTCTCTTCCAACCATAAAAACACGCACATGAAATTAGCAATTTACGGCTCGCGACGTCAGGAAGACCACCTGCCTCAAATCGAACGTTTCATGCGCCGACTCTCCGAGGCCGGCATCGAGGTGGTCATGCACCCCAAATTATACAAAATGTTACGCGCGGTCATGCTGCCGGCCTTAGGGGCCGTGCGCCGCGTGACAGATTCGTCAGACTTAACGGCCGACTACGCCGTCAGCATCGGAGGCGACGGCACATTTCTGCGCTGCGCCATGTGGATTGGCTGCCGTTCGCTGCCTGTCATCGGAGTCAACACCGGTCATCTCGGCTATCTGACCGCATTGCCCGTCGACCGACTCGACTCACTGCCCGACATGCTGCGCGAGGGCCGTTTTGTAACCGAACGACGCGGTCTTATAGAAGTCGTCAGCCCGCATTTGGAAATCTGGCCCTATGCGCTTAACGAGGTCACTGTTTCAAAAGACGACAGCGCGTCGATGATTGACGCCCTCACCCTGCTCGACTCACGCCAGCTCGCCGACTATCGCGCCGACGGTCTTATCGTGGCAACACCGACCGGCAGCACAGCCTATAATCTGTCTGTAGGCGGTCCTATAATACAGCCTCAAGTGCCGGTCTGGGCCGTATCGCCTATCGCGGCCCACAGTCTCTCGATGAGACCGCTGATAATCAGCGACAAATCAGAGCTGACCATCATCCCGTCGGCACGCAGCGCTCACTTCCGTCTGACCTTAGACGGCCGCAGCTGCGCCTTAGAGACCGGCACCGAGGTCAGACTCCGGCGCGCGCCGTTCGAGGTCGAACTGCTCAGATTGGACGACTCAAACTTCATTGACACCCTGCGCGGCAAACTTCACTGGGGCATAGAGCAGTAAGTAAGGCCGTGGCATCACGAAACAAAGCATATATCACCGGCTCGGGTACAATAAACCATGAAATATTGGGGACGGTAAGATACGTTGTCCGCGCCTCAGCCCGACGCCTGATTGCCCGCTGGCTCGGCGACGGTCTGAGTCTGACAGTGCCTCCGGGCATGGCTGAATGTGACTTTAACGACGCACTTCGCCGTATGTTACCCGACATCCAGCGAATTCGGCCGACTGAGCGCCTATATGAATTCAGCCAGACGATGGATTTCGGCGACCTCACGGTGCGCATCACCGGTCTCGACGGCTACGGACGTAACGTAACAATACGCCAGAGCGACCGACGCACATTCGAGATACGCCTTGCTTCAGAAACAGACATCGCCTCGCGCCAAACCGTAAAGGCAATCAGCAACGCCATGCGTGCGATAGCTAAATTCATGGCGCCCAACATTATTTTGCCCCGGGCCAGAGAGCTCGCCGAAAAGGTCGGACGACGCCCGACAGGCTGGGAGTTAACAAACGGTGTGCGAGTGCTCGGCCACTGCAACTCACACGGCATTATAGCGCTCAGTTACGCGCTTGTGTATCTGCCGCCGCGACTGCGCGACTACATTATATATCACGAGCTCGCCCACCTCTCGGAGATGAATCACTCGGCCGCTTTCCATCAGCTCTGCAACCGCTACTGCGGAGGCGAGGAGCGCCGTCTGATAGCCGAACTCAAGGCTTCGCGACTGCCGTTGGTCTGATATTTGCATAATCGGCGGCTGACAATTAACTTTGCAACAAGTTTAAGACACTATAACTCATCATTTATGGAAAAAACATGGCGTTGGTTCGGACCCAACGATAAAATCACCCTCGAGATGCTCCGTCAGATAGGCGTCGAGGGCATCGTGACAGCCCTGCATCACATCCCCAACGGCGAGATATGGAGCTATGAGGAAGTGATGAAAATGAAAAAATTTATCGAAGACCGCGGGCTGCGTTGGTCGGTCGTAGAAAGCCTTCCCGTCTCGGAATCAATAAAATACGGCGGTGCGGACCGCGACGAGCTGATTGAGAAATACAAGGTCAGCCTCGCCAATCTAGGCAAAGCCGGCGTCAAGACCATCTGCTACAACTTCATGCCCGTGCTCGACTGGGCGCGCACTGACCTTGACTACCCCAACCCCGACGGCACGACAAATCTATACTTCAACCGCGCCGAGTTTGCCTACTTTGACATCAACATCCTCAAACGCCCCGGCGCCGAGAACGACTATGACGAGGAGACACTGCGCCGCATGCGAGAGGAAGTGGCCCCGCGCATGGACGCCGAGGGCGAGCGCCGCTTGGTCGACAACATCATCGTCAAGACACAGGGCTTTGTCAACGGCAACATCTCTGAGAACGACCTCAAGCCGGTTGAGAAATTCCGCGCACTGCTCGACTTCTACAAAGGCATCGACGCCGACAAACTGCGCGAAAACATGGCCTACTTCCTCAACGCCATCATGCCCGTCTGCGACGAATATGACATCAACATGTGTGTCCACCCCGACGACCCCCCTATGGCAATCCTCGGTCTGCCGCGCATAGTCACATGCGACGCCGACATACAGGCCTTCTTGGACGCCGTGCCCAATCCACACAACGGTCTGACATTCTGCGCCGGCTCGCTCAGCGGAGGCGCTCAGAACGATGTGCCCGCGCTCGCCAAAAAATATGCCTCGCGCACACACTTTGTCCATGCACGCATCTGCCACGTGATGCCCAACGGCGACTTCAAGGAGTCGTCACACTTGGATCCACGCCTGATTGAAGTCGTGCGCACCTTCGAAACCGAGCGCCCCGATGTGCCTATGCGCGTCGACCATGCCCCGCTGATGCTCGGCGACGACAAAATGGGCTACAACGCAGGCTATTCATTCCACGGCCGCATGCTCGCCTTAGGCATGGTCAGCGGCATTATGGCAACAGTTAATTCTCAGAAATCATGACAAATCTTTTTGACATCAAAGACAATGTGACCGTTATCACAGGCGGCACCGGCATACTCGGTCGCGAAATCGCCAAGTATCTTGCCTTCAACGGCGCACACGTTATCATCCTCGGCCGCAAAGAAGACGTAGGCAAAGCCATCGTCGACGAAATCCTCGCAGAGAATCCGTCAGGCACCATCGAATTCATGAAAACCGACGTGATGGACGCCGACACCGTTCAGGCCAACTGCGACGCCATCGTGGCCAAATACGGCCGCGTCGACACTCTGCTCAACGCTGCCGGCGGCAACATGCCGGGCGCGACTATTCCACCGGACAAAACGATTTTCGACCTCGACCCCGTGCAGTTTGAGAAGGTACTCAACCTCAACCTTACCGGCACTGTCATCCCGACACAGATTTTCCTCAAGCCCATGGTCAAGCAGGGCCGAGGCTCCATCATCAACTTCTCGTCGATGGCCGCTTTCCGTCCGCTGACACGTGTCTGCGGCTATGCCGCCGCCAAAGCCGGCATATCAAATTTCACGGCCTACATGGCCACGGAGTGCGCCCGCAAATTCGGCGAAGGAATACGTGTCAATGCCATAGCTCCGGGCTTTTTCCTGACCGAGCAGAACCGCACGTTGTTGACCAATCCTGACGGCTCGTACACACAGCGCGGACAGGATGTCATCCGTCAGACTCCGTTCGGCCGCATGGGACGCCCCGAGGAGCTATGCGGCACGATACATTATCTTATGAGCGACGCCTCCAAGTTTGTGACCGGCACGGTCGCCGTCGTCGACGGAGGCTTCAACGTATTTGCAATGTAAAATACTATCTGCCAATCAACAGCAAAGGCCGCATCATTTGGTGCGGCCTTTGCTGTTGATATAGCTATTTAAGCTGATTTAATCGTCGATAAATTTGTCGGCGACGATTTTCAGCTTGTTTTCGCGGATAAAGCGAAGTATCTCGTCGCGCACGGGGCTGGGCTCGAGGTCGGCCTCGATGCGTTTTAACGCATTGAAGACAGTGGTCGAACACTGATAGACATGACGGTATGCCTTTGCGGCAATATCGATATCATCCTCTGAAAGTTCCCCCATTTTACGCATCACGACAGCGTTGACACCATAGTAGGTGGCAGGGTTGTGTGCGATAATAACATAAGGAGGCACATTAGAGCCGATGCGCGTGCCGCCCTTGATGAGCACGTATTTGCCAAGATGCGATTTCTCGTGGATAATAGCGTTTGACGACAGGATGCAGCACTCGTCAATCTCGACATCACCGGCGATAGTGGCACCGTTGCCGATTACCGAGCGTCCGACGATATGTGTGTCGTGACCGATATGCACTTCGGCCATGATGAAGGTCTTGTCGCCGATGCGTGTACCTCCCTCAGACCTGATGCCGCGGTTGATGATAACCTGCTCGCGGATGACGTTATCGTCGCCGATATAGCAGTAGGTTTCCTCGCCTTTCCAGCGGAAATCCTGCGGGTCGGCGCCGACAATGGCTCCTTGATAAACCTTGTTGTTTTTGCCCATGCGTGTGCCGCGGATAATGCTTGCATAGGGCATTATCTCGCAGTTGTCGCCTATTTCGACATTAGCGTCGATGTAAGCGAATGGATGTACTGTGACGTTCTGACCTAATTTGGCCGAAGCGTCGACGTAGGCTAACGGACTAATCATAGTGTTTATGGTTTTGATTTAAGGATTGCTTAACGGCCGCCGCCGAGTGCCTGATAGAGATTGATGAACGCCTGTGCCTGCGCCAGACGGCTCGACACAAACGAGATACGTGCGCTCAACAGGCTCTGCTGGGCGGTTAGCACCTCGAGATAGGTGCCGGTCGAGTAGCGGAGGAGGTCCTCAGTGTATTCGACCGATTTCTCAAGGTCGGCTACCTGCTTGACGAGCAGACGCTCTTTCTCGGCGCTTTTCTCGTAGACTGTCAGAGCGTCTGACACCTCGGCCGAAGCGTTGAGTATAGCGTACTCGAAGTTATTCATGGCCTGCTGCTGACGAGCTTTGGAAGCCTCAAGATTGGCAATGTTGCGTCCGCGTGAGAAGAGGGGGGCGGTCAGCGAGCCGGCAAGCTGATAGAACCAGTCGCCGGGATTCTTGATAAACGAGCCGAGGAGGTTTGTGAAACCGCCGTTGGCCGTGATGGCCAGACCGGGATAGAAGGCTGCGCGGGCCGAAGCTGTCGCATAATATGCAGAGGCGAGCTGTTGCTCGGCGGCCTCGACGTCGGGACGGGCGGCAAGCTCGGCCATAGGTATTGCGGCACGCATTATCTCAGGCTTCTCAAAGTCAAGAGTGGCCGTGATATTCCAATTCTGAGGCATTTCGTTGAGCAACAGAGACATTGTGTTGTTCAGTTTGTCAAGTGACACCTCGAGGTCGGTAATTGATGCCAATACGCTGTAATAATTTGCTCTCATCTGAACGACGGCGGCTTCGGTCACACGTCCGGCGAGCTTGAGGTCTTTCATGACCTCGACACTGCGTCCCCAGCTCTCGGCTGTCGAACGCGAGATTTCGAGCTGTGAGTTTACTGCGGCAATGCCGTAATATGTGTTGGCAACCGCCGAGATAATCTGCGAACGCACCGCGCGGGCATAAGCCTCGCTTTGGGCGTAGACCGCAGCTGCGCCACGCTTGCTGTTGAGAAGTTTGCCGAATATATCAATCTCCCAGCTGACCTGAGCGGGTATCTGATATGTCCAGCTGATATCGCTGCCGGCGTAAGACGCGCCCGCACCGTTTGGCGCAAGAGCAACCGACGGCAGGTAGGCCAGACGCGCGCCTTTGAGTTGTGCGTGGGCTATGTCGACGTTGAGACGGGCGTTGTCAAGGTTGACATTGTTGACAAGCGCGCGGTTAATCAGGTCGGCGAGCAGAGGGTCGGTGAACACCTGTTCCCAGAGCAGATTGCCGAAGAGCGTCGAGTCGGCGGATGCTTTACGTGCCTCGGCATAGGCAGCGGTCAGCGGCGTCGTGGTCGGCGTCTCATATTTCTTGTAGATGCCGCAGCCGCCGAGCAGCATTGAGGCTGCGACGGCTCCGGCTATTAATGAAAGACGATTAAGTGTCATATTTGTACTTGTATTAAAGATATTGAGGTCTTAACGGGCATACTGTTCGATTTCGTTCTCGATATTTCCGCCCGCTTCCTCATCTTTCCATTTGATAGGCTTGAACTTCTCCTGTATAAGCTCGAAGACGACATATAGCGCGGGCACAATCAGCACCTGCAGAATCATGCCGATAAGCATACCGCCGACAGAGCCCGTGCCGAGCGCACGGTTACCGTTGGCACCTACACCCGAGGCAAACATCATAGGCAGAAGGCCGATTACCATAGCGAGAGAGGTCATCAGAATCGGTCGCAGACGGGCGGCCGCACCGGCGATAGCCGAGTTAAACACGCTCATACCCGTGCGACGGCGCTCGATGGCGAACTCAACGATAAGAATGGCGTTCTTGGCCAACAGACCGATAAGCATGATAAGCGCAATCTGCAGGTAGATGTTGTTGTTGATGCCGAACATCTTAGCGAATACGAAGGCTCCCATAAGACCGAAAGGTACCGAAAGGATAACCGCGAACGGCAGCAGGTAGCTTTCGTACTGAGCCGAGAGAAGCAGGTAGACGAAGAGCAGACACAGACCGAAGATAATGGCTGTGACATTGCCTGATGTAGAGGCCTCCTCACGCGTCATACCGGCAAATTCAAAACCGTAGCCCTGAGGCAGTGTCTCGGCGGCCACACGATTGATGGCAGCAATGGCCTCGCCTGACGAATAGCCGGGATTAGGCTGACCTGAAACCGAAATTGACGTAAACATGTTGAAACGGTTGAGCAGGTCAGGGCCGTAGACACGTTTGAGCGACACGAAGTTGCTGATTGATGCCATCTCCGAGCCGTTACGCACCTTGATGGAGTTAAGGGTCTCGGGGCTCACGCGCGCCTCGGGCGAAGCCTGCATCATGACACGGTAAATCTTGCCGAAACGGTTGAAGTTTGACACATACATACCGCCGTAGTAACCCTGAAGTGTCGACAGGATTGTCGACGGGCTGATGCCGGCCTGTTTACACTTGGCGGCGTCGACATCGACCATATACTGCGGGAAGGTCGGGTTAAAGGTCGTGTAGGCCGACTGGATTTCAGGCTGAGCGTTAAGCTGACCGAGGAAGGCCTGCACGACGCCGTAGAAAGCGTTGATGTCGCCGCCCGTGCGGTCCTGCATCTTGAGCTCGAAACCGTTGGTTGCCGAATAACCGGTAATCATAGGCGGAGCGAAAATCATGATACGTCCGTCCGTGACCTGTGATGTCAGACCGTAGAGACGCTGTATAATCTGGTCGGAGCTGAGGTCGCGTTTGTCCCACGGCTGGAGCTTGATGATGAATGTGCCGTAGGTAGCTCCCTGACCGGCAATAAAGCTATAGCCGTTAATCATCTGGCGGACACGTACACCCGGGACCTGTGCGATAAGCGAGTCGACCTCGTCGAGCACGGCGGACGTACGCTCCTGTGACGAGCCTGCAGGCAGGTCGACCATCGCGAAGACGACGCCGGTATCCTCATTCGGCACCATAGCCGTAGGCGTGGTAGACATAAGCCAGACGAGCACGCCGACACTGACAGCGACAATACTGAATGATGTTATCTTGTGTGCCGCAAAGAAACTTGCAAGGCCCTTATACCAATTAAGCATCGCACCGAAATTTTTCTCAAACGATTTATGGAAGCGCTTGCTGAAAAGTCCGAGCACGGCAACGATGGCGACAGGCCAAGCGATTAAGTTTTTGACCGGCTCGTGGAAGCCGTACCAGCCGAGCACCATGAAAGTGATGGTGGCGATAAGAAGCACCATAGTGATGCCGGGGTGGAGATCAAGTTTGAGACGGCGACCGTAGCGCTGTTTCATCACCTCGCCGGTGGCTGCATAGGCTTTGCCCATACGCTCGCCGAGCGTAGAATTATCCTCAGATTTATGAGGTTTCAGGAAGAGGGCGCAGAGCGCCGGCGAGAGCGTCAGGGCGTTGACAGCCGAGAAGCCGATGGCAACAGCCATCGTGATGCCGAACTGCTGATAGAACACACCCGATGTGCCGGGCATGAATGACACGGGGATGAACACGAGCATCATGACGAGCGTAATTGACACAAGCGCGCCCGCAATCTCGTTCATGGCGTCAATAGAGGCACGCCGCGCCGACTGATACCCGGCGTCAAGTTTGGCATGGACGGCCTCGACGACCACAATCGCGTCATCGACCACAATCGCAATGGCAAGCACCAGAGCCGAAAGTGTGATAAGATTAAGTGAGAATCCGATGAGTTTAAGCACAAAGAATGTACCGACAAGTGCCACCGGAATGGCGATGGCGGGAATAAGTGTCGAGCGGAAATCCTGAAGGAAAACGTAGACCACAAAGAACACAAGGATAAAAGCCTCGATGAGTGTATGGATTACATTATTGATCGACGCATAGAGGAACTCGTTGTTGTTCATCGGCACATCCATCGCAAGCCCCTGAGGCAAATCCTTTTTAAGTTTGTCGACAAGCGCAAGACAGTCGTTGATAATTTGTGTGGCATTTGAGCCCGGCGTCTGGAAGACGATAGCCATGGTAGCGGGTCTTCCGTTGGATTTGTTGTGGAAACCGTATGTCACACGTCCGAGCTCGATGTCGGCGACATCTTTTAGATAAAGGGTCTCACCTGTCGAATAGGCACGCACGACTATGTCGCCGAACTCCTCGGGGGTAGTCAGACGACCCTTGTAGCGCATGATATACTGGAACGACTGGTCACCCTGCTCTCCGAACGCACCCGGCGCGGCCTCGATGTTCTGCTCGGCCAAAACCGCCGATATATCCGATGGCATCAGGTTATACTGAGCCATCACATCAGGCTTGAGCCATATACGCATCGAGTAATCTGCGCCGAACGACATCACGTCACCGACGCCCGAGACACGCTGCAGCTCGGGAATAATATTGATTTTCATATAGTTGTCGAGAAACTCCTCGTTATAGAGTCCCGACTCGTCAATAAGAGCGACACCTACGAGCATTGAAGTCTGACGTTTCTGTGTCAGTACACCGACTCGGGTGACTTCAGCCGGCAGCAGGTTTGTGGCCTTGGCGACACGGTTCTGCACGTCGACAGCAGCCATATCCGGGTCAAAGCCCTGCTCGAAATAGACGTTGATTGTAGCCGATCCGGTATTGGTGGCTGTCGACTCCATATATGTCATGCCCTCGGCGCCGTTGATTGACTCCTCGAGAGGGGCAATGACAGAGTTGAGCACGGCCTGTGCGTTAGCGCCGGTGTAGGTAGTTGTAACCGAAATTGTAGGAGGCGCGATGTCAGGATACTGGGTCACCGGCAGCGATACGAGGCCGATGATACCGAGCAACACGATGAAAATGGAAATCACCGTCGACAGCACAGGTCTGTTAATAAAAGTATCGAGTTTCATTTCTTAATGCGAAAATGATGTTTTTATAAAAAGTGTGATGGAGGAGAGGTGACAAGCCTTGTTACTGTGCGGCGCCTTCAGCGGCGGCTGCATTACCGGCTGACTTGTCTACAGGATTGATGACTATGCCGTCGCGCACCTTTGTGCCGACACCTTCGACGACAACGCGGTCGCCGCTCTTGAGACCTGAGGTCACGACAAAGTTCTTGCCGTCGTTGAGAGGAAGGACCTCGATAGGTGTGCTGACAGTCTTGTTGGAGTCATTGACCGTATAGACATAACGCAGATTCTGTATCTCGTAAGTGGCTTTCTGCGGGATAAGCAATACATCTTCATCCGTACGGGGGATGATGACTGTGCCTGTATTGCCTGAGCGGAGCATGCCGTTGGGATTGTCAAATAACGCACGTACGCTGGCTGAGCCTGTTGAGCCTTCGATAACCCCTGACACAGTGGCCACCTTACCCTCTAAAGGATAAAGCTGACCGTCGGCGAGACGGAGTTTCACAGCGGGCATTGAAGCGATACGCTCGACCAGCGAGGCTTTGCCGCCGTCTGTAAGCTCGAGTATATCTTTCTCATTGAGCGAGAAGTAGGCATAGACCTCGGAGTTGTCACTGACCGTAGTCAGAGGCTGAGCCGACGAAGGCGATGCAAGCGAGCCCTCACGGTTGGGTATCGTGCCGACGACGCCGTCACTGGGCGAAGTGACAACCGTATAGGCGAGATTCTTGCGGGCAGTGGTCAGTGCCGCCTGTGCCTGAGAGAGTTGTGCCTGTGCCTGAGAGAGCGAGTTGGCAGCCATCTGCCATTCATATTCGCTTATAATATTTTTGTCAAGAAGCATACGCTTGTTCTGCTCGGTAAGTTTTGCCGTGGCGACAGCCGTACGGGCGGCATTCACGGCAGCCTCGGCCTGATCTACGGCAGCCTGAAACTGCACTTGATCAAGTGTGAAAAGCACCTGACCTTTATGGACACGCTGACCTTCGTCGACATGTACTTTTGTTATGAAACCGGTCACCTGCGGACGGATTGCAATGTCTGTTTTTCCCTTTACGGTAGCAGGATAAGAGCTGTTGAGTTCGCTTGTCGTGGGCTCGACTGTCACCACTCCGATAGCGGGAGCCTGAGCCTGCGGGGCCTGCTGTTGTCCGCCGCAAGATACAAACGTCATTGTGGCAGCGGCTGCAAGTGTCAGACAGGCTGTGTTAAGCACATTAATCTTCATGATTGCTTTGATAATTAAACTTTTATGATGTATGGATTATATTACGTGTTTGTTAGCATAATTTGGCCGGCTCTCTGTATAAGCCTTTTAAACCGCTGCAAAGTTACTTAAAATGAATAGTGAGACGATAGCCAATCCAGCCAACATATTGGTCAAAACAGGAAATAGTCTGCAAAATAATGCTAAATAACATATTTTTAACACTCTCACGCCACATAAAGTTTTTTTGCCGTAAATTACTTTAAGAACTAATTTTGTGGCCGTGAACGAAAAAAACTACAGAACTGACATCTGCCTCGCAGGGCGTTTTGCGCCGTCGCCCACAGGCCGCATGCATCTCGGCAACGTTTATACGGCTCTGATTTCATGGCTTGCCGCACGCAGTCGCCGAGCGCCGTGGATATTGCGCATCGAAGACCTCGATCCGCAGCGCTCGTCTGCCGACCACGCACTCCGTATTGAGGATGACCTCGCATGGCTCGGACTCGATTTTGACGAAGGCGGTGTCGATGACCGCGGGCCTCACGGACCTTACAGCCAGAGCCGTCGCTCGGCATACTACGCAGAGGCGTTAGAATATCTGCGCGACAAAGGCTTGCTGTATGCCTGCCGCTGCCGCCGGGCCGACATCCTCGCCACACAGGCTCCCCATCAGTCAGACGGCCGTGTCATATACGGCGGCCGCTGCAGACCGCCCGAGATGCCGACCACATGGCGAGAAACAGACAAGCCCTACGCAACGCGTCTATACGTCCCCGAACGTGACATAGTCTTCGATGACGCGGTTTTCGGCCGTCAGAGCATCAATCTCGCCCGTGACTGCGGCGATTTCATCGTGCAAAGGGCCGACGGCGCGTGGGCATACCAGCTTGCAGTAGTTGTCGACGACGCTGCGATGGGCGTAGGCGAAGTGGTGCGCGGAGCCGATCTGCTGCTCTCGGCCGCACAGCAGATTTATATATATGAGTTACTCGGGTATACGGCGCCACGTTTCGCACATCTGCCTTTAATCTGCAACAAAGACGGCATACGGCTTTCCAAACGCGACAACTCATTATCTATGGCTTCTTTGCGCGAGCGATTTACCTCTCGTGAACTAATCGGCCGCATCGCCTACATCGCCGGTATCGGAGACGGGTCTCCGACCACCCCCGCCGAACTTATCGCCGCTTTTGACCTGTCAAAAATCCCCGCCTCCGAAAAAATCATCTGCCCGGACAATCTATTCTAAACAAGCTAATCGTCATTTTGTTATACTATAACTTATAGATATTATAATGACCGCAATCGTTCTAAACCGCCGGGAGAAAAGATATTTGGACACAACCCTGACCCTGCTTTTTGCAGCCGTCGTCATCACCGGTATAATACTTCACATCAAGTCTCACGGTTACATAATAGAGCCGCGGCCGATTATCAAGGCCGTACACTACTGTTGCGGATACCTTATGACAATATGTCTTGCTGTCCATGCATGGATTTACAGCAACGCTCTGCGCAGCCTTTCGCGGCACAAACACTGGTTCGGCTTCGCCACATACACCGTTGCCATACTTTTCATAGCCGTTTTTGCAACAGGCACTCTGAAACTCTGCCGGCCGGTTAAAATCCATGGTCTCGGGCTGTGGCATTACAGTCTCGGCATAGTCATGGCTCTCGCCGCCTGCGCCCATCTCGGGCTGACGCTGCCGTGGCTGATAAAATCATGCCGCAGACGATGACAGTGTCATATTGACAGATTGAGAGTGAAATTTTGATAAAAACGCATACGCTGTTTTACGGGTCGCCAAAAAATTTGTAACTTCGCGCGTAATTGGCAACTATGATATTTCAGACAGGAAAATTACATAATGTCAAAACATAAAAGTCCAAATAAACCTTAATTCAAAATTATGAGTAAAGAAAAGAAATTCTTGACTTGTGATGGCAATCAGGCAGCCGCCCATGTGAGCTACATGTTCTCAGAGGTAGCCGCCATCTACCCCATCACCCCGTCATCGACAATGGCTGAATATGTTGACGAGTGGGCCGCCGCCGGCCGCAAAAACATCTTCGGCGAAACTGTCCATGTTCAGGAAATGCAGTCAGAAGGCGGCGCCGCCGGCGCCGTGCACGGCTCTCTTCAGGCCGGTGCTCTCACAACGACCTACACTGCCTCGCAGGGTCTGTTGCTGATGATTCCAAATATGTATAAAATCGCCGGCGAGTTACTGCCGACCGTCTTCCATGTGTCAGCACGTACAATCGCCTCACATGCGCTGAGCATCTTCGGTGACCATCAGGACGTAATGTCTGTCCGTCAGACAGGTTTCGCCATGCTGGCCGAGGGGTCGGTGCAGGAAGTCATGGACCTTGCCGGTGTCGCTCATCTCTCGACCATCAAATCGAGTGTGCCCTTTGTCAATTTCTTTGACGGATTCCGCACATCTCACGAGATTCAGAAAATCGAGCAGTTAGACATCGAAGACCTCGAGCCGCTGCTCGACCGCAAGGCTCTCGCCGAGTTCCGCAACCGTGCTCTCACCCCCGACGCTCCCGTCGCACGCGGCATGGCCGAGAACGGCGACGTATTTTTCCAGCACCGCGAGGCATGCAACCGCCACTATGACGCTGTGCCCGAGATTGTCGAGAACTATATGACCGAAATTTCTAAAATCACCGGCCGCGAGTATCACCTGTTCAACTACTACGGCGCAGCCGACGCCGACCGCGTCATCATCGCCATGGGCTCTGTCACACAGGCCGCTCAGGAAGCCATCGACCACATGGTCAAGAACGGCGAGAAAGTAGGTTTGGTATCCGTTCACCTTTACCGCCCCTTCTCGGCCAAGCACTTCCTCGCAGCAGTGCCCGCCACGGCAAAACGCATCGCCGTGCTTGACCGCACAAAAGAGCCCGGCGCCAACGGCGAGCCTCTCTACCTCGACGTCAAAGAGTGCTTCTACGGCAAAGAGAATGCCCCCGTCATCGTCGGCGGACGCTACGGTCTTGCGTCTAAAGATATCACTCCGGCCCAGATTATCGGCGTTTACGAAAATCTCGCCCTGCCCCAGCCCAAAGACCACTTCACAGTGGGCATCGTCGACGACGTGACCTTCACATCGCTGCCGATGAAAGAGGAGATGGCACTTGGCGGCGAGTCAATCTTCGAAGCCAAATTCTACGGCCTCGGCGCTGACGGCACAGTCGGTGCAAACAAAAACTCGGTCAAAATCATCGGTGACAACACCAACAAATACTGTCAGGCATACTTCGCTTACGACTCGAAGAAATCAGGCGGTTTCACCTGCTCACACCTTCGTTTCGGCGACGAGCCCATCCGCTCGACATATCTGGTGAACACACCTAATTTCGTCGCTTGCCACGTACAGGCCTACCTCCACATGTATGACGTCACACGAGGTCTCCGCGACGGCGGCACATTCCTGCTCAACACCATCTGGGAGGGCGACGAACTCGCCAAAAACCTGCCCAACAAGGTTAAACGCTACTTCGCAGAGCATAACATCACCGTCTACTATATCAACGCCACCAAAATCGCTCAGGAAATCGGTCTTGGCAACCGCACCAACACCATCCTCCAGAGCGCATTCTTCCGCATCACAGGCGTTATCCCCGTCGACCTCGCAGTCGAGCAGATGAAGAAATTCATCGTCAAGAGCTACGGCAAGAAAGGTCAGGATGTCGTTGACAAGAACTATGCCGCAGTCGACCGCGGCGGCGAGTACAAGCAGCTCCCCGTCGACAAGGCTTGGGCACAGCTCGCAGACGACGCTCAGACAGCCAACAACGACCCCGAGTTCATCAACCGCATCGTGCGTCCCATCAATGCTCAGGACGGCGACCTGCTCAAAGTATCTGACTTTGAGGCAATCCCCGACGGCACATGGCAGCAGGGCACAGCCGCTTATGAAAAACGCGGCGTTGCAGCCTTCGTTCCCGAATGGCTCGAGGAGAACTGTATCCAGTGTAACAAGTGTGCATATGTCTGCCCCCACGCCTCAATACGTCCTTTCGTACTCGACGGCGCAGAAATGGCAGCCGCTCCCTTCGGCGAGGACAACACCATTGCTGCTATCGGCAAGACATTCACCGGCATGCGCTTCATTCAGGCCGTCGATGTGCTCGACTGTCTCGGCTGCGGCAACTGCGTTGACGTCTGCCCCGGCAAGAAGGGCGTGAAAGCTCTCGCCATGAAGCCTCTCGAGACTCAGTTAGACGTACAGAAAGAGTGGGATTACTGCGTGGCCAAAGTCGCCAGCAAGCAGTCACTCGTTGACATCAAACTCAACCCCAAGAACAGCCAGTTCGCCACACCGCTCTTTGAGTTCTCGGGCGCATGCTCAGGCTGCGGCGAAACTCCTTATGTGAAACTCATCAGCCAGCTCTTCGGCGACCACGAGATGGTAGCCAACGCCACCGGCTGCTCGTCTATCTACTCAGGCTCTGTGCCCTCGACACCTTACACAACCAATGCCGCCGGCCACGGTCCTGCATGGGCAAACTCGCTCTTCGAGGACTTCGCCGAGTTCGGCCTTGGCATGAAGATAGCCACCGAGCAGATGCGCGAGCGTCTTGCCGGTCTTATGACAGCTGCCCAGAGCTGCGACAAGTGCTCTGACGAAATCAAAGCTCTCGCCGCACAGTGGCTCGCCGACCGCGACAACGCCGCCGTCACACGCGAAGTCGCCGACAAGCTCGTTCCGCTCTGCGAAGCCTGTGGCTGCGATATCTGCAAAGGCATCATCGAGCTCAAGGGCTATATCGCCGCACGCTCACAGTGGATTATCGCCGGTGACGGCGCCGCTTACGACATCGGCTTCGGCGGTCTCGACCACGTGCTCGCATCAGGCAAGAACATCAACGTGCTCGTCCTTGACACCGAGGTTTACTCTAACACAGGCGGTCAGGCTTCGAAAGCCACACCTGTCGGCGCCATCGCCAAATTTGCCGCTGCCGGCAAACGTGTCCGCAAAAAAGACCTCGGTCTGATTGCTTCGACATACGGCTATGTATACTGCGCCCAGATCGCCATGGGTGCCGATCAGGCTCAGACCCTCAAGGCCATCCGCGAGGCCGAGGCTTACGACGGACCGTCAATCATCATCGCCTACTCACCCTGTATCAACCACGGCCTCAAAGCCGGCATGGGACACGCACAGGCCGAAGAGGCCCGCGCAGTCGAGTGCGGCTACTGGCACCTGTGGCGTTACAACCCCGCTCTCGAGAATGAAGGCAAGAATCCATTCACCCTCGACAGCAAAGAGCCCGACTGGGACAAATTCGAGGACTTCCTCAAGGGTGAAGTGCGTTACGCATCAGTGATGAAACAATATCCTCAGGAAGCCGCCGAACTCTTTGCCGCAGCCAAAGAGAACGCCCGCTGGCGTTACAACAACTACCGCCGTCTGGCCCGCCAGCAGTGGGGTGTTGAGCCCGAAGATTAATCTTCACGACACTGCGGCACACACGCTGCGCCGCAGACATAATCTGATAGCTGAGACGGTTGTCGCGATAATACGCGGCAACCGTCTCTACTATTATAAAAGCTACGTTAGCCATATTAGCTATAATAGCTACCTTACCCCTATAAAAAACGCACGGACTCGTCCTACCCAGACAGGTCCGCGCTCAGATTAGATAAGGAAGTAATTTCTGCAAATATATAATAAAAAGTTATTTTAAACAACATTTCATATGATTTTTAAAAAATTTGATTGAAATTTGTTAGACTTTTCAGCCGATTCACTTTCAAATCAACATATCAGCAAATACACTCATACAAACTTCAGGATCGGACGACGCGTTATTTTGACATATCATTAAAGTTAACTATCTTTGCCTCATTACTAAGACACATCAGATGAAAGACCTCGTCATATCAAAAGAGAGCTCGGAGCGCGCCATACTCGTCGGACTTATCACTCCGACACAGAGTGAGCTCAAAGCCAACGAATATCTCGCCGAACTTGCCTTCCTCGCCGACACAGCCGGCGCCGAGACCGTGCGTACATTCCTGCAGCGATTAGACTATCCCAATCCACGCACCTTCGTCGGCAAAGGTAAACTCGAAGAAATCAAGCAATACGTCGACGAAAACGATATAGGCATGGTCATCTTTGACGACGACCTGACCGTCAAGCAGGTAGCCAACATCGAGCGCGAGCTCGGCGTCAAGATACTCGACCGCACGAGCCTCATCCTCGACATCTTCGCCAGCCGCGCGCAGACCGCCAACGCCAAGACGCAGGTCGAGCTGGCACAGTACCAGTATCTGCTGCCGCGACTGACACGCATGTGGACCCACCTCGAGCGCCAGCGAGGCGGCATCGGCATGCGCGGACCGGGTGAGACTCAGATTGAGACCGACCGCCGTATAATCCTCGATAAAATATCACGACTAAAAGCCGAGCTCGTCGCCATAGACAAACAGAAGTCGATGCAGCGCAAAAACCGCGGCAAACTCACGCGAGTAGCCTTGGTAGGCTACACCAACGTAGGCAAATCGACGCTGATGAACGTGCTCAGCAAGAGCGACGTCTTCGCCGAGAACAAGCTCTTCGCCACGCTTGACACCACCGTGCGCAAAGTCATCATCGACAACCTGCCGTTTCTGCTGACCGACACGGTCGGCTTTATACGCAAGTTGCCGACACACCTTGTAGACTCGTTTAAATCAACTCTCGACGAGGTTAGAGATGCCGACCTGCTCGTGCACGTAGTCGACATCTCACACCCGAACTTCGAAGAGCAGATAGAAGTCGTCGACAAAACACTGCGCGAAGTCTGCGACGGAGCCGACAAACCCATAATACTTGTGTTCAACAAGATTGACGCCTTCAGCTACGTGCCCAAAGACGCCGACGACCTGACGCCGCGCACCCGCGCCAACATACCCTTAGACGAACTAAAGGCATCATGGATGGCACGCATGAAAGACAACTGTGTCTTCATCTCAGCAAAAAAAGGCATCAATATCGACGAACTCAAAGCAAAAATATACGAGAAAGCCCGCGAGATACACATCGCACGTTTCCCCTACAACGACTTCCTTTTCCAGAAATATGACGATGTCGACGACAGCACAACCGAAGCGACTGACTCACAGCAGTAAATGAAAACAATCTTTATCACCGGCGGCTCGACCGGCATCGGAGCCGCAACCGTCAGCAAATTTATCGACTCAGGTTGGGCCGTAAGTTTTTACGACACAAACGCCGAGGCCGGCCGCAACCTCATCGAATCTTTCAGCCCCGACCTCAGAGAGCATCTGCTCTTTACCGTCGGCGACACCCGCGACCGTCAGACACTCCGCGACGCCGTGGCAGCCACTGTAGTTAAATTCGGCGGCATCGACTCGCTCTTTGTCAACGCCGCCGTCCATCGCAAAAACACCCTTTTGGACATCGACGACGACGAGCTCGACCTCATTCTCTCAGTCAACATATGCGGCAGCCTCAACACGCTGCGCGAAGTCACTCCGGCCATCGTGGCCCGCGGCGGCGGCAGCATCGTCATCAATGCCTCCGACCAGTGGTTTGTGGGCAAAGCCGCCAACTTCGCCTACGGTCTGACCAAAGGCGCCCTCGGACAGATTACACGCAGCCTCGCCATTGACCTCGCCGACAAAGGCATACGCGTCAATGCCGTATGCCCCGGTACTATCGACACACCGATGGTCGACGGCATCTTCGAGCGCCTCTCGGCCAAGACAGGTAAACCCGTGAGTGAATACTACGCCGAGGAGAACGCCCTCTACTCGCGCGGCCGCATCGGCACCCCCGCCGAAGTCGCCGAGTTGGTCTATTTCCTCGCCTCAGACGCGGCGTCGTTTATCACAGGCTCACACTATCTCATCGACGGCGGTCTGGTGGCCAGTCGCTAAACAGTGATGACCGAACTGTCCGGCCGCACACATTGTTCTAAATATATACAGCAAAAATCATCACATGATCGAACGCATTATAATAATTGACTCTGTCGACCCCGTGACATTCTACGGCGTCAACAACAGCAACATGCAGCTGATCAAAAACCTCTTCCCCAAACTGCGCATCGCCGCCCGCGGCAACGTCATAAAAGTCATCGGCGAGGAGAGCGAGACGGCCGAGTTTGAGCAGGCCGTCAAAAATCTCGAGGCTCACGCCGAGAAATACAACTCCATGACCGAAGACGTCATACTCGATGTAGTCAAAGGCGAGGCGCCCAAGGAGCTTAAACGTGATGACGTGATTATCTACGGCATCAACGGCAAGCCTATCTCCGGACGCACGCCCAACCAGCAAAAACTTGTCGAAGAGTTTACACACAACGACCTGACCTTCGCACTCGGCCCCGCCGGCACCGGCAAAACTTACGTAGCCATAGCCCTTGCAGTCAGAGCATTGAAAAACCGCGAGGTGCGCAAAATCATACTCTCGCGCCCCGCTGTCGAGGCCGGCGAAAAACTCGGTTTCCTGCCCGGAGACATGAAAGATAAAATCGACCCGTATCTGCAGCCGCTCTATGACGCGCTCGAAGACATGATACCCGCCGTGAAGCTGCGCGAATATATGGACACGAAGGTGATACAGATCGCTCCCTTAGCATTTATGCGCGGACGCACATTGAACGACGCGGTCATCGTGCTCGACGAGGCTCAGAACACCACGACGCATCAGATAAAGATGTTTCTCACCCGCTTGGGCATGAACGCCAAGATGATAATCACGGGCGACGTCACCCAGATCGACCTGCCGCGCTCGACGCGCTCGGGTCTTATCGAGGCGCTGAGGGTGCTGAAGGATGTGCCGGGCATAGGCCGCGTAGAGTTCGGCAAGAAAGACATAAT